>JACRAS010000025.1 GCA_016234705.1 Betaproteobacteria bacterium | reverse complement strand
GCATCCACGCCTTCGGCGGGGATGGCCATTTTCAGCCAGGAGCTGTTCTCCGAGCCCGAACCCTTCGGGATCATCTCGATTTCGAGGGTTTCGTCTCGGCCGGAAAAATCGATGTGGATCACCGGCACGCCGCGGCCGCAGGAACTATGCTCGTTCTTGCGCGTCACCGGGTGCACCACAGACGAGCGCAGCGGGTGCTCGCGCGTGGCGCGCTCGCAGCCCGCGCGTATCGCCTGCTTCAGCGCGTAGCCGTCCACGTTCACGCCGCGGCCGATGGCCACGTTGTAGATCGGAATGCCGGTGTCCTGGCACAGCAGGTTGGCCGTGTCCTCGGCGACGCTGATGTTCCGGATCATGGTGCCGAGTATGGACTTCGCAGTGGCGTCGGTTTCCCGTTGCGATAGCGCGGCGATGCCCGACTTGACGTCGGGCGGCAGGATTTTGAGCGCGCGGATATAGAGCTCCTTGGCCGCCTCTTCCACCTGCTTCAGATCAACGTTCATCGGCGGTGGCGCAGGCGCCGCACATGCCGACGCGGCAGGCGAAACGGTAGGACAGGGTGGGATCGATGCTGCGCTTGATGCAGGTCACCACATCGAGCACGTTCTGGCTTTCCTGGCGCGGCCCCTCGTAGCTGCGATAGCCAACGGACGCGGCGCCGCGCCAGACCGAGACCTGCAGCATGTCCATTGCGCTGACTTTCGCCGGGCCCGATCGCCGGCTACGCGCTTTCGTACAAGCGCGTCAGCACGAACTCGCGATGGCCGAGCGCCTCGGCGGCGGTCAGGCGGCCGTTGGCGGTGCGGAACATGCAGTCGAGCAGCGCATCGCCCGCCTCGTCCGGCGTCATTTCGCGGCGCAGGAGACCGGACACGTCGACGTCGATATGCTCGGACATGGTGCGCACGGTGCGCGGGTTGGCCGAGAGCTTGATCACCGGCAGGATCGGATTGCCGATGACGTTGCCCTGCCCGGTGGGGAACAGGTGCACGACGAAGCCGCTCGCCGCCAGCAGCGTAACCATTTCCGCCGCCGCCGAGGACGAGTCCATGAACCACAGGCCGGGGCCGCTCGGTACTTCGGCCTTGTCGATCACGCCGTCCACCAGGCATTTCTTGCCGATCTTCTGGATATTGCCCAACGCTTTTTCCTCGATGGTGGTCAGGCCGCCGAGGATGTTGCCCTTGGTCGGCTGCGAATCCATCAGATCGCTGGTCTTGTGCCGGTCGATCACTTCCTGGTAGCGGTCGAACATGGCCATGAATTGCTCGCGCACCTTGGGCGTGCGACAGCGCGCCGCCACCAGGTGCTCGCCGCCGGTGATCTCGGTGGTCTCGCCAAACACCAGCGTAACCTTGTGCGGGTAGAGCTTGTCGAACGCGTTGCCCACCGTGGGGTTGGCGCCGCAGCCCGAGGTGGTGTCGGATTCGCCGCACTTGGTCGACACCCACAGGTCCCTCAGCGGACGCTCTTCGCGTTGCAGTTCGGAGGCCCACTGCACGTACTGCTTGGCTGCCTTGGACGCGCGCATGATGGTGTCATGGTCGCCGTGCTGCTCGATGCCGAAGCCGCACACCGGCTTGCCGGTCTTGGCGATGCCGTCGACCACGCGTTTGGTCCACTCCTCCTCGATGCCGATCACCACCACCGCGGCGACGTTGGGGTTGGAGCCGGTGCCGATGAGGGTGCGAAAGTGCAACTCCAGGTCGGCGCCGAACTGCAGGCGTCCATAGGGATGCGGCAGCGCCATCGCACCCTTGATGTTGTTGGCGACGGCCTCGCACGCCGCGTTGGCGAGGTCGTCGACCGGCAGGATGATGACGTGATTGCGCACGCCGACGCGGCCGTTTTCGCGTTTGTAGCCCCAGAACTTCGCTTTGGAAAGATTCATGGCTACCACCTCTTGGTCTTAATGTTGTGCACATGCGCATGTTCGCCGACCTTGATCGGCGCAACGGTGCGGCCGATATCGACGCCGTACTTGATCACCGTGTCCTCCTCCTTCAGCTTCTGGATCGCCAGCTTGTGGCCGATGGGGATGTCGCTTTGCGCGCGCACCTTGATTTCCTTGTCCTGGTCCATGATCCAGCCGGTAAGCTGCTGGCCGGATTTGACGCCTTCGACGACGACCACGCCGACCGAATCGTGCTCGTCATGCACCACGAAATGTATCATCGATAACTCCTGCGTTGAGCCCAGCGGGCAATCAATTCAGCCTCCATGCTAGTCAGCCTCGATCGAAATGTCAACTAGCTCATATAAATGAGTTGTAGCAGAGCCGGCGTTTAGCTATGATGCGCAGGCATCGATCAGCGGAAAGGCAAAGTCATGCGTAAATGGGAAGATACGGCTTTGAACGAAAAGCTGATCGCCGGGACCGCGCTCGATACGCCGCTGTACAAGGAGGTCAAACGGCTGCTGACAACGGCGGTGATGGCGGGCGAATGGAAGCCCGGCGTGGCGATCCCTTCGGAACGGCTGCTCGCCGAGCGTTTCCATCTGGCCGTCGGGACCGTGCGCAAAGCCGTGGACGAACTCGTTCAGGAGAACATCCTCCTGCGTCAGCACGGGCGGGGAACGTTCGTGACGGCGCACAACCTCGATCGCCAGATGTTCCACTTCTTCCATATCATGCGCAGCGACGGCGGCCGCGAAACTCCGGTGGTCGAAATGCTATCCTTTCGCCGCCGCCGTGGCGATCAGGAGGAAACGGAAGGGCTCGGCCGCGCGCGCGGTGCGGGGATGTTCCGTATCCGCAACCTGTTGAGCCTTGGCGGACGGCCGGTCATGCTCGACGACATCGCCATCCCTCAGGCGCTGTTTCCGGGACTCACGGCGCGGCAGTTTCGCAATCGGCCGAATACCATCTACCACCTCTACCAGACCGCCTTCGGCATCAACGTCGTACGCTCGGCGGAGCGCCTGCGCGCCAGGCTGGCGGACGCCGAGACGGCGGGGCTGCTCCGGGTCGACCGCGGCGACCCGTTGCTCGAAATCAGGCGCGTGGCGATGACCTTCAACGATGCGCCGGTAGAGTTCCGCCGCTCTCTGGTCAACACCGCCGAGTATGAGTATTTCAACAAGCTCGCGAAAGGTAAGCGCGGCTAGAAGCCTTGGGTACACCGCGTGGGCCGCAGTCGATACCCAGAGGAGCTGATCATCAAGCGCGGCAGACGGCACCGGCTGACTCGAATCGCCCAACGCCGCCGTCAGGGGGTTTCTCCTGTTGACTCGCCCTTGATTTTGTTTGTATAATCCCGCCTCTTTGCGATATCCGGGGCGGCCATGGGTAGATTGGTCGTCCCGATTTTATTTCGGAACATCAAATAATGCCGACAATCAATCAATTAGTGCGCAAGCCAAGGGAGCGCGTCACGGCCAAAAGCAAGGTGCCCGCGCTCGGCAATTCGCCGCAAAAGCGCGGCGTGTGCACGCGTGTCTATACCACCACGCCGAAAAAGCCGAATTCTGCGTTGCGCAAGGTCGCGAAAGTGCGCCTCACCAACGGTTTCGAGGTGATCAGCTACATCGGCGGCGAGGGCCACAACCTGCAGGAGCACTCGGTGGTGCTGATCCGCGGCGGCCGGGTGAAAGATCTGCCGGGAGTGCGCTACCACATGGTGCGCGGCAGCCTGGACACGCAAGGCGTGAAGGACCGCAAGCAGAGCCGTTCCAAATACGGCGCCAAGAAGCCGAAGGCGGCGTAAGGGCTGTTTTTTGATTATGAATGCTTAGTGTTGAATCGGGCCGCAGACGCACGAAAAGCGATAGCCAAATTCGATATTGACAATTGAACATTCGAACATTCGACATTGAGGTCATAAAGTGCCACGACGCAGAGAAGTTCCCAAGCGCGATATTCTTCCGGATCCGAAATTCGGCAACCAGGACGTCGCCAAATTCATCAACGTGCTGATGACGCGCGGCAAGAAGTCGGTTGCCGAGAGCATCATCTACCGCGCATTCACCGCCATCAAGACCAAGTCCGGCAAGGATCCGATCGAGGTGTTCGGCCAGGCGGTATCCAACGTGAAGCCCATGGTCGAGGTGAAAAGCCGCCGCGTCGGCGGCGCCAACTACCAGGTGCCGGTGGAAGTGCGCCCGGTGCGGCGCGTGGCGCTGGCGATGCGCTGGTTGCGCGAGGCGGCGCAAAAGCGCAGCGAAAAATCGATGGACTTGCGCCTGGCGAACGAACTGATGGAGGCGGCCGAGGGTCGCGGCAGCGCGATGAAAAAGCGCGATGAAGTGCACCGCATGGCGGAAGCGAACAAGGCGTTCGCGCACTACCGCTTCTAAGCGCACGGCGCCAACAACTTCAACGAATACAAGCAGAATTTCCGACTTAACTCACTGGCGCAACTGACGGGGCCAGCCAGGTGAATTTCTGGTGCCCCCCCGCGTCTTGGCAGTCAAAGGCTTCTAGGGTTCTTACCGTGGCACGCAAAACCCCAATCGAGCGGTACCGCAACATCGGCATCAGTGCCCACATTGACGCCGGCAAGACCACGACCACGGAACGCATCCTGTTCTACACCGGCGTAAACCACAAGATCGGCGAAGTGCACGACGGCGCCGCGACCATGGACTGGATGGAGCAGGAACAGGAACGCGGCATCACCATCACCTCCGCGGCCACCACCTGTTTCTGGAAGGGCATGGACCTGTCCTATCCGGAGCACCGCATCAACATTATCGACACTCCGGGCCACGTCGACTTCACCATCGAAGTGGAACGTTCCTTGCGCGTGCTCGACGGCGCGTGCATGGTGTACTGCGCCGTCGGTGGGGTGCAACCGCAGTCGGAAACCGTGTGGCGCCAGGCCAACAAATACAAGGTGCCGCGGCTGGCGTTCGTCAACAAGATGGATCGCCAGGGCGCGGACTTCTTCAAGGTCTACAGCCAGATGAAGAGCCGGCTCAAGGGTAATCCGGTGCCGTTGCAACTGCCGATCGGCGCCGAGGAAAAATTCGCCGGCGTGATCGACCTGGTCAGGATGAAGGCGATCTACTGGGATGATTCGACGCAGGGGATGAAGTTCGACATGCGCGATATCCCGGCGAACCTGCTCGCCGAGGCCGAGGAATGGCGCGAGAAAATGGTCGAGGCCGCGGCTGAAGGCAACGACGAGCTGATGCACAAGTATCTTGAAGGCCACGATCTGTCGGTCGAGGACATCAAGCGCGGCCTGCGCCTGCGCACCATCAAGAGCGAGATCACGCCGATGCTGTGCGGCTCGGCGTTCAAGAACAAGGGCGTGCAGGCGATGCTGGACGCGGTGATCGATTACATGCCGGCGCCGGGCGACGTCGCGGCGGTCAAGGGCGAGGACGACGGCGGCAAGCCCCAGGCGCGCAAGCCCGACGACGCGGAGCCGTTCTCCGCGCTCGCGTTCAAGATCATGACCGATCCTTTTGTCGGGCAACTTACGTTCTTCCGCGTCTATTCCGGCGTGCTCAACTCCGGTGACACGGTCTACACCTCGGTGCGCGGGCGCAAGGAGCGCATTGGCCGCCTGCTGCAGATGCACGCGAACGAGCGCGCCGAGATCAAGGAAGTGCGCGCCGGCGACATCGCCGCCGCCGTGGGGCTGAAGGACGTCACTACCGGCGAAACCCTGTGCGATCCGAAGCGGATCATCATCCTCGAGCGCATGGTGTTCCCGGATCCGGTGATCCACGTCGCGGTGGAACCCAAGACCAAGAGCGACCAGGAGAAAATGGGCGTTGCCCTCAACCGCCTGGCGCAGGAGGACCCGTCGTTTCGCATGCGTACCGACGAGGAAACCGGCCAGACCATCATCTCCGGTATGGGCGAACTGCACCTGGAAATCATCGTCGACCGGATGAAGCGCGAGTTCGGCGTGGAAGCCAACGTCGGCGCGCCGGAGGTTGCTTACCGCGAGACCATAAGGCGCGTGTGCGAAGAAATCGAAGGCAAGTTCATCAAGCAATCCGGCGGCCGCGGCCAGTACGGGCATGTCTGGCTCAAGGTCGAGCCCCAGCCCGCGGGCAAGGGCTTCGAGTTCGTCGACGCGATCAAGGGCGGTTCGGTGCCGCGCGAGTACATTCCCGCGGTGCAGCGCGGCGTGGTGGAAACGCTGCCGAACGGCGTGCTCGCCGGCTACCCCGTGGTGGATGTAAAAGTGACGCTGTTCGACGGCTCGTATCACGAGGTGGACTCGAACGAAAATGCCTTCCGCATGGCCGCCTCGATGGCGTTCAAGGACGGCATGCGCAAGGCCTCCCCGGTCCTGCTCGAACCGATTATGGCGGTCGAGGTGGAAACGGCGGAAGAGAAAATGGGGGACGTCATGGGCGACCTGTCGTCGCGTCGCGGCGTTATCCAGGGCATGGACGAACTGCCCGGAGGCAAGGCGATCCGCGCCGAAGTGCCGCTGGCCGAGATGTTCTGCTACTCGACGACATTGCGCTCGCTCACGCAAGGGCGTGCCACCTACACCATGGAATTCAAGCACTACTCCGAAGCGCCGAAGACCGTGGCCGAAGCAATCATCAACAAAAAGTAACCGGGAACAATCATGTCGAAAGCTAAATTTGAGCGCACCAAGCCGCACGTGAACGTGGGGACGATAGGGCACGTGGATCATGGGAAGACGACGCTGACGGCGGCGATCACGCTGGTGATGAGCAGGAAGTTTGGAGGCGAGGCGAAGGCCTACGACCAGATTGTCTCGGCGCCGGAGGAGAAGGCGCGGGGGATCACGATCAACACGGCGCACGTGGAATACGAGACGCAGAACCGGCACTATGCGCACGTGGACTGTCCGGGTCATGCGGACTACATCAAGAACATGATCACGGGTGCGGCGCAGATGGACGGGGCGATTCTGGTGGTGTCTGCGGCCGACGGCCCGATGCCGCAGACGCGCGAGCACATTTTGCTGGCGCGGCAGGTGGGTGTGCCCTACATCATTGTTTACATGAACAAAGCTGACCTGGTGGACGATGCGGAGTTGCTTGAGCTGGTGGAGCTGGAGGTGCGCGAGCTGCTCTCCAAGTACGAGTTTCCGGGGGACAAGACCCCGATCATCATCGGCTCGGCGTTGAAGGCGCTCGAAGGCGACAAGAGCGACATGGGCGAGGGCTCGATCTACAAGCTCACCGATGCGCTCGATAGCTACATTCCGTTGCCGAAGAGGGCGATCGACGGGCCGTTTCTGATGCCGGTGGAGGACGTGTTCTCGATCTCCGGGCGTGGCACGGTGGTGACCGGGCGGGTGGAGCGCGGGGTGGTGAAGGTGGGCGAGGAAATTGAGGTCGTGGGTCTGAAGCCGACGCTGAAGACGGTGTGCACGGGGGTGGAGATGTTCAGGAAGCTGTTGGATCAGGGGCAGGCGGGGGACAACATCGGGGTGCTGCTGCGCGGCACCAAGCGCGAGGAGGTGGAGCGCGGTCAGGTGCTGGCAAAACCCGCAAGCATCAACCCGCACACCAAGTTCGAGTGCGAGGTGTACATCCTGTCAAAGGACGAGGGCGGGCGGCACACGCCGTTCTTCCCGGGCTACCGGCCGCAGTTTTATTTCCGCACGACGGACGTGACCGGCAGTTGCGAGTTGCCCTCGGGCACGGAGATGGTGATGCCCGGGGACAACGTAAAGATGGTGGTGACGCTGATTGCGCCGATCGCGATGGAGCAGGGGCTGCGCTTTGCCATCCGCGAGGGCGGGCGCACCGTCGGCGCAGGCGTGGTGGCGAAAATATTCGAGTAGGGCG
>JACRAS010000249.1 GCA_016234705.1 Betaproteobacteria bacterium | reverse complement strand
TTGTTTGCCGTGTACAAGCAGAGCTACAACCTGGCCTACGACATGGCCAAGAAAGCCGAGAAGGCCTATAAATACGAAATGGGAGTGGATACGGCGAATTTCATCCAGTACGGCTATTGGGATAACTCGAAACAGGGACTGGTCTCCGGCGAAAAGCTGCAATTGTCCCTGCGGCAACTGGAAAAATCGTACCTGGAAGGGAACAGGCGGGAACTGGAACTCAGCAAGAGCATTTCCCTCGCGATGCTGAAGCCGTTGGCGCTTCTCGAACTGAGGGAGATGGGAAAATGTTATGTGTCGCTACCCGAGGAACTGTTCGACCTCGACTTCCAGGGACATTATTTCAGAAGAATAAAATCGGTGAGCCTTTCCATTCCTTGTGTCGCCGGGCCGTACACGACGGTCAATTGCTCTTTGCGGTTGTTGAGCAACAGCACTCGCATCAACACCTCGATGAACGGCCAAGGCGGTTATGAACACGAAAACGAAGAGGGCCTACCGATCGATGATGGCCGCTTCCGCAGCGTTTATGTTCCGGTGACGTCCATTGCCACCAGCCGGGGGCAGAACGACGCCGGCATGTTCGAATTCAATTTCCGGGACGAGCGCTACCTGCCTTTTGAAGGGGCCGGCGTAATCAGCGATTGGCAGATTGAATTAGGGGGCGCCAACTCCGACGCGGGTGACGGAAATGAGGTTCTACGTCAGTTTGATTATTCGACGATTTCCGATGTGATTCTGCACCTCAATTACACCGCCCGCGAAAATGGCGGCGCCTTCAAGACGGAAGCCTGCACGTACATTAAGAAATTCATCACGAATGACGATGAACTTAAACTGCCAGACCAGCCGTTCATGCGCATGTTCAGCATGAGGCATGAATTCCCCACGGAGTGGCACAAGTTTCTCCACCCTTCAGCCGAAGGCGCGGAACAAGTCCTGAGTTTCACCATCGGCAAAGAGCGGTTCCCGTTCTTTGCGCAGGATCGGAACATCGTCGTCATGAGGATCGACGTGTTCGCGCGGTGCACCACGGAAGCTGACTACAGTCTGCTGGTTTCGAATGTCAACCTGGGCGGGGATATCGTGGATTCTTCGGAGATCCCCATGTCTCGGAGCGACAGCTACGGTGGGCTCTACAAGGCTACGATAAGCGTGAACGACGCTGGACTGAATCTTGAAGAACTGGACATCACCGGGGAGATGAGCCTGCGACTGAAACTAGCCGCGGAGGTGGAAGAGCTGTTCCTGGTGGTGCATTACAAAGTAGGCTGACGACATAGCGCCGGAAGCGCTACGCGAGATTCGATCCGGGCGCCTTGGCCGCGTCCGGCCGATGCGGGCGCTCGGGCGCCGATCCTGCGCAAGCGCGCGCCGCACAGGAAACATGGCGGCCTGCGACCGCCCAATTGCGGCGCCGGTTGCCTCTTCGCAAGAGGACCTCGTTTGCGCTCAGGCACTCAAGCACCGCACGCCGAAAGCCCTCGGCAAGCAGCGCTTCTGGCACCGGCGCTAGCGCGATGAACGTGCCCTCGGCACCGAATGCCCCGTCGGCGGCGAGCGAGCACATGTAGGCGCGGGTTGAAGTTGGCCAGGTCGCCGAAGGTTTGACGTTGGCCGCCACCTCGGCAACGGCGTGCACGTGGGATCCGACGGCCTGCCCAATCCTTTCCTCAAGCCCCGATCAACTGCGCTTCGGCAGCGCGCACAGCCAAGTGGCGAATGCTGCGACCTTGACCTTGATGACTGCCCAGAGCAGCGCTCGGGCCGAGAACGCCGCCGCTTGATTCGGCAGCGCCCCTAGTGCAGATTCTGTCGGGACCGGCGACGCGCCGGTCAGGGCCGCTTCCCGGCCGAATTCCTCAGCCACGCGCTGCGCAAATGTCTCCATCAGCGCCTTGGTCAGCGCAATGCCGCCGGTGCGGCCGAAATCGGCCAGTACCCCGCCCAATTCAGCATCCGAGGTCAAGGCCACGATGCTGGTTGTGCTCGCCGCCGCGGGGTCTTCGCGCACGCTGTAGAGCAGGTGCACCTCGATGCGCGCCGCCGCCCTCATGTCGGCAGCTCCGCGCAGGTGCAGCCGACCGGTGCGCGCCTGCGCATCGACCGCGCAGGCAAGCTTGCCTCGAAACTTGATCTTCTTCGGCCCGAAAGCAACCAGCATCGCACCCTGGTAATTGCCCTCCGCGTCCCGCCCTTCGATGCTGGCCCCGGGCATGCACTGCGCCATGCGCTCGACCTCGGCGAAGCGCTCGAGCACTGCTTCGGGCGCGCCCGGAACGCGAAATTCGCCTTCGAAGCGCATGCCTACCCGCTGCGCGCCAGCCGGCGCAGCAAGGGCGCGCGGTTCGCTTCGCCGTAATGGACCTTCGCATACGAATCGGACATCGTGCTCGGCGAAACGCGCGCGTCGATCACGAGCAGCCCGCCCGCCTTCAGCCCCGCGTCGATCGCGGGGCCCAGCTCGGCTTCAGTCTGAATCCTGACCCCGTCGCCGCCGAAGGCACGCCCGATCGCCGCGTAGTCCGGAGACTGCCACTGCGCCAGGCTGGAGTCGAACCCCTTGGCGCGCAGTTTGTGCACTTCGGCGCCAAAGCCGGCGTCGTTCCAGACGATCAGCACGAGCTGCAGCTTATGCCGCGTCACCGTGAACAGTTCTTGGATATTCATCAGCAGGCTGCCGTCACCCTCGATGGCGATATGCGGCCGGCCGGGATTGCCCGCGCCGATGCCGATGGCAAGCGGCAAGCCCTGACCGACCGCGCCGAAGTGGTAGGAAAATCGAATGTCCGCGCCTTCGGGCAGCGTCAGGTACATGGCGGGGAACGCCAAGAAATGGCCGGCCCCGCAAGTGACCACGCAGCCCTTAGGCAGCGCCGCCGAGAGATTGCGCGCCAGAAGGCGCGGATCCAGGCCGTCCGTGGGCTTGACAAAGACATGCTCCGGCGCCTGCAGCACCGCGCGCGTTTCGGCGGTGCGAAAACCCGCCTTGCGCATCCCCCGGGCCTCCAGCTTCTGACAGAGCGCCGCCGCAGTCTTCTTCGCATCCCCGCAGACATACAGCCCTGGCAGAAAACCGATCTCCTCCGGGGCAGCCTCGATGTCGATGCGCGCAACTTCGGCCAAGGGAAATATCAGCCCGCCTTCGGTCGTGTAGTAGCCAAGCTCCGCGCCGATTCCGAGAACAAAGTCAGCCTGCGCCAGCAACTGCTCGGACGGCGCGGCAGCAAAGGCACCGCAGATGCCGATGTCGTATTTCTCGCCTGCGAACCAGCCCTTGGATTGCAGGGTCGTGGCGAGCAGCGCGCCGACCTGCTCGGCCAGTTTGACGATCTCCGCCCTCGCACCCGCCACCTGCGCGCCACGCCCGGCAATGATCACCGGGCGTTCGGCCTTGACCAGCTTTTCGAGCACCGGGATGAGCGCATCCTCGCTCGGCACACCGGCGCGCGCCGGCAGATACGCGCTCGAGGGCCGGTACTCGAAGTCCCAGTCGAAGGAGCGCTCCTGCAGATTCATGTCCAGGTTGAGCACCACCGGACAGCGGTGCACGCGCGCGGCGTAGAAGGCTTCCGCCATCTCGTCGGCCAGGTCGTCGACGCCGCTCACGTCATGAAAACGCGCCCCGCAGGCCTCCACGAAGCGGCGCTGATCCATGCTCTGAAGCCTGTTCTTCGCGCAGGCCGGAATCTGCCCGATGACCAGCACAAGCTGGGAACGATGGCGCACCGCGATCGTCAGCGACGTGCCCACCTGGGTCAGCCCCGGGCCGCAGGTAATCGTGGCAACGCCGACCTTGCCCGTGGCGCGCGAGTAGCCGTCGGCCATGGAGACCGCCCCGGCTTCATTCCCGGAGGATATGATCGCGATCCTGCCCGCGCGACCCAGCGCGCCCCACAGCGACATGTTGCCATCGCCCATCAAGCCGAACAAGGTATCGCAACCCTCGGCCACCAGGCCCGCCGCCACCGCCTCGTATACCTTCATCTTCCCGCTCCTTTACCCGCCGCTGCGCTCATCCAGACAAACCGCTTGATTCCATGCCGATCGGGGATATGCTTGCTCGGCAACTCCAGCCGCTCGACGCTGCGCCGAATTCGGCCGAGGCGCGCAGTTCGCCTGCATGGCGCTTCGCGCATTGCCACAGTGGGCTCTATCGAGCGCGCTCGATAGAGCCCACTCGCATCCGGGCAATGATCTTATGACACAGTAAGACTAGGGAAGACCGAGTACATAATCCACTACCGACGTAACGGTTTCACTCGATTTCACTCCGCCTTGATATTGGCCGACTTGATAATATTGGCTAGTTTCTGCTCATACTCGTTGATGTAGGACTTGAATTCCGGCGGCGTCTGAATTGGAGCGACAAACATGGCGAGGTTCGCCATTTTCTCCTCGACCTCCTTTTTCTCGATGGACCCGCGAATCACCGTGTACAGCTTGTCAATCACCGCCTGCGGCGTGCCGGCAGGAACCAGGTAGAAGATCCAGCCGATCAATTCAAACCCCGGAAAGCCACTTTCCGCAATGCTCGGCACGTCGGGAAGCGCTGCGATTCGTGTCGCGGTCGTTACCGCGATCGGACGCAGCCTGCCTGCACGAATGTAGGGCAATGCCGCCGAAAATCCGGAGAAGGTGAATTTCAACTGTCCCCCCATGACGTCATTGAGCGAAGCCGGGTCGCCCCGGTAAGGGACGTGGACCATCGGGGCGCCAGAGCGCGCCTTGAGCATCTCCAAAGACAGGTGCTGCGTGGTTGCGTTGCCCCCCGATCCGAATGCCAGACCGCCGGGCTCGCGCCGCGCCATCTCGAGCGCGTCGGCCAGCGTCTTCACGGGCACTGCCGGGTTCGCAACCAGGACGATAGCGGAATCCGCGACGCGGAGTATGGGGGTGAAATCGCGCTGCATATCATAGGGGAGCGGCCCCTTCAGCATGCTCGAATTCGAGAGGAACGACGACGACAAACCCAGAATCGTATGGCCGTTCGGCGCGGCGTGCTGGACCGCCTGGATGGCAATGAAGCCGTTGCCGCCCGGACGGTTCTCAATTACGATCGGCTGCGCCAGCTTCTTGGACACCTCGGTCATAATCATGCGTGTTAGGGTATCCGAGCCTTGACCTGCCGCGAACGGCAGAATGACGCGAATCGGTTTGTCCGGATACTGAGAAACCTGCGATACCGGTGAGGGCTGCGCCCAGACGGCGCCCGTGGCAAGCAGCATCGCCACGATCCCGACTCTATTCATGATCTTTTCCAGCATGCGTTTCATCTTCATGAGTTTCATCTCCTTATGGTTCCGTCACTCTCGATCTCTTTTTTCACCGTCATCTTCCCGCGCGGTTCAAAGCGCAAAAAACCATATAGCGTTGCAGCACGTGCGTGTGCGTGCGTGACCGCCTTGTTGGACAGGATAGAAGGACTACCCTTCCATATCCATAAAGCTGCTGTTCGCGTCTATGGCGTAGCCGGCCCCCATCGGCCCATACCCTTTCACCGGTGGCAGCCCATATTTCCTCCAAATCTCGTAATGCGCCCTCATGATCCTTACGTAGAATTCCAACGGTACCGGCGGCTGGTTTTTCAGGTACGAGCCCCACTCCCTTGCCCAGCTCACGAAGCGCGGAACCACTCCGTGAGACATGTAATGCTCGAGCCCCTGCGACGTTGATTGAACCGCCTCGCCCACCGTTTCGAATCCGTAGGGCTTGCACATCTCGACCCCGCAGACGAAGTTCGGGTTGACAGCGCCCTCGCCCAGGATATCGACCGCATCACAGGTTGTTCGCACCCAGTTCTCCCAACCAACAACCCGGCTCTTGCCCGGGTTGATGATGTTGAACAGCCGCTGGTCCCAGACCTCCATGTTCGAGTTGTGGGCGTCCATACCCAGGTCCCTGTATTGCCTCATGATATCTTTCGGTTTGGGCCCAGTTTGAATAACGCAGGTAACGCGGTGAGGAACAACTTCCCTCACGGCTCTGAGGTATCCCAAATAGAACTCGTCTTCGGTCTTGCCGTCCAGGGTCTTCAGGATCGTCCCACCGCTAATGATGAACATAGTTAGGCGGTCGTCTGGGTCCGTCTGCTCCTTGTAGATCGTTTCCATGACCTGAGCCACTTGGTCTATCTGTTTGAACGGAGCCGAAAGAGCCCGTTTGCCGGCCTTTTTTAGTTGCCGAGCATTGGAGTTGATATCGCAAAATTGACATTCCTGCTTTGCCCCCCAGTACTGGCAATAGCGGAAAGCGGTAATAAAAGCAACATGATCCCACACCATGGGTACTACGTCGCGATAGCGCGTGCCGTCGTCAAAGGTATAGGAGTAGTACTTTGGCGCAGGCGGGTATTCGACGTCGGCAATAACGCGGCCACTCAGCTCGTCCTTGAGAACCAATTGACCGTCCACGACGTCGATCAGGTAGGGCGAATCAGGGAAGTATCTAGTCGCAAAGAAAGTGCGCCGCAGACCGTAGGGCCCCGCGAACATCTTCATGTCTTCCGGGACGCTTGATGCCTCCTGGCGCTGCATATCGTCCATCTTGACCGAGTCGTACGAGAACAGCCGATATGACTTGACTCGACACCCAGGCGTAGCATCCAGAGCGGCCTGGCTGAAGCTTACTCCGAGGCGTAACACATCTTCCTTGACGATCACTTCCCTCGGCATATCTGAAAAGCGATTGAAGAACTCTTCGAGCTCGGCGGCTCGGGGCCTCATCTCGGAGAAGGACTGCCTTTTCTTTTCCATGAGTTCTTCCTCGCTGATTTGTCGATGCAACTCAGGCCGCTTGCGCGGATGGCGCTTGTATTTGTCCGGGTGCGCCATAGCCGGTCATCCATAGTGCAGCGCAACGTTTGGTCTGGAGTACTCGACGACGCGCAATCCAAACAGACAATAGAAAATCTAATCCTACCTCATTTCGCGCGTCGGGCCGATGGCAGCGGTTTGCTGCTGATTCTTAGCGCCGCCGAGCATCGCGCCCATCGGATGTTGCGCCCGCGCCCGGCCGATTGCAACGCCGGTTTGGTCGAAATGGCGTGAATTCCGAGACACGCGAGGCAATCGAGCGGTGCGAGGGGCAAGTGCGTGCCGCGCTTGACGGTCTTGAAACCGCGCCGGATGCGGCGGCGCTGGCGCGCCTGCTATTGTCCTGACTGCGCGCGTTGCCCGCGCAGCCACGGCGAGCGGTAGGCGCGGATGTATTGCGGCGGATAGCCGACTTCGCCGCCCAGGGCTGCCGCGGCCCGCCACGCCCAGTGGGGATCGCTGAGCATGCCGCGCGCAAACGCGGCCAGGTCGCACTGGCCTTCGCCGATCGCGCGGTTCACGTGGTGCGGATCGAACAGCATCCCCACGCCCATCACCGGCAGGCCCGAGGCATTCTTCACCGCGGTGGCCAGCGGCAGCTGGTGGCCTTCGCCGATCGCGATCTGCTGCTTCAGCGACAGCCCGCCGCTGGACACGGTCAGATAATCGCAGCCGCGCGCCTTGAGCCGCCGCGCGAATTCGCAAGTCTCTTCCAGCGTCCAACCGCCTTCGAGCCAGTCGGTCGCCGACACCCGGACGCCGGCCGGACGGTCATCCGGCCACGCGGCGCGCACGGCGTCGAACACTTCGAGCGGAAAGCGCATGCGGTTTTCCAGACTGCCGCCCCACTGATCGGTGCGCGTATTGCAGAGCGGCGAGAGAAAGCCGTGCAACAGGTAGCCGTGCGCGATATGCAATTCCAGCAGGTCGATGCCGATCCGCGCCGCCCGCCGCGCGGCAGCGGCGTGCGCTTCGCGCACCGTGGCGAGACCCGCCGCATCCAGCGCCAGAGGTTCGGGCCAGCCGGTGTCGTAAGGCGCACTGGTGCAGCTCACGGTTGGCCAGGGCTGCTCGGCGGGCGGCAATGGTTCGCCGCGGCCCTCCCACGGCCGGCGGGCCGAGCCTTTCCTCCCCGAATGCGATAGCTGGAGGCCCAGCTTCGCACCGCCATGCCGCCGGCAGAAGACCAGCACGCGGCCCAGCGCCTCCTCGTTGTCGTCGGAGTAGAGGCCGAGGCAACCATGGGTGATGCGCCCGCGCTCTTCGACGTGCGTAGCCTCGACGATGACCAGGCCGGCACCCGACACCGCGAACTGGCCCAGATGCATCAAGTGCCAGTCGGTCGCGCTGCCTTCGATCGCGCTGTACTGGCACATCGGCGAGACCACGATGCGGTTCGGCAGCTCGACGCCGCGCAAGGCCAGCGGGCTCAGCAGTGGGGCAGTCATGCGTGGTCTCCAGTAGTCTCCGGCATTCGTTCGGGCTCCGGCGCGGCGCGCCAGTCCACGGGACTCGGCTGCGGAGCGCCGATCGGCGTGCCCAGGCGAGGCGGCGTGCCCTCCTGCGGTGTTGTATTCGCGTTACCATCTATTCGTAGGCTCCCGTGTTCCTCGAACGTTCAGGCCGCCCTTTCACGCCCTTGGGCGCGGTCTTTCGCACTCGGACATCTCGCTCGACAGAAATAAGCTTGTCAGGCCGCGACGGGCTTCGGCAATGCTTTCCGCATCGACCGTCTTGATAAATGATTGCCGGTTTTCACCAAACGCAAAGTGGCTTTGCAATTGTCTGGGATCATTTGCCATCACCCCGCTATCCGCATCAGTCCCGCTCGCGAATAAAAGCGTCGGGCAGCGGACGGTCCGGCTCGCCGGTATATTCATAGGGCAAGCCGACCATCAGTTGCAGCGAAGGTTTTTGCCGCATCTGCTCCATAATATCGGCAATCACTCCAGGCCCCAGCGACAGCATGGCGACAAAGGTCATTTCCGGCGGCTCGAAACCAAGCTCCAGCAATGTGCAGGCGAAACGCCCGTCAATGTTGATGCATAAATCGGCGCGCTTGGGGTGTTTGATATATTCCGCATGCACCGCTTCATAGAGCAAGGTTTTCTCGCTGACAAAGCCATGCTTGGCCGCAACCTCGCGCAAGCGAATAGAGCGCGGATCGGTTTTGATGAATAGTGGATGGCCAACGCCCGGCATGCGGTGCTTGGCCGCGTTGTATTCCGCCACCACGCGGACCGCAGTTTCGGCAATGCTGAGATTCCCGGCGCGCATTAGCGCCTCCCAGCGGCGGATTTCCTCGCCACAATGTTGCGGAAACATGGTGTAATCACCGCCCGCCATGAACGCGCCCATGAACGCCAGAAACGGTTGTTGCGGATTAGCGCTGATCAAAGTGCGGGCAATGCTCCAATAGGTATAACCGATCATCCCGGTAAGCACCGCATCAAGCACTTTAGTTTCGGCATCGCTCGGCAAACGGCCGCGCAAGGTCAGAAAGAAACTCTCCGTATACGTCATATTGCCGCAAATCTGGGTCTGCGGATAACCGCGCACAAACACGCCGTCCTGGCGGGTGTCGCACGCCTCGACGGTAAGCGGTGTAAAGCCGGGGGTTTTATGAGCCACGAGGTGTCCTTTTTTTGTTATGAAGACGACAGGAAACTCGATCCCGCCTCATTTCGCGCGTCGGGCCGATGGCAGCGGTTTGCTGCTGATTTAGCGCCTCTGAGCATCGCGCCCATGGGATGTTGCGCCTGCGCCCAGCCGATTGCAATGTCGGTTTGGTCGAAATGGCGCGAATTCCGAGACACGCGGGGCAATCGGCTGGTGCGGGGGGCAAGTGCGACCTTGCGCCGCGGCGCTCCACTACATGTACTACAACTTCGGGCGCATTCACAAGACGCTGCGCGTTACCCCGGCCATGGAAGCTGATATTGCAGATCATGTATGGACTTTGGAGGAAATCGCTAGATTGGCTGACTAGCATTTCTAAAGCTAGTGTGTTAGGCTTTCAGCGCGGTTGGGAGAGCTGCCACTTGCGGTTCGTTGGGGATTAAAACCCTCACCCGGCTGCATTCTTCTATGCACCTCCTCTACCTCGACGACGCCGGTTCAGCATCCAATCCGGGCGAGGCATATCTCGTTCTTGGTGGCGTTTCGATTTTCGAGGCGCAAGTCGATTACATTCCTATATGTGCCCTGCATGCATGAGTCGGCGTCACGAGTAAGCCAACGCGCCAACCTGTCACAAATCAAACTGAGACACTACCGAAAAAGGGGGAGGGTTGACATGATGAAAAAAGCGCTTGGGACGATTGTTGCCGCTGTTCTGACTGCCGCGGCGTGGACCTGCGCGCCGGTGCTCGCGCAGGGGTATCCGAACAGACCGATCACGCTCGTGGTGCCGTACCCTCCGGGCGGCTCGACCGATCTCCTCGCGCGCAGCGTTGCGCAGAGGATGGGCGAAAGCATGGGTCAGCGGATCATCGTGGAAAACCGTAGCGGAGCAGGCGGTGTGGTCGGTTCGGGATTCGTCGCGCGCGCTGCACCAGACGGCTATACGATTTTGCTCGGCAACGGCGCCACTCAGGGCCTCATGAAGTTCACGATGAAAGCGATGACCTACGATCCGGTCAACGACTTCACCGCGATCACCGAAGCGGTGGTGGCGCCACTCGTACTGGCGGTGCATTCTTCGGTGCCGGCGAGCAACGTGAAGGAGTTCGTCGAGTACGTGAAGAAGAATCCCGGCAAGATCTCCTTCGGCAGCGTGGGTACAGGTTCCCCGCACCATCTCGCCGGCATACTGTTCAATCAGATCGCCGGCATCGACATGGTCCACGTTCCCTACAAGGGTTCGGGACAGTCGGTACAAGACCTGGTGGGAGGACAGATCCCGGCCGTGTTCATGACTCTGTCTACGGCGATTCCCCAGGCCCGCAGCGGCAATATCAGGATTCTTGGCCTGATCGAAGCCGAGCGCCAGCCGAGCGCGCCGGACATTCCGACCATTGGCGAGTCGTTGCCCGGTTACGTGATGTCGTATTCTTGGCACGGATTTTTCGGGCCTGCGGGCCTGCCAGCCCCGATCGTGACGCGCCTCAACACTGAGTTTGTAAATGCGCTGCATGCGCCCGACATACGCGCCAAGCTCGAAGCGGCGGGCCTCCCGGTACGCGGCACATCCGCGGAAGAATTCGCCGCCGTAGTAAGGAAAGACTTCGAGACGTACCGCAAACTTACCTCCGCTGCGAATGTCAAGCCGGAATGACGTGCCGAGCGGGCGCGTCGGTGTGAGCGAAACACCGGCGCCGCTGACGGGCTTGGTGGTAATCGAACTTGGCCGCGGTGGCGTGGATGTCGATGTTCTCCGCGCAATACCTCGCCTCGGGGACGCTGTCGAGGAAAAACGGCTCGGGGCAGGCGGGCATCGCGCCCATAGGATGTTGCATCTGCGCCCGGCCGATTGCACTCAGGACAGGGCTTGTCGAACCTGAACGGCCAAACGTAGTCCCGCTTACCCTTCGACACGCCCGCCATGCGGGCTGCTCAGGGCGAACGGCAGGCTACCGATGTCAGTTATTTATCCGAACTTCAATAACTCCGGCGGCAGCCCCTTGTCACCTTGTTCCTCAACAGCGCGCTTACTCGACCTTGACGTTGGCCTTCTTGACGATAGCCGGCCAGCGAGCCAAGTCCGTCTTGATGACGGCGGCGAGCTGCTCGGGGTCGCCGCCTCCCGGTTCCAGGGCCGAGGCGGCCAAGCGTTCGCGCACGTCGGGCATTTGCAGGATCTTGTTGATCTCCGCGTTGAGCTTGCTGACGATTTCCTTGGGGGTGCCGGCGGGGGCCATGATCCCCAGCCAAGCGCTGATCTCGAAAGGCAGTCCGGCTTCGACCATGGTGGGAATATCCGGCATGGCCGAGGAACGCTTGGCGCTGGCTACCGCGACGCCCCGCAGCTTGCCGCTCTTCAGGTGGGGGATGGAGGTGACCGGGGTGTCGAGGGCATAGTGCAACTGGCCGCCGATCAGATCGGTGACCATGGGGGCGGTGCCTTTGTAAGGAACGTTGACGGTGTCGATGCCGGCCACGTCCTCGAACAATTCGCTGGCCAAATGGGTGATGCTGCCGCTGCCCACGGTGCCGTAGTTCAATTTTCCGGGATTCGCCTTGGCGTAGGCCAGAAACTCCTTGAGAGTCTTGGCGGGCACGGACGGGTGGACCACCAGCACCAGGGAAGAGAAGCCGGCCTGGATGATGGGGATCAGGTCCTTCGCCGGATCGTAGGGCAGCTTGAATAGGCTGGGGTTGATGGCGTAGGTGGTGGCGACCAGGCCGATGGTATAGCCATCGGGGGCTGCTTTAGCCAGGGCATCGGTGCCGATGATGCTGTTGCCGCCGGGGCGGTTCTCCACGACCACTTGCTGACCCAGGCTCTCGGACAGCTTCTGGGTGACGATGCGGCTAAAAATATCGGTGGAGCCTCCCGGCGGGTAAGGCAACAGGAAGCGAATCGGCTTGTTGGGGTAGCTTTGCTGGGCGAGGGACTGGCCGACGGCGAGCAGCAACAGGACCGCGACCGCGGCAATCTGTTTGATTGATGGCATGTGGAACTCCGGGGTTGGTTAAACGAATCGGCGCCGGGATTTTACCACCAGTGCTTGCCCCCAGAATTAGTCGGACTAACGCTGCCTGGGCAATACGCCGGACTCGGGCGGGTGGGAACCGGGAACCACATTGTATTTATCGAAATCGCCCACTCCCTCCTCCGCCAATGCCGCATCGTCGATAAAAAAATTTCCGGTGCAAGCGCGGCTGTCCCGGGTCAGGATGGCGTGGGCCGCGTCGGCCATGATTTCCGGCTTGCGGCAGCGGGCCGGCTCCACCGCGTCTCCCAGCATGCGCACCGCAACGGTGAGAATAACGGTGCGGGGCCACAGGGCGTTCACCGCAATACCATCTTCCCTGAACTCCTCCGCCATGCCGATCACGCACAGACTCATGCCATATTTGGCGATGGTGTAGGCCACGTGATTCTTCAACCAGCGGGGATCGGTATTGGGGGGCGGAGCGAGGGTGAGGATGTGGGGATTGGCGGCCTTTTTGAGATGGGGCAGGCAAGCCTGGGAGCAAACGAACGTGCCGCGGGCATTGATCCCCATCATCAGGTCAAAGCGCTTGATGGGCGTGTCCAGGGTGCCCGTCAGGCTGATGGCGCTGGCGTTGTTCACCAGAATATCGATCCCGCCAAAACGCGCCGCCGCCCGCTCCACCGCGTCATGCACCGCCATCTCGTCGCGAATGTCCACCGCCAGAGGCCAGGCCCGGCCGCCGGCGGCCTCCACCTCCTCGGCGGCGGTGTAGATGGTGCCGGGCAGCTTGGGGTGGGGCTCGACAGTCTTGGCCGCGATCACCACGTTGGCGCCGTCCGCCGCCGCCCGCAGGGCGATGGCCTTGCCGATACCCCTGGAGGCCCCGGTAATGAACAGCGTCTTGCCGGCTAAGGATCTCATGGATCCCCCAGCTAATCCAGCTTGATGCCGGCCTTCTTGATGACCGTGCCCCAGCGTTCGGTTTCCGCCTTGATGTAAGCCGCCAACTGTTCCGGCGCGCCGCCTTCCAGAATCGCGCCTTGCGCCAGCATCCGTTCCTTGTTGGCGGGGTCGTTGGTGTATTTCTGGATTTCGGTGTTGATCCGGTTGACGATCTCCTTGGAAGTACCCGCCGGGGCCATGATGCAATACCATGTGGAAGCCTCGAAACCGGGGTAGCTCTCGGCGATGGCCGGAACGTTCGGCAGCGAGGGAAACCGCTTCAACGAGGCCACGGCCAAGATTTTCAGCTTGCCGCTCTTGATGTGGGGCTCGGGGACCGCCAGACCGTCGAACAACAAATGCACCTGACCGGCCAGCAAATCCACGGTGGCCGGAGCATTGCCTTTGTAATGAATGCTCTCGAAGCTCACCCCGGCGCTCTGTTCCAGAATTTTCACCGCCAAATGGGGCGCGGTGCCGTTGCCCGGGTCCGCGAAATTGACCTTGCCCGGATTGGCCTTGGCATAGGCGATGAGATCCTTGAAGGAATTCGCAGGAACCGCGGGATGGGCCAGCAGCACATAGGGCAACACCGCCACCTTGCCCACCGGGACGAAGTCCTTTTCCGGGTTATAGGGAAGCTTGCTGAACAAGTGCTGGTTGATGTTCAGCGCGGTGCCCGTCGCAAAAAACAGCGTATACCCGTCGGGGGCCGATTTGGCCACCGCGTCCGCGCCGATGATGGTGCTGGCTCCCGTACGGTTTTCCACCACCACTTGTTGGCCGAGGCCCTCCGACATCTTCTGGGCCAGCGTGCGGGCCAGCACATCCGAAAAGCCGCCGGCCGCATAAGGCACGATCAGCCGAACCGGCTTGGCGGGATACGCCTGGGCGAACAGCGGCCCGGAGAGCGCGAACACCCCTGCGGCCCCCAGCAAAATGGAAAGAACACGAACGAATCTGCTCATGACGAATACTCCTGTCGGCATTAAAAACAGAAAATAGGAAAATCAATTCCGCCTCATTTCGCGCGTCGGGTCGATGGCAGCGGTTTGCTGCTGATTCCTAGCGCCGCCGAGCATCGCGCCCATAAGATGTTGCGCCCGTGCCCGACCGATTGCAATGCCGGTTCGGTCGAACTGGCACGACGCTACGCCGCGCTCAACTTCGCGTACTCCAGCGCCAGCCACTTCATCCCCTGGCGGCCGAAATTGATCTGCACGCGCGCATCCGGTCCCTGGCCTTCGGCGTCGACGATCACGCCCTGTCCGAATTTGGCGTGGACCACGTTCTGGCCGATGCGCCAGCCGAGCTGGGTCGCGCGCGGCAAACTCCTGGGTATCGCCGCGTCCCGCGCCGACGCAAGCACCGGCCGGGCTAAAGGCTGGCCGCTTACGCGCGGCGTCAACCATTTCACCAGTCCGGCGGGTATTTCGTCGAGAAAGCGCGAGGCGACGTTGTAGCGCGTCTGTCCGTGCAGCATGCGGTTCTGCGCGAACGACCGATACAGGCGCGCGCGCGCGCGGGTGATGGCGACGTACATCAGGCGCCGCTCCTCTTCCAGGCCGTCGTTCTCGTTGCGGCTCTGCTCGTGCGGGAACAGGCCTTCTTCCAGCCCGGTGACAAACACCGCCTGGAACTCGAGGCCCTTGGCCGAATGCACGGTCATCAACTGCAGCGCGTCCGCGCCCTCGCCCGCCTGGTGCTCGCCCGCCTCGAGCGCGGCATGCGCGAGGAACGCGGCCAGATCCTGCTGCTCGTCCTGTTCCTGCACGAACAGCGCCGCCGCATTGACCAGCTCCTGCAGGTTCTCCAGCCGGTCGGCGCCGTCCTTCTCCGCCTGAAAATGCGCGAGCAACCCCGAGCGCGCCAGCATGTGCTCGACGATCTCGGGCAGGGGGAGGCCTTCGGCCTCCTTGCGCAATGTCGCGATCATGGCGACGAAGGCGCCCAAGGAATTGCCCGCCTTGCCGGCGAGCTGCGCCACCGCGTTGTAGAGGCTGGTATTGCCGGCCTTGGCCTTCTCCTGCAGGGCTTCGAGCGAACGCGCGCCGATGCCGCGCACCGGAAAATTCACCACGCGCAGAAAAGCGCTGTCGTCCTCGGAACTGGCGATCAGGCGCAGATAGGCCAGGGCGTGCTTCACTTCCATGCGCTCGAAAAAGCGCAATCCACCGTAGACGCGGTAGGGAATGCCGGCCGAGAACAGCGCGTGCTCGAGGATGCGCGACTGCGCGTTGGAGCGGTAGAGCACGCCGATTTCGCGTCGCGCCAGGCCGTCGCGGTGGAGCGCCTCGACTTCCTCGGCCAGCCAGTGGGCCTCGTAGCCGTCCGTCTGCGCTTCGTAAATCCGCAGCGGCTCGCCGTGCCCGGCCGCGGTCCACAGATTCTTGCCCAGGCGCTTGCGGTTGTTGGAAATCAGCGCGTTGGCCGCATCGAGGATGTTGCCGTGCGAGCGGTAATTCTGCTCGAGGCGGATCACGTTCTCGACGTGGAAGTCGCGCTCGAAATCGGCCATGTTGCCGACATTCGCCCCGCGGAAGGCGTAGATCGACTGGTCGTCGTCGCCGACCGCGAAAATCACGCTGCCGGGCCCGGTGAGGAGCTTGAGCCAGCGGTACTGCAGACGGTTGGTGTCCTGGAACTCGTCCACCAGGACATGGCGGAAGCGCCCCTGGCAGTGCTCGCGCAGGATTTCGTTTTTCGACAGCAGCTCGAAGCTCCGCAGCAGCAGCTCGGCGAAATCGACCACGCCCTCGCGCTGGCACTGCTCGTCGTAGGCGGCGTAGATCTCGGCATAGCGGCGGCTGAACTCGTCGTAGGCCTCGGCCGCGCCCGCGCGCCTGCCTTCTTCCTTGTTGGCATTGATGAAATACTGCGCCTGCTTCGGCGGAAAGCGGTTTTCGTCCACGTTCATCGATTTCAACACGCGCTTCACCAGCGACAGTTGGTCGGCCGAATCGAGGATCTGAAACAGCAGCGGCAGTCCCGCGTCGCGGTAGTGGGCGCGCAACAGGCGGTTGCAAAGGCCGTGGAAAGTGCCCACCCACATGCCGCGCGTGGAGATCGGCAGCATGGCGGAGATGCGCGTGAGCATTTCCTTCGCCGCTTTGTTGGTGAAGGTGACCGCGAGCACGCCGGCAGGGCCGACGTTGCCGGTCTGGATCAGCCAGGCGATGCGCGTGGTGAGCACGCGTGTCTTGCCCGAGCCGGCGCCGGCGAGGATCAACGCGGACTGGTTCGGCAGGGTGACGGCGGCGAGTTGTTCGGGGTTGAGATTGGCGAGAAGCGACATCGGGCGGCACGCGTTTTTTTGCAACCGCGATTCTACCGCAGCGGTAGACCGGGGCAGCCAAGGATTTCGCGGATGCGCCCCGATATTGTCATTCTTCGCGAAGTTTATCCCCGGAGGGGGACTCGGAATGACCAACCCAAAGATACCCTACATCGAGACCTTGGGCTCGGCCACACCCATCTTGCCGCGGATCGAACCGGCCAGCGCCTCGGCTTCGGCCTTCGACGGCAGATGCGCCAGGCGCACGATGTAGATGCGCTTCTCGCCCGGCATCGCCGGCCGGATCTCGGCCGCATAGCCGGCCGCGCGCAGCGCGTCGTATAGCTTGAGCGCCTCCTCCTGGGTGTCGACGCTCGCGGCGATCACTTTCCATTTGCCACCGCGGTACGCCGCGCCCGATCCGGGCGCAATTTGGGTCTCGGCCGACCAGATCCTGAGCTGCTCCGGATCGACCGGCGCCACCGGCAGCGGCGGCGCGTTCCTGGGCGCGATGTAGAAAGACAGGGGCTGGTCCATCAGGATGGGCTGGTCCTGGCCGCGCTGCACCTCGATCTTGCCCTCGATCAGGCAAACGATGTCCTTGTCCGAGGCGGCCTTGCCCCAAACGTCGGTGCCACGTATGCCCGCGGTCACCGTGGCGATGGTGATATTGATGTTGCGCCGGCGCTGCGACCGCAGCACATCGGTGGTGAAGCGAAACGCCCCCTGGAACACGTTCAGCGCAGCGGCGAAGACCCTATCCTTGCCCTCGGCCATCCGCTCGAGCAAGAGCGTGCCGTTTTCGCCCAGCCTGACCGAGGAGCCTTCGCGCAGTTTCAGCAGCAGCTTCGAATTGGCGCCGGTGCGCAAGCGGTCCCTGTCCCTCAGTTCCATGCCGGGAACAAGCGGGATGTTCGCGTTGCCGCGCTCCACCCAGGCGGGCATCTGCACCGCCTCGACCACTGCCTGCGGCGCAGCCGCCGATGCAAGTTGCGCCAGCAGCAGGACCACACCTGCAAAGCCTAAGCAAAGCGTTTTCATGATGCGTTCCTCCCGAGGGATTCAAGCGTCTGCTTCAGCCGGTTTGGTCTGGATCCAAGGGCGGCCTTGTATAATGCGCTCATTGTCACACAGCGAAACGTCCATGCAAGCCCAGTATCACGCCGAAACCATCGAGCGCGCAGCCCAAAAGCATTGGGACAAGACCCAGGCATTCCGCGCCACCGAGGAGCCGCCGGGAACAGGCGGCCGCCCGAAATATTATTGCCTGTCGATGTTCCCCTATCCTTCGGGCAAGCTGCATATGGGGCACGTCAGAAACTATACCATCGGCGATGCGCTCACCCGCTTTCACCGCATGCGCGGCTACAACGTGCTGCAACCCATGGGCTGGGACGCATTCGGGCTGCCGGCCGAGAACGCCGCCATGGCCAACAGCGTGCCGCCGGCGAAGTGGACCTACGACAACATCGCCTACATGAAACAGCAGCTCCGCTCGCTGGGCTTCGCCCTGGACTGGTCGCGCGAAGTTACCACCTGCCGGCCCGAGTATTACAAATGGAACCAGTGGCTGTTCCTGCGCATGCTGGAAAAAGGCCTGATGTATCTGAAGACGGGCACGGTCAACTGGGATCCGGTGGACCAGACCGTGCTCGCCAACGAGCAGGTCATCGACGGCCGCGGCTGGCGCACCGGGGCGCTGGTGGAAAAGCGCGAGATCCCGATGTACTACCTGAAAATCACCGCTTACGCCGAAGAGCTGCTCGCCGCGCTCGGCTCGCTGCCCGGCTGGCCCGAGCGCGTGAAGACCATGCAGGTCAACTGGATCGGCAAGAGCCATGGCGTGAATTTCGGCTTCCCCTACGCCATAGCCGGCGAACAAAAGCTGCTCAAGGTATTCACCACCCGCGCCGACACCATCATGGGCGTGACCTTCTGCGCCGTGGCGGCCGAGCATGCGCTCGCCACATATGCCGCCGGAAACAATCCGCAGCTTGCGGCATTCATCGAGGAGTGCAAGCGCGGCGGTGTGCAGGAGGCCGACATCGCGCTGCAGGAAAAGAAAGGCATGCCCACGGGGCTTGCCGTGACCCACCCGATCTCGGGCGAACAGATCCCGGTGTGGGTCGGCAATTATGTGCTGCTGAGCTACGGCGAAGGCGCGGTGATGGGCGTGCCGGGCCATGACGAGCGCGATTACGCTTTCGCGCTCAAGTACAAATTGCCGATCCAATGCGTGATTCGCCACCCGGCGGGCAATACCGTGCCCGAGCCGTGGAAGCCCGAGTACGCCGAGTACGGGACCTGCATCAATTCGGGCAAGTACGACGGCCTGGATTACGCGCAGGCGACCGACGCCATCGCCGCCGACCTGCGCGCCAAGAGCCTGGGCGACAAGCAGGTGGTATGGCGCTTGCGCGACTGGGGCATCTCGCGCCAGCGCTACTGGGGCACGCCGATTCCGATCATCCACTGCGACGGCTGCGGCGCGGTGCCGGTGCCGGACCAGGATTTGCCGGTGACGCTGCCCGAAGACCTAGTGCCCGATGGCTCCGGCAATCCGTTGAACAAGCATCCCGCCTTTCGCGACTGCGCCTGTCCGCGCTGCGGCAAGAGCGCGAGGCGCGAGACCGACACCATGGACACCTTCGTCGATTCGTCCTGGTACTACATCCGCTATGCCTGCCCGGGCGCGGCGCGGATGGTGGACGAGCGCGTGAACTACTGGCTGCCGGTGGACCAGTACATCGGCGGCATCGAGCACGCCATCCTGCACCTCCTGTACTCGCGCTTCTGGACCAAGGTGATGCGCGACTTGAAGCTGGTCGAGTTCGAGGAGCCGTTCGCGAACCTGCTCACCCAGGGCATGGTGCTGAACGAGATCTACTTCCGCAAGAACGGCGCCGGGCGCATTGCTTACCACAACCCGGCCGAGATCGAGTGGCGGCTGGACGACAAGGGCCAGCGCGCGCAGGCGACGCTCAAGGCGGACGGCGAGGCGGTGGAGTCGGGCGGCATCGGCACCATGTCCAAATCGAAGAACAACGGCGTCGACCCGCAGGCCCTGATCGAGACCTACGGCGCCGACACCGCGCGTTTTTTCATGATGTTCGCGAGCCCGCCCGAGCAGACGCTCGAATGGTCCGACTCCGGCGTGCAGGGCGCATACCGGTTTCTGAAACGGCTATGGGCATTCGCGCACGAGCACCAAGGCGAGTTCGGCCAAGGCGTGGGCCACCAGACATCGCTCCAAGCGGGCTGGAGCAAAGCGCCGCCGCAACAGCGACAATCGCGCCGGGAAATACATCTGACGCTGAAGCAGGCGAACTACGATTTGAACAAACACCAGTTCAACACCGTCGCCTCGGCCTGCATGAAAATCCTGAACGCGCTGGAGCGCGCCTCAGGCGCGGCAAAGCGCGAGCTAGCGCAGGACGCAGCGGGTACCGGCACAGTGGCCAACGCGATCGTCGCCGAGGGCATGTCCGTTTTGCTCAGATTGCTCTCGCCCATCGCGCCGCACATCACGCATGAACTGTGGCGCAAACTCGGCTATGGCGAGGACATCCTCCACGCCCCCTGGCCCGAGCCCGACCCGGCGGCGCTGGAACAGGACGAGATCGAACTGGTGGTGCAGGTGAACGGCAAGCTGCGCGGCAATATCCGCGTCGCCAAGACCGCCGGCAAGGAGGCCGTCGAAGCCGCCGCGCTGGCGAACGAGCAGGTGCGGAAATTCGTCGGCGGCCAGAGCGTGAGAAAAGTCGTCGTCGTGCCCGGCCGGCTGGTGAATGTGGTAGTTTAAGTGTATGAAGTTCCATACGCGGCGACTTGAATCACGCCTCCAGTTGCCGCAGAGTTGCAATTTTGCGCGGACGAAAAACCGTCCACGCGGATCGTCGATTGCGCACGGATGAAAAGCACATCCGCGCGCAATCGACGATCTTGGATAAAAGCAAACCCCAAACCGTCGTTGCTTTTATCCATAACCGTGTTTTTGGTACGGATGTGCTTTTTATCCGTACCAAAAACACGGTTGGCGCGCGCGAGCGCGCAATGGCCGCTACGTCGGTATCGGTCGAAGTAGAGCGATATATCGAGCTGCAGTGATCGGACTTGCGCGGACGGCGGCCCGTCCGCGCGGATCGTCGATTGCGCACGGATGAAAAGCACATCCGCGCGCAATCGACGATCTTGGATAAAAACAAACACCAAACCATAGGTGCTGTTATC
>JACRAS010000242.1 GCA_016234705.1 Betaproteobacteria bacterium | reverse complement strand
TGTGCACATGCAGCGGCATGCGCTCGACCAAGGCCTTGGCGAGGAACGCGCCCGGCAGGGCCACGATGCCGATCAGCAGCGCAAAGGCGACCACCTGCGCAGTGAGCACGCCGGAGAGCCCGAACACCGATACCTTCACCACGCCGATCCCGATCGAAATCGCCGCGTCGGTGGCGATGACGCCGGCGCCTTCGACACCCGCCGCCATCAGCAGCGACAGCAGAATCACGCCCGAGCCGGCGGTACCGCCGACCACCCCGCCATAGCCGAGCGAGCCCGCCGCCAGCCCGCCGTCGCCGAATTTCACGCCGTGGTATTTGAGCAGCCGGCGCAGCGGCACGCTGAGAACGAGCATGGCGCCGATCACCAGCGCAGCGCCGGCGCCGCTGAGATAGGTATAGCCCCAGGCGCCCAGCACGCAGGTCGGCACGGAGGCCACGAGCACGATGGCCGCGCGCCGCCAGTCGGCGTAGCGCACGAAGGCGATGAGACGGCTGGTATTGGTGAACAGCGCCGAAATAGCGATGATCGGCACCACCGGCTCGGCCCCCACCAGCGGCACCAGAACCAGCGGCATCAGCGCGCCGGTGCCGTAGCCCGACACGCCGCCGACGATGGAGGCGAACAGCGCCACGGCCGCGACCAGCGCGAGCTGCAGCAGCGAGATGTCGGCAAAGCCGGCAAGAATTTGCATTCAGCGCGCGGGGGTGAGATCCGCCGGCGAGATCAGCACGCTGAAGCGTTCGCACCAGATCACCACGCTCGGGTAATTTTTCAGATCGACGCCGGCGGGAATCGCATAACGTTGGCTGCCCTTGAATGCGCGCAAGCCGCCGAGATCGATATACATCGCATCCTTGACGTCGACCTCTTTGCGCACGCTCGCCTTGGGCACCAGGTAGACGTGATAGGCGGGGCCCGGCCCGACCTCGAAATCCGGCTCCAGGAACACCGTGCGCTGATAAACGCTCACCTTGCCCTTGCCGTAATGGATCGGGTCGGACGGATTGGCATGGATGAATGTGCCGGTCGCCACCAGCAGCGAGCGGTCGGCTTCGGTCAGTTGCTCCATGGCCGGCGGTGGCGGAAACACGAACGGAATGAAAAAGAAGCCGAGCGCGACACCGAAGCCGGTGCCGAGCACGCCGCCGAGAAAGAAGATCGCGATGCCGCGCCAGAATCGTCGCATCGTTGCCGCCTTCCGCTGTCGCGGAGCTAATCAGCGCTCGGCCGCCGCCGCAAGCCGAACGCAATCGCCCCGGCCGGTAATCCACGCTGGCTCGCGATCGCGGGTCGTACCGGCGGGCTTCGCAGGGCTACGGGCGATCCGCAATCGTCGAGGCAGAAGCGGATCCCAGCAGAGCCGGATTTCAAGCGAACGAATCTGCGTCGACAGAGATTCGCGGCGAGCAAGGATGGTATTAAATAACCACGCAGCAGCAATACCTTACCACCGACTGTTGTCCAATTGGCACAAAAATATACATTTCATATCGATTCGGTGGTTGGTTGCTGCAGATCAATGCGAGTCCGCTTGTTGGATGCATTTATTTGCAGCTACCCTTTCACAAACCCTGAAAATAATGGAGGGGACAATGCGCATCAAAGTAGCGAGTTTGCTCGCCGCGGCGATCAGCTTCGGCGCAGCGCAAGCGGTTTCGGCCGCCGACATGCCAGCGAAGGCGCCGGTCTACAAAGCGCCTATCGCGGTCGCCTACAATTGGACCGGCTGTTACGTCGGCGCCAATGTCGGCGGCGTCTGGGGCAGGTCCAACATCAACATCCCGGCCTATCCCGCGAACTTCGACATCAATGATGCGAGCTTCTTGGGTGGCGGCCAGATCGGCTGCAATTACCAGATGAGCCAATTCGTTGTGGGCGTGGAAGGCAATTGGGATTGGATGGACGTGACCGGCAGCGCGCTAACCGGTGCCGCCGCAGCTGAACGCTATAGTGTTCGATGGGATTGGGATGTATCGATTCGCGGGCGCCTCGGCTATGCGCCGGCAGGCACGCCGTGGCTGCTCTACATCACCGGCGGCCCAGCTTGGGCAAAGCTCGGCAGTGCGAATTTCATTCCAGGCGCGGTCGTGACTACCGCGCAGTCGGGAACGCATAACGGATGGACTATCGGCGCTGGCGCCGAATACCAGTGGACGCCCAACTGGATCGTTGGGATCGAGTACCGCTACTCCGCTTACCAAAGCAAGCGGTACGTCTACGCGGGACCGGTCGACGTCGATCTTAAGACCAACGCAGTCACGGCGCGGCTGAGCTACCTGTTCCATTAAGAGAACTCCGCCGTCGCGAAATTGCGATTATCGCCAAAGCCCCGGGCCTCTCGCCCGGGGTTTTCATTTTTGAGTCACGCCGTCCGCAATCTTGCCGAGCGCATCCGCATTGCCTGGAAACCCCGCCTCCACCCACGCCTTCTCCGCCGCCGCCAGTGCCGCGCCGAGCGCCGGCCCCTTCTCGACGCCACGCTTGATGAAGTCGGCGGCCTTGAGCGGAAACACCGGCGCGGTAAAGCGCTGCGGCAGGCTCGCCAGCGCGTGCCATTCGGTATCGTTGGCCGAGGCATCCGAGCGCGCCCCGACAAGCAGCGCATGATCGGTGAAAACCCGCGTACCATGGTGGGGGTGATAAACGTATTTGCACAGGTGTTGCGGAGTTGTCATAGCTGGTTGAATTTCGCCAGAATGTATATAAAATAAAGGGGGGTGCGTTGATTCGTACCCTGTGCTGCCCCCGGTCGTGTCAGACAGAGGGGGCTTTCATGAAGAAGCTATTGGTTGGAATCGTTGCGCTTGGCGTGTTGAGTGTCGGTTCCGTCGCGGCGATGGCCGCCGACATGCCGGTCAAGGCGGTCTACAAAGCGCCGGTCGCAGCACCGATCTTCAATTGGACCGGTTTCTATGTCGGCGGTGACGTCGGCTATATCTGGAGCCGCAGCACCTCATTCGATCCTGATTTCGGCGGCTTTAGTGCTCATCCAGCGCCGAAGGGCGGTGTTTTTGGCCTGCACGCTGGATATCAATATCAGCTTAGCAATGGCGTCGTGCTTGGCGTCGAAGGCAATTTCGCATGGATCAGCGCCACTGCCACCGATCGCTACTTCACCACGGCGGGGGGCAATACCGGCAACGATGCTGAGCTGAAACTGAAATGGAACGCTGCCGCGCTCGCTTCTTTGGGCTATGCAATGGGTCCGTGGCTGCCCTATGTCACCGGTGGTGCGGCATGGATGAATCTCAGCGGTTGCGACCACGTTCCCGCTGCCGCCGCCTGCTTCCCCGGCACCGACTTCAGCGGAACGCAAAGTGGGTGGACCGTCGGAGGCGGGCTCGCTTATGCAGTGACCAACAACATCATCGCTCGCATCGAATATCTCTATGCGGACTACGGCTCGAAGAACTATTCGACCCCGGCCTTCCCGGTGAATGGAATCACGACCAATACTTTGCGAACCAACACCGTGCGCAGCGGCTTGAGCTGGAAGTTCAACCTCTAAAATTTCACAGATCTGAAGCGCGAGGCCGCAGGCAACATCCTGCGGCCTTTTTGTTTGCGGAGGGCCTCACCGCTCGCGAACTGCAAGCATGGCGTCGTCTACGATCTTATCAAGCGCCGCCGCGTCGCTCGGAAATCCCGCCTCCACCCACGCCTTCTCCGCCGCCGCCAGCGCCGCGCCGAGCGCCGGCCCCTTCTCGACGCCGCGCTTGACGAAATCGGCCGCATGAAGCGGAAATACCGGTGCGCTCCAGCGCGAGCTGCAGCGTGGCGTCGGCTTTTTCCCCCATCACTCGGCGGCGATCACTGCCGGAAGGGCTATCGTCTCAATTTTAGATAGATCGAACTTGCGAGAGGCATGGTCGATATCGAAGCCGACCACATCGCCATTTGCGTCGAGGTCGACAACCAATCCGTCGACAACCTCCCGCGCCTCAATGCCGGGCGCGCTCTTCAATTCGATGTAGAGGCTATCCGTTTCCGGATAATA
>JACRAS010000244.1 GCA_016234705.1 Betaproteobacteria bacterium | reverse complement strand
TTTTCGACTTCGGCGTGAGGTACTGAAACACAACGTCGACGCGCACGTGCTCACGATGCAGGAGCGTATAGGAAATTCCGAGCAGGCAGATTGGCACAAGAATGTGCCACTCCAGCTCCTGCATCCAGATCGAACCGAGAGAAAAACCGTAGCGCATGAGCACGTTGGTGCCCATCACCAGCGCGAGGCCGAGACAAAGCCATGCGGTCGCACGACCGGCGAGATCGACAACCGCGTCGATCCCGCCGGTCAGACGTTCGGCAAAAGTCACTTAAGAAGCCTTGCGAATCTTGGTGTGATAGACCGTCTCGCTCTTGTCGGCCCAATCGTCGTACTTGGCCTTGTAGGCGAAGTATGAGTCGTGGACTTTTTTGGTGACGGGATCCTTGGCGATGGCTTCCGCCAGAATCTTCGTCGTGGCCGCGCGCAACGCCTTGACCACATCGTCGGGCAGCGGCTGCGCGATGACGCCCTGGTTTTTGACCAGGTCCTCATAGGCTTCGGCGTTGTTCTTCTGGCACCACGCTTCGCTGATAACGTTGCAGGCCGCGCAGGCGTTTTCGACGATCGCCTTGAGGTCGGCCGGCAGGCTTTGCCATTTCGCCTTGTTGATGATCAGTTCGCTCGCGGTCGCCATCTCGTGCCAGCCGGTCGTGTAGTAATACTTTGCGACCTTGTGCAGGCCGAGCTGACGGTCGAGATAGGGACCGACGAATTCGGCCGCGTCGATGACGCCGCGCTCGAGATTCGGAAAGATTTCGCCAGGAGCAATAAGCCGCGAGTCGACGCCCAGTTCCTTGTAGACGCGTCCGGCGAGTCCGGGGATGCGCATCTTCACACCCTTGAGATCGTCGACGGTCTTGATCTCCTTGCGGAACCAGCCGGTCATCTGCACGCCGGTGTTGCCGCAGGCGAACGGCACCAGATTGAACCTGTCATAGACTTCGCCCCACAGCGCCGCGCCGCCGCCGTCGTAATACCAGCCGTTGAAACCCTGGAAGTTGAGGCCGAAGGGCACCGCGGTGAAGTACTGGGCGGCGAAGCTCTTGCCGGTCCAGAAATAGGAATTGGCGTAGTTCATCTCGACTGTGCCGGATGAGACCGCGTCGAAGCCCTCCGCGGCCGGGATCAGTTCGCCGGCGCCGTAGAATTGGATCTTGAGCCGGCCGCCCGACATGTCGCCGATGCGTTTGACGAGATCCTTGGCGCCGCCCGGGCCGGTCGAATAGAACGCGGCATTCGGGCCGTAAAAGCTGGTCATCTTCCAGTTGAAGGTTGTCTGTGCGTTGACGATCGCAGGAGCCGCGACCGTGCCGGCCGCGCCGGCCAAAGCTAATTTGGTGAAGTCTCGACGTCGCATTGAAGCCTCCCCGTTACTTGGCAATGTGCACCGCCGAGGAGAGCAAGCGACGTGCCATGCCTTATAATTCGTTGTGATGTTGTGTTTTTTGCGAGTTGCTCCGCCCCCGGCTGCGCGCGCTGCCCAAATTTACAGCGATTGCCCAAATGGTGGTCAGAGCCTAAACCGAAGTCAAATCACAGAATCTTGGGGGGATTTGCCGGACCCACTTGCGGCCCGCAGGGGTTCTCGAATGGTAAATAAACTCAGAAAACGATGCCTGCACTAATAGTTAAGACACTCCGGGCTATACAAAGAACAGTGCCACTAACCGTCGAGTAAGCGGATGACGGCCCGCGAGGCAAATACCGAGACGAGACGCTTTTCCGGTCTGCCTGCGTCCGCGCCCACGCGCATCGCGGTCGACGAAGCGTTGCGCAACAATTGGCTGGAAATCTGGTACCAGCCCAAGATCGACCTCAAGCGCAAATGCCTGGCCGGTGCCGAAGCGCTCGCGCGCATCCGCCATCCGCAGGAAGGCATGCTGTGGCCGGATAGCTTCCTGCCCGGCATCGACGAGGTGAGCCTGAACCATCTCACCGAGCATGCGTTGCTCACCACCTTGCGTAACTGGAGCTTGTTCGCGGATGCCGGCTTTAACCTGCATCTCGCCATCAACGTGCCGGCAAGTGCGCTCTCCAAGCTGCCGATCGCCGAGATCGTGGCGCAGAACCGGCCGAAGTCCGAGACTTGGCCGGGCCTGATCCTGGAAGTGACCGAGGATCAGATCGTGCGCGACATCGCGCTGGCGAAAGAATGCGCCGGCGAACTGAAAGCCTGTGGCATCACCATCGCCATCGACGATTTCGGCGCCGGCTACTCCTCGTTCTCCAGTCTGCGCGATCTGCCATTCGCCGAGATCAAGCTCGACGACCAGTTCGTAAAGAATTGCGCGATCGATGCCACCAATGCCGCGATCTGCCAGACCGCGATCGACCTCGCGCATCGCTTTGGCAGCAAGGCGGTAGCGGAGGGCATCGAAAGCATGACCGACCTGCAGGCGCTGGTGGTCATGGGCTGCGACTTCGGCCAGGGCATGCTGGTGGCGCCGCCGATGCCGAAAGAGCGTTTCCTCGAGTTGCTGCGCCAGCGCAACAACAAGCCGCGCCCGCAAGCCGAACCGGCAGCGTCGGAGCCGCCGGCTGTCGCGGCTGCCGACCGCGTCGCCTAATCTTCATCCTCGTTTGCGCATGATCTTGTCCGAAAACCGGTTCCCATCCCCGATCGCGTCGGGGACAGGCTTTTTTGGGATCATGCGCTTGGTTCCGCCCAAGCCAGTTCCGCATCCGGCGGCGGCATCATGCGGAAGACATTGAGTGTCATCGAGATCATCACGTAATAGCCAAGGATGCCGGTGAGCTCGACCGTTGCCGCGTCGCCGAGCAAGGCGTGCACACGCTTGTAGGCGCGGTCGCTCACGCGCCTGGTCTTGTAGAGCTCCTGGATGAAATCGTAGAGCGCGCGCTCGTCCTTGGGCGCCGATGCGGGCTTGCGACCGGCGCGCAAATCCCGGATCGTCTTCGGCTTGACGCCGCTTTTCTCGGCGATCGGCGCATGCGCAAACCATTCATATTGCGCACGCCACAGCCGCGCCGTACATAAAATCGCGAATTCCGATAGCCGCGGCGGCAGCGCGGTCTGGTAGCGGCAATGGCCGCCGAGCGCTTGCGCGAGCTGGCCGAATTCCGGCGCATGCATCCAGACCGCGAACGGCCCGCGCGGGGTGATCGATGCGCCGCGCAGCCCGGAGCGGATCGCCTGCATGAGTTCGCACTGGGCGGCGGTCATGCGCTGTTCGTCGATCAGGGCGAGGCGGGGCGCCGGGCGCTTAGCGGGCATGGATTTAGTCCTTGTGGCAGGGGGCGGAAAAGGGGCGGGGTATGACGCTTTGGTGGCTTCGATTATCATAGCCTGAAGTTCCTGGGGAGGACCGCATGGACGATGTGACCCAATTCACGCCTAATCTCGCGCGCTACGAGGCGTTGATGGACGTTGTCCGCAGCCGCCTGACCAGCCGCGCCTTCCGCCCGGACATCGCGGTGCCGCGCGAGCATGTTGAGCTGGTGTTGGAAGCGGCGCGCCATGCGCCGTCGGGCGCCAATGCGCAGCCCTGGCATTACATCGTGGTGACCGATCCGGCGGTAAAGAAGAGCATCGCCGACTATTTCGTGGCCGAAGCGACTACGCGTGCCAAGCTGAAGATGAAATTCCCCACGCCCAATTATCGTGGGCTGGAGACGGCGCCGGGCTTCGTGGTGGTGGCGGCCGATTTCCGCTTCGTGCGTGCCTTCCCGGTGCTGCTCGACGGCTCCGATCTCGACAAGAAGTACCAACAGAACGCCGAGCGCATCCTGCTGCAAAGCGTAGCCGCCTCGACCATGTCGGCGCATCTGGCCGCCGCCGCGCTCGGCTATCAGGTTTGGTGGGTGACCGCGATCGGCCAGGACGATGCGCAGAAATCGCTACGCCCGCTGCTCGGCGTGCCGGACGATCTCGCCATCATCGATATCATGGCGTTCGGCGTGCCGGCCAAACCGCCCTACAAGCGCTGGAAGAAGACGCTGCCGCAGATTGTGAACTGGGACCGCTTCGACATGGCGAACTACATGACGATCGAGGATATCGAGGCCTGGGTGCGCGAGACTCGCCACAAGGTCATGTACCGTGACGAAGCTAAGATCGACTGACGTTCAAATCGTGGGATGCACGCGAAACCTAAGGCTCGACCTAAGATTATTATTGCCACGCTCGCCTTGAGCGCCGCTGGCCAACGAGAACACCGTGCATTTGCGGCATGGCGAGGCCGCCTCCGCGCCGGAAGCCCGGGTGCGCGGCGCGCCGTCGATTAGCGCGCTTGAGGTTTTGCGGCGGTCGTGAATGCGGCCGGCTGCTCTATGGCGGTCACCTTGATGAGGCCGCGAGTGGTCATGCGCAACGCCTTGGCGGCGGCAAGCGAGAGATCGATCACGCGGCCTTTGGTGAACGGCCCGCGGTCGTTGATGACGACCACCACGCTGCGCTTCGTCCTGGTGTCGACGACGCGCAGGCGGGTGCCGAACGGCAGCGTGCGGTGCGCGGCGGTAAATTTGTTCGGATCGTAGCGTTCGCCCGACGCAGTCCGCCCCGCATAATTCGTGTCGTAAAAGGCGGCGATGCCGCTGAAACGCTTTGGCCCTTGCGTGGCAGCGTCGGCGCTCGCGATGCCGCATGTGAGGGCCAACCCGCTCGCCAGCCATCCCGTCCAGTGCATTGGTTTATCCCCCGAAGCAATCCTACAGCAAAATCCGGCCGCGACATTGAGAACGATCAGGCCGATGATGCCGGCCTTCAATGATTGCCAAACATGACAATCAGATGGCGGGGCGGGCAATGGCGTCCGCCTCAATTTGGTCCTCACGGTTAACAATCGGCTCGAGGAACAATAGTTCCGCCGCGTGGTGGGCATCTTATTTGGGCTTGGGCAGCGACTGTTTCATGCGCCCGATATTGGCCCACGGGTCCTTGCGCAGGCGCGCGAGCCGCTGCACTAGGTTCTTTACGGTGTACTGGTCGGCGCTCTTGAGCGAGCTCAATTCCGACCAGTCCACCGGCGTCGACACCGCCGCGCCCGGCCGCGCGCGGGTCGAATAAGGCGCCACCGCGGTGGCTTCGCGGCTGTTGCGCAGATAGTCGATGAAGATACGCTTGCTGCGCTTGGCCTTGGTTGCGGTTGCGATATAGCGGTCGGGCGCGTCGCGCGCCATGGTCGCGGCGACCGCGTGCGCGAAGTCCTTGGCCTCGTCCCAGGGCGTGGGCTTGATCGGCAGCACTACGTGTAGCCCCTTGCCGCCGGTGGTCTTCACAAAACTCTTGAGCTTGAGGCGCACAAGCCGGTCGCGTACCTCGCGAGCGGCGGCGACCACGTCGCGCCAGCGCGTGCCAGGGCCGGGATCGAGATCGAACACCAGCCGGTCAGCGCGTTCGCGGTCGTCGATCGTGGTACCGCGGGTGTGAATCTCCAACACGCCGGCCTGCACTAGCGAAATCAGTCCGTCGAGATCGTCGATCGATATGATCTTGTCGCCTTTCTCGTGAACTTGATGAAGACGCTCGGTGGCGATGCCGGCACTGGCGTGCTTCTGGAAAAAGCATTGCTCGCCAACCCCCTCCGGGCAGCGCAGTAGCGCGATCGGCCGGCCGGCGACATGCGGCCGCATCCATTTCCAAACCGCTTGGTAAAATTCCGCAAGGTCGCGCTTGCTGATGCCGGCATCCGCCCAATAGATGCGGTCGAGATGTGTCAGCGTCACGCCGGCGACGGCGGCTGGCGCCTTTTTTACCGGCGCGCTGCGCCGTTTCGCCGAAGCGTTCGTGTTGATCGCCGCCATGGCTTTCATTTCGTGCACCACCTGCTTGGCGGGCTTGTCCTCGCGCAGGCCCTGGAGCGAAGCCTGCCGCACGCGGTTGCCATGGGTCCAGCCGTGGAAATCGACCTCGGCCACCAGTTTCGGGCTCACCCACACCGGGGCGCGCACGCCACGCTCTTCCTTTGGCACACTGGCAAAGGGCGGCTTGTCAAACCTGAGCGCGTTGAGCTTGCGGTAAAGCTCGCGCGCGCTGTCCTGGGTGAAGCCGCTGCCGGTTCGCCCGGCATAGCGCAACGCGCCGCGATCGTAGACCGCGAGCACGAGCGCGCCCACGGCGTGGATATCCGCGCTCGAGCGCGCAAAGCCGGCGATCACGAATTCCTGGCGGTCCGAGCATTTGGTCTTGATCCAGTCATGGCCGCGGCCGGAATGATAGGCCGCGTCCGAACGCTTCGAGACGATGCCTTCCAGTCCCAGCCTGCAGGCATGCTTCAACAGCAGCGGCCCGTGCTCGGCGATCGACTCGCTCAATCGCAGCGCTCCCTTGGCCGGCGCGCGCGTGAGCAGCTTGGCGAGCGCTGCCTTGCGCGTGCGTAACGGCAAGGGCCGCAAGTCGTCGCCATCGAGATGCAGCAAATCGAACAGGTAGTACACCATGCGGCTGGCGCGGCTGGCTTTCAGTGCCTGCTGCAATAACGAGAAACTGGAGACGCCGTCCTCGCCTTCCACCACCAGCTCGCCGTCGATCAGGGCCGCTTTGGCGGGCAGCTTGGCGATGGCGGCGGCGACGGATGGAAACCTTAGGGTCCAGTCGAGACCGCGCCGCGTCAGCAGCGTAACCTTGCCGTCGCTGAGACGGGCTTGCAGGCGATAGCCGTCGAATTTGATTTCATGGATCCAATGGGCGCTGTCGGGCGCCTTATCGGCCAGAGTGGCGAGGCAGGGGTCAACGAAAGCAGGCGGGGCCGCGTCGCGCGCGCGCTTTAAGGCGGCCTTGTCCGCGTTGGCGGGTCTCGGCTTTTGCGTGCGGCGCACGAGTGTGGCGGCAGCAGCGCGCCCATGTTTGTGTTTCACTTTTTTCTTCGTCGCCGGTTTTTTGGCGGTTTTCTTAAGCGTGCCTTTGGCAATCTCATCCATGGAGCGGCCGGATTTCACCGAGCGCGGCTTCTGCTCCAAAATATCCTTGTCGTGCGCCCCGCGTGCCGCATCGTCGTCCTGTTTGATCAGCAGCCAGTTGTCGCGCTTTTCGCTCGGTCGTCGGCGCATGCGCACCAGATGCCAGCCGCCATGCAGCTTCTCGCCGTGCAGTTCGAACGACAGATGGCCCTTGCGCAGGCCCTGGTGCGGATCGTGCTCGGGCTGCCAGCTACCGCGATCCCAATTCATGACGGTGCCGCCGCCATATTCGCCTGCCGGGATTGTGCCTTCGAACTTATTGTAGTCGATCGGATGATCCTCGACCTGCACCGCCAGGCGCTTGTCGCCCGCCACCAGGCTGGGGCCGCGCGTCACTGCCCAGCTCTTCATCACGCCGTCGAGTTCGAGCCGCAGGTCGTAATGCAGCCGCCGCGCCGCGTGCTTTTGGATGACGAAGGCGTGACCGCTGCGGCGCCCACGCGTGCCTTTCGGCTCGGCGGTGACGCCGAAGCGGCGCTTGGCGCGATAGGTATTCAGCCCCGCCATCGACGTGCCCGATCGGTTAACCAGCCCGTTTCACCTTCCGTCGCGCGGTCGAGCGTTTGCGGTGACCGTTGGTCTTGCGCGCAGAGGCGCGCGTGGCCGGCCGCCGCCGCTCGGCCTGGGCGCTGCGGCGCAGTGCGTCCATCAGGTTGATCACGTTGCTGGGGCGGGACTCGGGCGCGTGCGGCGGCGCCTTGCCGGCGCGCTTGGCCTTGATCAGCTCGATCAGCGCGTTCTCGTAGCGGTCCTCGAATCTGCTCGGATCGAAATGACCCTTCTTGGTCTCCAGGATGTGGGCCGCGAGCTTGAGCATGTCGGCCGGTACCTTGGTGTCGGGGATGTTGTCGAAATAATTGGCCTCGTCGCGCACCTCGTTCTTGTAGCGCAACGCGGTAGCCATCAGCCCCTTGCCGCGCGGGCGCAGCAGCAGCAGCCGCTCGCGCCGATACACCACTACGCGCGCGAGCCCGGCGAGGTCCTCTTTGCGCATGGCCTCGCGGATCACCGTGAAGGCTTCCTGCGCCACCTCGTCCTGCGGCACGATGTAGAACGACTCGTCGAGGAAAATGCGATCGACCTCCGCCATCGGCACGAACTGCTCGATGTCGATGGTGTGGGTGCTTTCGAGCGCGACATTGTCGAGTTCGTCGTCCTCCAGCAGCAGGAACTGGCCCTTCTCGAACTCGTAGCCCTTCACGCGATCTTCCGGTTCGACCGGCTCGCCGGTCTCGCTATCCACGACATCGTTGCGGATGCGGTTGCCGGTCTCGCGATTGATGATGTGGAAGCGGATGCGCTGGCTGGTGGTGGTGGCCGGATAAAGCGCCACCGAGCAGGACACCAGCGATAATTTGAGGAAGCCCTTCCAATTCGGCCGCGGTGCCATGGCGCTACTCCTCTACGCTACTGACACTCAAGAACTCTCGCGCAATTGAACCGGTTCCCCCAGCCGCGCATTGATATGCGGCAAAGCGCCTAAATTGTTTTGTTTTTCAGCCAAAAGAGCGCAGTTGGACGAGCGGGTGGAACTAATTTGCCCATGCTGGCGTTGCCCCCGGCGAAACTGGAGGAGGGACCTGCCATGTTGGGTTGGGCCATTACGTTTCTCATCGTCGCCCTGATTGCTGCCGTGCTTGGCTTCGGCGGCATCGCGGGTGTGGCCATCGAGGCGGCCAAGCTGGTGTTCTTCGTGGCTGTTATCCTGTTCGCCATTTCGGCGATCGTCGGTCTGGTGCGTGGACGATCGCCGACCGTGCCGTAGCGTCGCGTTCCGCTCAGCTCCAGTATTGCGGCCCCGTGCGGCGGTAGCCGCGCGGGGCTGTGTTCTTTTCAGCGGCGCGCCGCGATTGACAGAAGGTTCCTATCCTTATCTAATTTCGGTTGTGTGTTTTTGCTATTGCAAGGCAAGGTGTCATGGTCTCGATCCAACTTTTGCTCACGCGCGTGCTTATGGTGCTGGTGTTTTGCGCGGTTGCCGGACTTTCCGGCCATGCGCAAACCTGGCCGACGCGCCCCATCACCTTGGTCATCGGCTTTTCCGGCGGCACCGGCGACACAATCGGCCGCCCCTTTGCTGAATTTGCATCGAAGCAACTCGGCCAACCGGTTGTCGTTGAAAACCGGCCGGGCGGCGGCGGCGTCGTCGGCGCGATCGGCGTCTCCAGAGCCCAGCCGGACGGCTACACCATCGGCTTGCAGGCGGTTGGACCGATGATCTTGCGGCCGATCATGGATCCTTCGGTCGGATACGATTCCGAGAAAGATTTTTCGCCGATCGCACTTCTGATCGATACCCCTAACGTGATTCTTGCCGGCGCTAAGTTCTCCGCGCGTTCGGTGCGGGAAACGGTCGGCTGGGCGCGCCAAAACCCCGGTCGGGTGACCGTCGGTCACCCCGGGCCAGGTACCATGGGGCATCTGGCCGCTTTGTTGCTGGCGTCCGACGCCGGCTTCGCGGGCAACTACATCGCCTATCGCAACGTGACGCTCCTGGTGTCGGACCTGCTGGGAGGACAAATCGACGTCGGGGTCGCGGCCTACGCTCCGCAATTGAAGGCGACGCGCGTGTTGGCGGTTATGACGGCCGAGCCGGTCGCATTCTTGCCGGGCGTGCCGTCCATGCGCGAAGCGGGGTTCCCGGGCGTCTACGCGTCGACTTGGTTTGCGCTGTTCGGTCCGCCGAACCTGCCGCCGGATGTCGTTGAGAAACTCAATGCGGTCACGAACGCGTTCCTGCGCAGCGAGGATGCGCAAAAGCAATTCGCGTTGCTTGGCGTCCAAGCGCTCGGCGGCTCGCCTGCGCAACTGACAAAAAGAATGATCGACGACCGCGTTTTGTGGTCCAAGGTCATCAAGGACGCCAATATTAAATTAAAAAATTAGCAATCCGCCGAAATGGATGCTGGCGCCTCGCGCCGCTCTCGCGCCGGCTATGCGGAGGCAAACTCCGTCCGGAGTTCCTTGAGCACAGCACACACCGCGGGCGATAGCTCGGTCGCGCGGTAGACAACGGCATTTTGGGAGTATCGCGGCGGTCCCGTAATATTTCGCATCACTACCGAAGCGTCGGCGACGTTCATGAGGGTTTCCGGTATCACCGAGATCCCGACATTGGCGCTGATCAACGTCAGCAAGGAAACCGCGTCTGGCGCGCGCTGGACGATTTGCGGAATCGTACCGGGCGGAAGAATGGCCGTAATGTTTCGTAAAAAGCCAATCTCGGCGTCCAGTTCATAGGCCACGAATTTCTGCTTTGCCAAGGTTGCCGTCGTAATTTTCTTGTGTTTGGCGAGTGGGTGGTCGCGGTGGACCGCCAGGCAGAAGCGTTGACGGGGTAGGTTGAACGCCTCGAGGCCGGCCGGATAGGTATCCACGCGCCGCATGAATCCGATATCGAGGCTGCCGGAATTGAGCGCCTTGACCTGCGGCAGCGTCTCCATTCGTTGGATGTGGATCAAAACATTCGGCAACTTGACGCGCGCAAGTTCGATGGCTCTTTTGACATGACCTGACGTCGCCGCCGAAACGACATAACCAAGCCTGACGTCGCCGACCTCGCCACGCGCGGCCTCGCGCGCGAACCGCTCGGCCTGATCGAAGCTTTCGATCAAGGCGAGCGCGCGTTTCTGAAATTGCCGGCCGGCGTAGGTCAACTCGACTTTTCTCTTCGTGCTGCGCGTGAAAAGGGTGACGCCGAGATGCGCTTCCAGCGTTTTGATTTGTTGACTGAGCGTCGGTGCCGCGATGTTCAATAGCTCGGCCGCGCGCGCGAAATGGAGTTCGGACGCGACCGCCACGAAGTATCGCAGGTGGCGAACTTCCATCGAAAAATTATGAGGCCGGACCTCGCAAAAATCCAGCGCTGTCTCGTTGGCGAGCCGGCAACGCGCGACCAGTGCCGCGACGGCCAGCCAAAATACCAAAACAAATGCGCCATAAATAGCATTGATGACCTATCGGCGCCGTCTATGAACACAGCATGAAAATGCGAATAATCATTCGTCGTGTGCGTTAAGCGTTGTCACCCTGCAACCACACGGCAATGAGGCGCCGGGCGCGAGAAGGAAATTGTTCGGTGCAAGCGTGCGTACAGCGGTCCGCTCGATGCCCAATCAATATGTTTGGCTGCACGAGAAAAAGCTTGAACACGCGATCGACGATTGGTGGCCCACGGACCGGCGCTTACTCCCCGCCACCCGCCAGCACCGCGCGGGTCTGCTCGTCGGGGCCGAACTCGTCGGCGCTGTTGATCGACAGCAGTTCGGCCAGCCGCGTGCGCGCGCGGTTGACGCGCGACTTGATGGTGCCGACAGCGCAGCCGCAGATATGGGCGGCCTCTTCGTAGGAAAATCCCGACGCGCCCACCAGGATAAGGGCCTCGCGCTGGTCGGCCGGCAGGTGGGCGAGGGCCTGGCGAAACTCCCGCATCTCGACCTGGCCATGCTGCTCGGGCTGCGTCTTCAGCGTCTCGGCATAATGGCCGTCGCTATCCTCGACCTCGCGCCGGCGCTTGCGATATTCCGAGCGGAAATGATTGCGCAGAATCGTGAACAGCCAAGCCGACATGTTGGTGCCGGGCTGGAACGAGTCGATATTGGCGAGCGCGCGCAGCAGCGTCTCCTGCACCAAGTCGTCCGCGCGATCCACGTTCCCGCACAGCGAGATCGCGAATGCGCGGAGGCTGGGCACCGCGCCGAGAACGGCTTTGCGCACCGACTCGTCCATTGCCATCAGCGCTTGTCCTTATTCTCGTTACCGTCCATGCGATTGAGCAGTTCGGCGAAACGGTCCGGCACCCCCTGGCTCACGACGTCGTCGTACATGGCACGCAATTGCTGGCCGAGGCGGGCCTGCACCTCACGCCCGAGTTTGGCCGGCTTGGTATGGTCTTTCTTGTGGCGGGTGGCCGCGGTTTCCATCGGTTTTTCTTGTCCCACGGGTTTGCGCTCGTTCATTTTTAGACCCCACGTCCCTTGCCCAAGCCGGGCACAGGTTTCCCCCCATTGATATTCACTCAAAACCCCTGAATTGGCATATGGTTCCATTGCCATGGGAACTTTTTTGCCGTGGCCACGTTACACTCGCTGAGCTTGGTTTTCATGGCTCATGGGGCGCTAGGCCTTGGGCGCCATTGGTTCGGGAGGGATTCTTGACGACATCTCAAGCAGTTGCCCAGCATCTTCCATATCTTCGCCGCTATGCCCGGGCGCTGTCGGGCAGCCAGGCTTCGGGCGATGCCTATGTGGCGGCCACCCTGGAGGCGCTGGTGCAGGACCCCAAGGTGCTCGGCACCAGTGCGTCGACCCGCATTGCCCTCTACCGGCTGTTTACCAAGATATGGAATTCGGTGACGCTCAACGGCAAGCCGATGGTCGGCGCCGCCAACCAGCCGGTTGAGCGCCATCTTGCCCAGATTGCCCCCATGCCGCGGCAGGCCTTTCTGCTGGTCGCGCTCGAGGGGCTGTCAGAAGACGATGCCGCCAATGTGCTGGATATCGACGTGCCGAAACTGCGCGACCTGGTCGAGCAGTCCGGCCGCGAGCTGGCGGCCGAAATCGCCACCGACGTGCTGATCATCGAGGACGAGACCTTCATCGCGCTCGATCTGGAAGGGCTGGTGGAAGGCCTCGGCCATCGTGTGCTCGGCGTTGCGCGCACCCACAGCGAGGCGATCGCGCTGGCCAAGGCCAAGCGGCCGGGGATTATCCTGGCCGACATCCAGTTGGCGGACGGCAGCTCCGGTCTCGATGCGGTCAACGAGATGCTGCGCGGCTTCGAGGTGCCGGTGATCTTCATCACCGCCTATCCGGAGCGCTTCCTGACCGGCGAGCGGCCGGAGCCGGCATTCCTGATCGCCAAGCCGTTCCAGCCGTCGACGGTGTCGGCGGTGCTCAGCCAAGCGCTGTTCTTCGAGCGCAATGCCAGGCGGCGCGAGCGGCGGGCGAGCTAGTTGACGCCCTCGGTCACCTCGAATTGCATCGCGGGCGCATTCGTTGACAGTCCGCACGATAAGCGCCTTCATGAGAAAATCGGGTTCATAGAGTCCCGAACTCGATACCTGCGCCGAAATGCAGCGTGGGCGAGTGTGTGACCGGTCTATTGCTGTGGTTCGCGACATGTCGGGCGCAGACGATACAGACTTGGCCAAGCTGCAAGAGTTGCAAACGCAATGCCGGCAGCTTGAATCGCAAGTGAGCGCCCAGACGTGGGAGTTGAACGTGCTGCGCGCGCGCTTTGCGCGCTACGAGACTGCGTTGCGTGGTTCACAGGTTACCGTGTACACGCAGGATCGCGATCTGCGTTACACCTCGATCAGCAATCCCATGTTGGGGCGCTCGATCGATGATATCCTTGGTCGTACCGATGAGGAAATATTGCCGCCGGATGGCGCCGCTACCATCATTGCGTTGAAACGTGAAGCGCTCGCGAGCGGCCAGCCCACCCGGGCGGAAGTCGCGCTCGACGACGCCTCGGGCGCGCGCTGGCACGACTTGCATATCGAACCGCTGCGTAACGATGCCGGCGATATCGTCGGCTTGACCTGCGCGTCGATCGATGTGACCGAACGCAAGGAAGGCGAGGCGCATTTGCGGCTGCTCCTGCGCGAGTTGACGCATCGATCGAAAAACCTGCTGGCGGTGATCCAGGCGATGGCGCGCCAAACGGCGCGTCACGTGGGCTCGATTGATGGTTTTCTCAATCAATTCAGCGCGCGTTTGCAGGCGCTTGCCGCTTCGCACGATCTGCTGGTGCGCGAAAGCTGGTATGGCGCATCGTTGCGCGAGCTGGTTCGTTCGCAGCTCGCGCGACATATCGAGCGCGGCGCCGGGCAGATTGCGATCGACGGTCCGGCGGTCGCGCTCAAGCCGGAAGCGGCGCAAAGTCTTGGTCTCGCTTTGCACGAACTCGCGAGCAATGCGGAAAAATATGGAGCGCTTTCGGTGCCGGGTGGGCGCGTTTCCGTCAGCTGGGGTCGGCGCGATGGTGCCGGAGATAACGCACTCGAATTCGACTGGTGTGAGCAGCTTGGCCCAAAGGTGAAGGTGAGGCGCAAGAAGGGCTTTGGTAGCATGGTGATCGAGCGCAACCTCGCGCGCGCGCTCGATGCCCAAGTGAATATGGACTTCGATCCGGACGGATTGCGCTGTCATATCGTGATCCCCGCCAGCCAAATCCTCGCCGCGCGCTAAGCGGGAACCCGCCGGCGGCTGGACATTGGAACTTTTTGCGCCACCGAACGTTGCTCGCCAAACATCAACTGAAAGGAGAGTCTGACATGCATAGGCCATTGAGCGCTATTGCCGCCCTGGCGATCGTCGC
>JACRAS010000243.1 GCA_016234705.1 Betaproteobacteria bacterium | reverse complement strand
GGTTGTTGGGGATGCCACTCGGCTTCCTGGTGATCTACGGGGTCAGCCTGCTCGGCAAGGAGCCGTCGAAGGAAATGCAAGCCTCCGTCGACGAGATCCGCAAGCCGCGTGGGCGGACGGTACTCGAGGAAAAGACCTGACCGTTCTCACGGTTTAGGCGGGAGCGGGGCCCTCCGGGGCCCCGCTTTTTCATGGGAGAGCGGCTTGCGATCCGCTAGCATGTCGCGCGTCAAAGGAGCCCGGTCCGTTCGTGGATAGCCGATCATTCATCGTCTACTGGTATTTTCACCTGCCGAACTTCGTTCTGGCGGTGTTGATGTACACCATGCTCGCGCGCGTGTTGCTCGGGCTGATGGTGCCGCCGGATTCGCCGAATTATATCTGGCGGTTTTTCTGCCAGACAACCGATCCCGTCGCGCGCGTCGTTGCCGCGGTCACTCCGAAAGCGTGCCCGCCGGTGATCATCTGGTTGTTCGCGGTCGTTTGGCTTTTTTGGCTGCGGCTGGTCCTTTTCATTATTTTCAACCTTTTTGGCTTGAGCCCGCCGAGCGGGGCATCGCCATGAACCGAAATTTTTACTACATCGCGATCGCATTCTTCGGGATGGTCAACGGAATTCCGTTCTTTCATCCGATGTATATCGTCTCCTTCGGCTATTCGATTCAGCTTATGTCCGCCCCGCTGTTCGGCAGCACGAGCCTGATCGCCTATTTCGCCTCGTTGATGCTGTCGACCGCCACCGTCATCCTCGCCGGCATTCCGGCCGCCATCTATGAGCGGTTCACCGGCGCCAAGGACGATTCGACCGTGGCGTCGCTGTGGATCTGGCTCGCGGGCACCGCGCTGCTGACCCTGCCGGCGATCGGCAATTTCATCCAATACGGCCTGTAAGGTTTAGCGCCGGAACCGGTCGACCTTTGTGGTGTTGGCACCATCGAGACAGCCATGCTGCCAAGGCTGGCACGGCATTTGCTTTTTCTTTCGGGAACCGGTGGTCCGAAAGGAGGCGACCATGATTCCGTTCCGGCGGATTGCGTTCTACACCGTGGCCCGCGACGCGAGCTTCGTCACCCTGGCCGCCGCCACGCTGATGGTGGCTTTCAGCTTCGCGCCGCCGCTGGCCTTCAAGATCGGCGCGACGGTGGCCTTGATGTTCTCCATCGGCCTGTTGATCCGCAGCTATTTCCTCATCGAGGAGCGCTTGCTGCGCAGCGAAGCCTGGCGGGCGCTGCGCCCCGAGGAAAGGCCGGCGGGACAGCACGGACGGGCGCTGGCACGGGCGCAGCTGGAGGAGTTGTTGCTGCGCGTTGCCAAGGCGGCCTCCGGCATCGCCGGTATTCTTTATGGTTCGGCCCTGGTGCTGACGGCGAGCGGGGCGCAGTCGGGACTTTGATGGTATTTCACCACTGATTGTCCGGCGGTATTGCGCTAGTATGGCAGCCGGTTCGGAACGTCCGATTCCGGGGGCGACATGGAGGAGATGCGCCGGATTGCGTTCGAGATCGTGCTGCGGGCCTGCCTGTTCGGCACGCTGGCGATTTTCTGCGTCATGGTCGGCATGTCGTTCGAGCCGCGGCTGGCATTCCAGGCCGGCGGCACGCTGACAACGATGATGGCGTTGATCCTGTTCTACAAGGCGCACGAGGCGCTCACCAAGCCTTACAAGAGAACCGAGATGTGGCTGTACCTGCCGAAGGATTCCCGGCCGCCGGAAGCCTATGCGCAATGGGCCAGCGCCACGGTGTTGCGCGAAACCTATCTCACCTTCGCGCTCTGGACCGCGGCGATCGCGATCGCCATGTGGACGATAGCGCTGATATTCGGGCTGTTCGGAGTTTAGAACCGTAACATTTTGGATTGAATCAGAGGCCGGCCCCAACATTTTTTGAGCATGATCTTTTCCGAAAACCGGTTCCCACTTTTCGGGATCATGCTCTTATCGCTCTTCATTTGCGGCTGCCGACAAATTGTAGGATCACCTCGCGGCTGTGGGCTTTGCGCCGGTGCTCGACCAGGTAGATGCCCTGCCAGGCGCCGAGCGCGAGCCGGCCTTGCACCACCGGCACATGCAGCGACACACCGTTGAGCATCGCCTTCACATGCGCCGGCATGTCGTCCGGCCCTTCCACGTCATGAATCCAGGGTGCGTCTTCCGGCGCCAGCCGGTCGAGCGCGCCGATCAGATCGTGCTGCACGTCCGGATCGGCATTCTCCTGGATGGTGAGCGAGGCCGAGGTGTGGCGCAGATAGAGCAGCAGGGCGCCCTCGCCCGCGCCGATCTGCGCGACGAAGCTTTCGACGTTGCGCGTGATCTCGGTGAAACCGGCGCCGGATGTGTCCACGCGCAGCGTCGCGGTCGCGATCAGTTGCGGGATGACTTCGGTGATCGCTGAAAGACGGCCGGGCATGAAATATTCCTCGTCATTCCGGGGCGCCAGCAAAGCGAGCAAACCTGGAATGACGGAGCTAGCTCTTGGGCATCATGTCCTTCTGGAAATTCACAATCATCTCGACCAGACGCCGCCAGGCGTTTTCGATGGCCGCGCGGGCGCGATGGAGATCTTCGCGCAATTGCTTGGCCTCGTCGCTTTTCGGCGCGGGCGTCAGCTCCGCCGGCGGGCGTGGCGGCGGCGGTGCGCGCAAAGCCGCAATCGCCGTCTTCAGGCTGGTAACCTCATCCTGCAGGCGCGCGATTTCCTTCTCCAATGCGGCGCGATCTTCCGGCACCGCTTGACAGGCCCAGCCGACCGTACGCGGGCTGCAGAACGCGATCTGCCCGGATGAATTATCGAGCCGCAGAAACCCGTCATCGACGCGGTTGAAGCTGTAGCGCAGAGGCGTGTCCTGCGGCTTGCTGTCTTGCGCCAGCGCCGACGTCGCCGCGCAGCCAAGCAGCACGGCGATGGCAAGCCTTAGGTTCGGCATGGCGATGTCCTCCCATTCCGGCGCTCGGGACTTTTTGCTTGCGCATGCCAAGCCTACCACCCGGCCGGCCGCGGCTGAACCGCCATTGCCCGCCGGCCTGTTGATGAGCTTGCCGCAGTGCACGCGACCGCCAGCGCGCGGATTGAAAATCAGGCATTTCTTACGTTATATCAAATACTTATGCACAAGGCAGCGTTCCTTGACTCAGCTAGACCCGCTCAGTATGGTCCGCGCGGCTTTTAGGGCGGCGGGACATTCGGAGCCTCTAAATCCACGCAGGTCGAAGGCATGGCTGACGACGCGCGCGGCAAGACAGGCGAACGCAAAGAACCGCCGGACGACGAGGCTGCTCTCTCCGCGAGGCTCCAGCGTCTCGGCGACCGGCTCGCAACTGCGAACCGACCATCCGAAAACGACACCGGTCCTCGTCAGACCGCCGATCACTCGGCGATGGCGCGCGGTTTCCGGCTTTCAACCGAGCTGGTCGCGGGTGTCGTCGTCGGCGCGCTGATCGGCTGGCTGCTCGATCGCTGGCTGGGGGTTTCGCCGTGGGGGATGATTGTGTTTCTGCTGCTCGGCTTTGCCGCCGGCGTGCTTAACGTGATGCGGGCGGCAGGCGTCGTTCGCGACAGGAATTTGACAGACTAGAGCACAAGACCAACGATTATGGCCGTCGACCCAATCCATCAATTCCAGATCATCGATTTCTTTCCGGTCGTCAAAATCGGGCATACCGAGATCGCCTTCACCAATTCAGCGGCCTATATGGCTGTCGCGGTCGCGGTCATCACGCTGTTTCTGATCGGCGGCACCGCGCGGCGCAGCCTGGTTCCAGGGCGCCTGCAGTCGGCCGCGGAGCTGTCTTACGAATTCGTCGCCAATACGATTCGCAGCACGGCCGGCACGGAAGGGATGCGCTTCTTCCCGTACGTGTTCACGCTGTTCATGTTCATCCTGGCGGTCAACCTGATCGGGCTGATCCCCTACACCTTCACCGTGACCACCCACATCGTGATCACGGCGACGCTGGCGCTGTCGGTGTTCGTGACGGTGCTGGTCTACGGCTTCTGGAAGAACGGGCTGCACTTCTTCAACCTGTTCGTGCCCAAGGGTATTCCGATCTATATCCTGCCGTTGATCGTCTTCATCGAGGTCCTG
>JACRAS010000028.1 GCA_016234705.1 Betaproteobacteria bacterium | reverse complement strand
TGGCCGAGCGTCGGGGACTGGTTTTCCCAGTTGTTGATCTGCCCCATGGCGACCTTGAGCTGGTCCTCGGCCGCGGCCGATGTCGCGACCAGCGCGAGCGGGACGATCAGCCCGAGCGCGCCGACCATTGTTCTGAACGTCTTCATGCAGTTCCTCCCTGTATTTTTCCCATCATTAAAATGACGCCTCCACGATGACCCGCATTCAACACCGAGACCTGCCCACGGGGGAAGCCCAAAGTGTCAGCGGCGGCGGGCTTTGGCGGCGCGCTTTGTAGATCTCGCCGTGGATCACCCGCTCGGAATACTGCGTCACGGTCGGCTCGCGCACCGGCTGCGAGTCGAGGTCGTATTCGATGAAATCTTCCGGCGTCACCAGTTCGGGCGCACGCGAGCGCGACAGCAGATAGCGGCGCGGATTGTCCGGGTGGCGCATGCTGACATGGCCGAAGGCGTCGATGACGCCCTCGTTGGCGACGATGCGGTTGGCGAGCGACAGCTCGCGGCGGGCTTCGATAAGACTATTGGCCACTGACGTTTCCCCTTGAATAGCGCTGATAATCGCGACGCGCCGATAGTTGCTGTCCTGCATTATAGGACGAAATCATGATGGCGCCGCTTGACAGATCGCGGCCGTTGGGGAGGGTTCATGCCGTCATGGCCGCACCTTCGCAATTCGTTGTCGAGCATGTCAGCCTCCTGTACCGCCCGCCGCGCGGGCGCGAGGTGCTGGCGCTCGACGAGGTGTCGCTGGAGGTGGCCAACCGCGAATTCGTCGCTTTGCTCGGGCCGTCCGGCTGCGGCAAGATGACCCGGATCGGTCGCGTCGGGTAGTCGGAGGCTAGGCTTGGCCCAGTCTTCGCGAACACGAAGCAAATACTGGCAAGCACGATCGTGCACAGTCTTGGCGCAGCTCGGAATATCGATCCATTGATTGGCAGCGAAGCGGCCAAAAACTCTGTAACCCTCCGCAAAATTCCGTGCATCGCTACCTCCCCCGTTTCATTGATACTCGCGTTGACGATGTGCGCCTAACGCGCATCGCATGGTGCCCAGCGAATACGCCAAGCGCATCGCCGGGAACAATGCCGAACGGGTCTTCAGGTCTTACGCGCCACGTGATCGCCCCTATGCTTAACGTGTAGCGAGTTCGCCCGCGCGCGCTCTTTATTGCCGCTTTGTTCGAAATGCGTGGCGCCCGCGCGCATCAGGCGTACGGCATTGCGTAGATTGGTCGGATCCCACTCCGGTGCGTATTCCGCCATGATGTCGATTGCGGCACCGGCGAGATGGTCGGACAGCAGCGCGATGACCTTGGTAGCCTGCCGGCGTTTGCAGGCCTCGTAGATTTCCTCGTGCTCGAGGTCGGCGCGGCGGAAGATGTCGGTGAGTCCCGCCTGCACGGCGTGATAGACGTAACGCTCGCTGCGCTGAGTGTCGGCATACATGCGTTGCTGCAGCAGCGGATTGGCCCGGCTGAACAGCAGCTGGTGAAAAGCGCGGTGGTTCTTCAGCCAGTCGCGGATGTTCTGTTGCTTCTCATCCTTGCGCAGCTGCGCCAGCAGCGCACCGAGCTTCTGGACATCCTCTTGCGTCATATTGGGAACCGTGATGACGGCGGCTATGCCTTCGTTGGCGATGCGCGAGACGTAAAGCGCTTCCAGCTCGCGCGGATCGAAGCCCAGGACCCGGCAGCGATAATTGGGCTCGGCCTCGACCAGGCCTTCCTCCTTCAGCATCCGCAGCGCCTCGCGCACCGGCGTGCGGCTGACCTCCAGGCAATCGGCTACCTCGACCTGCGACAGGATGGTCTCCGGTGGCAGCGCGTTCGTCAGGATGCGATCGCGCAGATACAGATGAATATCGACCGAGGCGCGACGGTGACTGTCGCCCGCCAGCGGACGCAATATCGATTTCAGTGGCGATGTCTTGCTCGCTCGCGGTCGTCGTTTGGCCATGGCTCGTATTATACCGGTGTGGCCGGCCATGAACTCTGCGGTCGGTGCAACGCGCGGGAACGAATCCCGCGCGTTGGCCTATAAGCCTTATTGCGCCCGCAAGGCCTTGGTCGCCTGCTCATCCACTTGCAGCGTATCGGGATTGATGACCACCTTGTAGACTTTCTTGGCGGTCTCGATGGAGACGAACTCGTTCTCCACATCCTCCTGGACCAATGCGGGGTCGCGCTCGGCGGGATTACCGACGCCGCCGCCACCCGAGGAATGCTTGACCAGCACATCCCCGGTCTTCACAGGCACGAGCCGGTGCGGTTTGACCCGGATATCCTCGCCACCACGGCGCAGATAGGTGCGAGAGACAGGCGTAGGCTCACCTCCGCCCGCGCCGAAACCCTGCACGACGTCGCCATCCGAGCTGCCAGTCGCCATCTGGCCATCCGTGCCTTCGTTGACGGCTTCCCAATGCACGCCGGGACCGCCGCGCCAGCGTCCCGCGCCGCTGAAGTCCGGCACAAACTCCCATCGAAGTGCGCGCCACGGCACCCGGCCTTCCATTTCCTCGACATTGTCGCGATGCGCGGCCCCCATCGCAGTTAAGGTACTCACCGCCTGGTAGCCGTCGTAACCCCAGACCGCGCCGGCGCTGCCGTCGTAGTCGAAGCAGGTGCGCACATAACGTTCGTCGGTGCGTGGATCGACCGCAAACAGGTAATCGCCGCGATGCTTGCCCCAGGCGGCGATGGCGTGATGGGGCAGGGCTTTCGACAGTGCCTCGATGACCGCTTCCATGATCTGGACACCGACATTGACCGGCGATGCGCCGACGGTTGCGGGGTATTGGCAGTTCACGACCGAGCCGGGCACCGCGATCACCTTGATCGGCTTCATCGTTCCTTCATTGTGATAATCGGCCAACGCGGGGTCGAAATAGAGAATCG
>JACRAS010000241.1 GCA_016234705.1 Betaproteobacteria bacterium | reverse complement strand
GCGGTTTCGCGGAGCGCATCAAATTTTCCGCGCTGCTGGTGTTCGCCGCGCTGTGGTTCACCTTCTCCTACCTGCCGATGGCGCACATGGTGTGGTTCTGGGGCGGCCCCTCGGCTTACGCCGATCCGTCCGGTTTCATCTTCGGCAAGGGCGCGCTGGACTTCGCGGGCGGCACGGTGGTGCATATCAACGCGGCGATGGGCGCATTGATGGGCGCCATCGTGCTGGGTAAGCGTATCGGCTACGGCAAGGAAGCCATGGCTCCGCACAGCCTGACCATGACCATGATCGGCGCATCGCTGCTGTGGGTGGGCTGGTTCGGCTTCAACGCCGGCTCCAACCTCGAAGCCACCGGCACGGCGGTGCTGGCGATGGTGAATACCGTGGTCGCAACGGCAGCCGCCGCGTTCTCGTGGATGCTTGCGGAATGGCTGCTGAAGGGCAAGCCGAGCATGCTGGGTCTGGCTTCCGGCGCGGTCGCCGGGCTGGTCGCCGTCACTCCGGCGTGCGGCTTTATCGGCCCGATGGGCGCGATCGTGCTGGGCTTGTTGGCAGGGGTGTTGTGCTTCTGGGGTGTCACCGGACTGAAGAAATTGCTCGGCATCGACGATTCGCTGGACGTGTTCGGCATCCACGGCGTGGGCGGTATTCTGGGCGCGTTGGCTACCGGCGTGCTGGCATCACCGAGCCTCGGCGGCACGGGCGTGTATGACTACGCTGCGGGCAAAGTGGCAGAGTATTCCATCATCGGCCAGGTCACCAGCCAAGCTTGGGGCGTGGGCGTGACGATCCTGTGGTCGGGCGTCGTCAGCTTCGTGCTGTTCAAGCTGATCGACAAAGTGATGGGGCTGCGTGTGGCGGAAGAGGAAGAACGCGAAGGGCTGGATACCACCTCGCACGGCGAACGCGCTTACAGCCTGTAAGCGCCTTTATCCTGAAAATCTTTTTTATCCACAAAAAACACGTAAAGTCACGAAATAGTCCACGTAAATTTAGCAACTTACCATAGGATGATGTTGGCAATTGTGCTGTGTATTCAAATCCTTTCATGTTCTTTGCGAGCTTTCACCTTACGGTGAAATGCCTGCTTACCCCGCTTCGTGAATTTCGTGGACAACCGATTTTTCTAAGATTATTTACTGTAAGGAAAGTATGGCGGCTACGAAAAAAACTAGGCTGGTAGTCATCGGCAACGGCATGGCCGGGATGCGCACGCTGGAAGAATTGCTCAAGCTTGCCCCGGACATGTACGACATCACCGTGTTCGGCGCCGAACTGTACGGCAACTACAACCGCATCCTGCTGTCGCCGCTGCTTGCCGGGGAAATGACGATCACGGACATCATGCTCAACGATGTCGGCTGGTACGCGCAAACCGGCATTACGCTGCACTTGGGCAAGAGGGTGGTGCAGATCGACCGCGTGCGGCGCAAGGTGATCGCCGACGACGGCGCCGAAGCCGTTTATGACCGCCTGCTGCTCGCCACCGGATCCAACCCGGTCATGCTGCCGGTGCTGGGCGGGAACTTGCCCGGCGTGGTTTCCTACCGCGATATCAAGGATGCTGGTGAAATGATCGAAGCAGCATCGCATTACCGCCACGCGGTGGTGATCGGCGGCGGGCTGCTCGGGCTGGAAGCGGCGAACGGCCTCAAGCTGCGCGGCATGGACGTGACCGTGGTGCACCTGATGCCGTGGCTGATGGAGCGCCAGCTCGACCGTACCGCCGCCGGCCTGTTGCAGAAATCGCTGGAAGCCAAAGGCCTCAAGTTCCTGCTGGAAAAACAAACGGCGGAACTGGTTGCCGGAGAATCAGGGCGCGTCTGCGCGATTAAATTCAAAGACGGTGAAACGCTACCCGCCGACCTGGTGGTGATGGCGGTGGGCATCCGCCCCAACACCGGACTGGCCGAAGCCGCCGGCCTGCATTGCGACCGCGGCGTGGTGGTGAACGACACCATGCAGACTTACGATCCGCGCATCTACGCGGTGGGCGAATGCGTGTCGCATCGCGGCATCTCCTACGGGCTGGTAGCGCCGCTGTTCGAGCAGGCCAAGGTGTGCGCCAACCATCTGGCGCAACTCGGCATCAGCCGCTATACCGGTTCGGTGACATCGACCAAGCTCAAAGTCACCGGCATCGACCTGTTTTCCGCAGGCGACTTCACGGGCGGCGAGGGCTTGGAAGAAATCGTATTGAGCGATCCGGCCGGCGGTATTTACAAAAAACTGGTGGTCAAGGACGACAAGATTGTCGGCAGCGTGCTGTACGGTGATACCGCAGACGGGTCATGGTATTTCCAGTTGTTGCGCGACGGCCAGAACATCCGCGAGTTGCGCGACCGCCTGATGTCAGGCCAAAGCCATCTCGGCAACAGCGGGCATCAAGGCCAGAACAATGCGGCGTCCATGCCGGACGACATGGAAGTGTGCGGCTGCAACGGCGTGTGCAAGGGCGCCATCGTCAAGGCG
>JACRAS010000237.1 GCA_016234705.1 Betaproteobacteria bacterium | reverse complement strand
TTGCGCACGGATGTGCTTTTCATCCGTGCGCAATCGAGGATCCGCGCGGACGGATTTTCGTCCGCGCAACATCGCAACTCTGCAACAACAATTGGGGGGGCGATTCAAGTCGCCACGCATAAATCCTGCCTTGACCTCGACCAATCGCAATTTCCAGCATCAAAACTCGATCGGATCGACATCCAGATGCCAGCGCACCGCGCGCTGGGGCAGGGCATGCAGTTTCGCGCTCCAGGCGGCGAGGTACGCCTGCAGCGCCTTGCGCGATTCGGATTGGGCGAGCAGCTGCGCGCGCTCGCGCTCGGCCAGCCGGGTCAGGCTCATCGGCACCGGATCGTAGAGCGCTATGCCTGGCGGCGGCGGGCCCGCCAGGGCGGCCGCCTCGCGCAGGAATTCGAGCGCGGTTTTCAGTTCGAGGGCTTCGGCGCGCAGCACGGCCTCAAACACATAAGGCGGAAAACCGGCCTGCTCGCGCTCGGCGAGCAGGGTGCGTGCGAAACCGGCGTAATCATGCTGCGCCAGCGCCAGATACAGCGGATGTCGCGGATACTCGGTCTGGATCAGAACTTCGCCGGGCAGGTCGGCGCGCCCGGCGCGCCCTGAGACCTGCACCAACTGCGCGAACAGGCGCTCCGGCGCGCGATAGTCGGCGGAATACAGCGCGCTGTCGGCGTTCAGCACCGCGACCAGGGTGAGATTCGGGAAGTCGTGCCCCTTCGCCAGGATCTGCGTGCCGACCAGGATGTCGGCGCGACCCCCCTGTATCTCGCCCAGCATGCGCGAAAAGCTGCCCTTGTTGCGGGTGCTGTCCCGGTCGACGCGCAGGATGCGCGCCTGCGGGAAGCGCGCGGCCAGCGTCGCTTCCAGCCGCTGCGTGCCGCGGCCAAAGGGGTGGATATCGGCATTGCCGCAACTCGGGCAGTGGCGCGGGATCGGCGTGCTCGCGCCGCAATGATGGCAGCGCAACTGCCGATCGGCCAGATGCACCACCATCCGGGTGGAGCAGCGCTTGCAGCCGCTCACCCAGTCGCAGGCCGGGCACATCAGCACCGGCGCGTATCCGCGCCGGTTCAGGAACACCAGGCTCTGCTCGCCGTGCGCCAGGCGTTGCTGCAGCGCCTCCACCACCGGTGGCGCCAGGCCCTCTTCGAGCTTGTGCTTGCGCATGTCCACGCTGTGCACCAGCGGCAACTGTGCCTGCGGCACGGCGCGCTGCGACAACTGCAGCAGCCGGTAACGGCCGGACACCGCATGCGCATAGGTTTCGAGCGCCGGCGTGGCCGATCCAAGCACGATGGAGATTCCCGCCTGACGCGCGCGGAATACGGCCAGGTCCCGGGCGGAGTAGCGCACGCCGTCCTGTTGCTTGAACGAGGCATCCTGTTCCTCGTCCACCACGATCAGCGCCAGCTTTGGCAAGGGCGCGAACACGGCGAGCCGCGTGCCGAGCACAATCGCCGCCGCGCCGCTTTGCGCCTGCAGCCAGTGCTGGGTGCGCTCGCCGTCGGCGAGGCCGCTGTGCAAGCTGACCAGGAGCGTTTCGGGAAAACGCTCGCGGAACTCCTGCTCCAAGCGCGGCGTAAGACTGATCTCCGGTACCAGCACCAGCGCCTGTCTGCCCGCCGCCAAGGTGCGCGCGATCAGGCGCAGGTAGATCTCGGTCTTGCCGCTGCCGGTGATGCCGTGCAGCAGAAACACTCCGTAGCCGGGACTGGCGCCTTCGATTTGATCCAGCACCTGCCGCTGCTCGGCATTGAGCGCATGTTTCTCGACGAAACGGCCGCCACTCGCCTGCGGCAGCGTTTGATAGCGCTCGATCCAGCCGGCGCTCGCGAGCTCGGCGAGGACTTTTTTCGCGCCCGGGCTTTGTGCCAGCAGCAGCGCCTCGGCACAATCGGACCGCGACAGGGCTTGGAGCAGTGCGCGCTTCACCTTTGCGCGGACGCGCAATTGCGCCAGCGCCTCGCGTCCGCCGGCGCTGAGACGGTAAGCGGCTGCCTCGTTGAGTGTCGGCGGGGCACCGGGTTTGCGCAGCCGCAGCGGCAGCCCGTTGAAAATGACTTCGCCCAGAGGCCGGTGATAGTAGTCGCTGCAGAATTGCGCGAGTTCCAGCCAGTCACGCCCCAGCGCCGGGGTCTCGCGCAGGATACGCACGGCGGACTTCAATTTTTCGCTGCTGATTTCGGATGTGTCGGCTAGACTGACGATCACTCCCACCGCTTGCTTGTTGCCGAACGGAACCAGCACGCGCATGCCGATATCCGCGCTGCTCGCTTCGGCACAGCTGTAATCGAACAGCCGCGGCAGGGGCAGGTCGAGTGCGACGCGGAGTATGCTCATTCGTCGCCAAAGAAAAAAAAATCGGTTGCGGAAGCTACGCGAGCAAGGTGAAGCGATTTATCTGAAAACTGCCGCATCACCCTATTGCCAAAGGGGAACTCCGGTTGTCCACAATTCTTGTGGGTAACTTTGTGAATAAGTTTGCCACCTTGCTGTAACCATCTTTGCCATAAGGAATTTCTTCTTCTGCTCAAAATCGCAGCTATACGTTTATCTATTGAAAAACATAATGTTACATTTTTTCCGCAGAAATCCCGTGGCTGTTGCCAGAAAATATGGGCGAGAGCGCGATGTTGTGCATAAGTCAGGGTTTGCGCAACCCGCAGAAATCCTTAGCTGGCGCGGGTGTTGGCGTTGTTGCCGTGATAGCGCGGGCTCGCTCGATGTACGCAATCGACCAGAATCTTGACGTTTTCAGGCGGGGTGAATTGGGAAATGCCGTGGCCGAGATTGAATACATGGCCACCGCCGTAGCCGAAGGAGGCGAGGATTTTTTCCGTTTCGCGCTCCACCACTTCTACGGGGGAAAACAACACGGCGGGGTCAAGGTTACCCTGCAGCGCAACACGATTGCCGATGCGCGCTCGCGCCTCGCCGATGTCCACGCTCCAATCGAGGCCCACGCCATCGCAGCCGATGGCGGCGATGTCCTCCAGCCAGTTGCCGCAGCCCTTGGTGAACACGATCGCCGGAACGCGCGCGCCGGCATGCTCGCGTTTGAGGCCGGCGATGATGCGCTGCAAATAGGCGAGAGAGAACTCGCGGTAGGCCGCATGCGACAGGCTTCCGCCCCAGGTATCGAAGATCATTACCGCCTGCGCGCCGGCTTCGATCTGCGCGTTGAGGCAGAGGGTCACCGCCCGTGCGTTGACTTCGAGGATGTGGTGCAGCAGATCGGGCCGCGCGTAGAGCATGGTCTTGATGGTGCGGAAATCGTCGCTTGCGCCGCCTTCGACCATGTAGCAGGCGAGCGTGTACGGGCTGCCGGCGAAGCCGATCAGCGGCACGCTGCCGGCGAGCGCGCGCCGGATTTCGCCGACCGCGTCGATCACATAGCGCAATTCGACACCCGGGTCGGGCGCGGCCAGGTCGCGAATTTCCCACTCCTCGCGCAACGGCCGTTCGAACTTGGGTCCCTCGCCTTCGGCGAAGTACAGCCCCAAGCCCATGGCATCGGGAATGGTTAGGATGTCGGAGAACAGGATGGCGGCGTCGAGCTCGAACCGCGCCAGAGGCTGCAGCGTGACCTCGGTGGCATAGCCCGGGTTCTTGCACAGGCCGAGGAAACTGCCGGCGCGGCTGCGCGTCTGGTTGTATTCCGGCAGGTAGCGGCCCGCCTGGCGCATCAGCCATACCGGCGTGTACTCGGTGGGTTGGCGCAAGAGCGCGCGGATCAGCGTGTCGTTTTTCAGTCTGGTCATGTTATTTGAGCAGTTTGGTAGTGATGAACTTCCATTCGTCCGGGTCGACCGGCGTAATGGACAGGCGGTTGCCGCGCGCGAGCAGGCGCATGCCCGCCAGCGCTTTGTGCTGGCGCAGTTCGGTCAGGCCGAGGAGCCGGGTTTTTTTCACGAACTTCACTTCCACGTTCACCCAGCGCGGCTTGTCGCGCGTGGCCTTGGCGTCGTAATGCTTGCTCTTTCGGTCGAACTGGGTCTCGTCCGGATAGGCATTGGCGCAGACTTCCGCCAATCCGGCGATTCCCGGCTCGGCGCAACTCGAATGATAGAACAGCACCTGGTCGCCTATCCGCATCTGGTCGCGCATGAAATTGCGCGCCTGGTAGTTGCGCACGCCGAACCACGCGGTGCTCTGCCGGGGCGCACGCGCAAGGTCGTCGATGCTCAACTCGTCGGGCTCGGATTTCATCAGCCAGTAGCGCATTGCGAGGAACTCCACAAACAAAAATCGCAGACACTGGGTCTGCGATTGATGAGGTATTGAATTCCCCGCAAATGCCGTCAGGCCCGCATCCTCTGAACCTGCAGTCCAGAGTGGTCGCGTTCCGGCCGCCGTAGGTACATCCACAATCGCGCGAGGCGAAAGGACGCGCACAAAAGCGGCGCTAGGGTCTGCAACCTCAGCACATATATTGGTTCAAGGAATATATGGCCTAAACGAGCATCGCAGGGAAACAATTCGCGGTCTGGCCCGCCCGGACGCGATCTAGAACAGGGAATCCTGCTGCGATAACGCTTGATCGAGCTTCGACTGCACTGAATTCATTCTACGCTTTAATTCCGCCATGTCAAAGCCGCTGCCGATCTTGATCGAGAGCAGTTCGTTGGCGATATTCAGCGCGGCCATGACGGCGATGCGCTCGGTTCCCGCGACCTTGCTCGCCGCCTTGATTTCGGTCATTTTCTTGTCGACATAGGCGACTGCCGCGAGCAGCGCCTCGCGTTCCCCGTCGGCGCAGGTGACCCGATAATTGCGGCCCATGATGCTGACATCGAGGGCTTTGGCTTTTTCACTCATTCCGGGATCTGCCGCAGCAACGCTTCGAGGCGGGTCTTGGCGCTGCCGACCTTGTCTTCCAGGCTCTTGACATCGTTTTGCGCGGATACCAACCGCAGCCTCAGTTCCTTGTTTTCGTTTTTTAGGCGCTGGCACAGTTGGAGGAACTGGTCGATTTTGCCGTCGAGCGTGTCGAATTCCGCATTCATCGCAACACTATAGTTTCAAAAATCGTGACAAGTCAAGTAATAACAGGTAACTCTCAATGCTCTTTCCACGATGAATAAGCCGCTCTATTTGATTGACCCGGCGCACGATTTCGAGGCCGTCAATTCCTTGCCGGACTGCGCCAAAAAGCGCGCCCGACCCGGCCCTTTTGCGCATGTTCCCGCACCTCCGCGGCCGAATATTTTTTTGTTTGCCGGCGATACCGTGTAAAATCGCTGCACTCGTTCGAGGTGTCCGCCGGCGATTCCTGCCGGCGGGTGAAACGGGAAACAGGTACGGCGTGCAGCTACGCCCAAGCCTGTGCTGCCCCCGCAACGGTAGGTGAGCGCGGGTCTGTCACGATGCCACTGTAAGCAAGCGCTTACGGGAAGGCGACAGACCCAATCCCACGAGCCCGGAGACCGGCCTTGCGCGACAGGTGGAAACACTGCGGGGACGCGGTGCGCCGGTTGTGGTTCTCATTTCCCCCCGCGTTTCCTTTGTTGTTTCAGTTGTGCAGCCTGCGGGGACGCCGGCTGCGGGGAGAAGTCATGCAAATCCAATCCATTAGCATTCACGCTCGATGCGCACTCCGGCTCGGTTCGTTCGGCACGTTCCTGGCCCTTTCCTTGTTGCCCGCCATGGCGCAACAGCAACGGGAGGGTCTTGGCGCTTCCGTGGTGGTTACGGCCTCGCGGCTGGAGCAGCAGTTGACCGACACCATCGCCCATACCACCGTTATCACTCAGAAGGACATCCGCGAATCGAACGCGGTCAATCTGCCCAGCCTGCTGCGACGCGAGGCTGGATTCGAATTCGTGCAAAACGGCGGCATCGGAAGCCAGAGCAGCATCTTCTTGCGCGGCGGCGGCGGCACGCAGGTGCTGGTCCTGGTCGACGGCGTGCGTGCAGGTTCGGCCACGCTCGGAACGACGCAGATCGAAGGCATCATGCTCGACCAGGTCGAGCGCGTGGAAGTGGTGCGCGGAAACGTCTCGGCCCTATACGGCGCCGGTGCTATCGGCGGCGTCATTCAGATCTTTACCAAGCAGGGTGCCGGCGCGCCGCGGGCGGAGGTGGAGGCGATGGTGGGGGACAGAGGCACGGACCGCGCTTCTGCCGCCTACCGTGGCAGCATCGGGGACACGCGTTTTAACTTCAACGTGACGCGTTTCGAAACCGCCGGTTTCTCGGCGATTAATCCGAACCAGGCGCCCAACGCCAATCCCGATAACGATAGTTACCGCAACCTGAGCCTGTCGGCCCAGGTCGGACATCGTCTGGCTGAGGGGCATGAGATCGGCCTGCGCGCTTACCAGAACCAAGGGGAGATCAAGTTCGACAATGCATTCGGCGCCGCCACCGACAACCATCGCTCGGAAAACGCCGTATCCAGCTTCGCGCTGTACTCGAACAACCAGTTCAAGGCGTTCTGGAACTCGCGGCTCACGCTCGCCGAAGGTTCCGACAAGGGAAAGAGCTTCACCAACGCCGCGGCGCCAACGCGCACGGACACCAGGAACTTGCAATTGCAGTGGCAAAACGACTTCAAACTGGCCCCGGGCCACGTCCTCACCGGGGGGCTGGAGCACCAGGAGCAGCGCGTCCAGAGCACCACCGCTTATACCGTCAAGGGCCGCGACGTCAGCAGCGCGCTGATTGCCTATAACGGACGGCTGGATGCGCATCAACTCCAAATGAGCCTGCGCAACGATGCCTATTCCGATTTTGGCGGCGCGCGCAGCTGGCTGGGGGGATACGGCTACGACATCAACCAGGACTGGAAGATCACGGCGATGCGCTCCACCGCCTTCCGGGCGCCCACCTTCAACGAATTGTTCTTCCCTGGCTTCGGCAATCCGAATCTGCAACCGGAGCGCGGCTACAGCAACGAAATCGGGCTGCAGCGTGCGGCCGGGCCGAATCTCGTGCGTTATGCGTTTTTTCGCACCAAGTATCAGAACCTGATCGACTTCCCGCCGCCGACCTTCCTGCCACAGAACGTCGCCAGCGCGAGCGTGGAAGGTCATGAGTTGAGCTACACCGGGCAGTTCGAGCGCTGGGACATCCGCACCAGCCTGACTGTGCAGGATCCGATCAACGCCGTGACCGGCGCGCAGTTGCGCCGCCGCGGGACGATGTTTGGCAATGTCGTGGCGAACGCCCTGGTGTACGATTGGCGGGTCGGAGGGGAATTGATCGTCGGCGGGACGCGTCCCGACAACGATATCGCCACCAACGCGCCGGTGACGCTGGGCGGCTACAAACTGGTCAACCTCACGGCGCGCCGCCCCATCACCAAGGACACCTTCGTTGCGGCACGCCTGGAAAACCTTTTCGACGAGAAGTACCAGCTCGCCCACGGGTTCAACACGCCGGGGCGCGGACTGTTCGTCTCGCTCGGCTGGCAACAGTGAAGGGGGAAAGCTTGCGCCGCGCGCTGCTCATCTGGCTGGTCCTTGCAGGGGTCGCGCTCGCCGCCTTGGCGATAGCGCTCGCCACCGGCAGCAGCCGGCTGGCGCCGATGGAGCTGCTGCAGGCGCTCGCTTCTCCCGAAAACAGCGCTGCCGGCGACATCGTCACCCGCTTGCGCTTGCCGCGCGCGCTGGCCGCTTTCGCCACCGGCGGCCTGCTCGCGCTTGCCGGCGCGCTGATGCAAGTCCTGCTGCGCAATCCGCTCGCCGACCCGTACGTGCTGGGCCTGTCAGGCGGCGCATCCGTCGGCGCTCTTGGCGTCATGCTGTTCGGCCTGGGCGCGGGCGCGGTATGGGTCAATCTCGGCGCAGGGGCGGGTGCGCTTGCGGCGATCGCCCTGGTTCTCGGGCTGGCGCGGCGCGACTTCGCGCGCCAGCAATTGTTCGGCGCCATCGATGCTTCGCCGCGCCTGCTGCTCACGGGAGTGATACTGGCTTCCGGCTGGGGCGCGCTCATCACCATCATGCTGACCATCGCCTCCGAGGCCAAGCTGCGCGGCATGCTGTTCTGGCTGATGGGCGACCTGAACGGCGCGGAGTCATGGGTGCCCGCCATGCTGATGCTGGTCGTGGCGCTGGCGGTCATTTATCCGGTGGCGCGCGATCTCAATGTGATGTTGCGCGGCGAGGCGCTTGCGTATTCGCTGGGAGTGCGTGTCGCACCGCTGCGCCGCACGATATATCTGGTCGCCGCGGCCTCGACTGCGCTGGCCGTGACCACCGCCGGTCCCATCGGTTTCGTCGGTCTGGTGGTGCCGCATGCGCTACGCCTCGCCCTGGGTAACGATCAGCGCATGCTCCTGCCGGCGGTCGCGCTGGCCGGCGGCACGCTGTTGCTGCTGGCCGATACGGCAGCGCGCAGCGTGCTCGCGCCGCAGCAACTGCCGGTGGGCGTGATCACCGCGGTCATCGGTGTACCCGCGTTCATGTTCCTGCTCACGCGCAAGCCGGGGAAGGCATGAGCAGGGAGCAGGGGCCACGCGAAGCGGGGATGCGACCGGCCGCGAATGCCTTCGGCCGCCGACGGCGCGGACGTGAAATTGGCACCCTGAGAAGAGAGGCGGCGGCATGAGCAGGGAGCAGGGGCCACGCGAAGCGGGGATGCGACCGGCCGCGAATGCTTTCGGCCGCCGACGGCGCGGACGCGAAATTGGCACGCTGAGAAGGGAGGCGGCGGCATGAGCGCGACATTGCTAGAAGTGAACCAGCTGACGCTGCGAGTCGCCGCCCGTACCCTGGTGCGAGATCTGGATTTTCGCATCCGTGCCGGCGAGCTCTGGTGCCTGCTCGGTCCCAACGGTTCGGGAAAGACCACCCTGCTGCACGCCCTGGTGGGTTTGCGCGACACGCAGGGCGGCGCGGTGTATCTGGCCGGCAAGAAACCTGGCGAGTGGCCGGCTGCCGAGGTGGCCCGCCTGCGCGGCTTCCTGCCGCAGACTTTCCACGATGCCTTCAGCGCGAGCGCGCTCGACTGCGTGATGCTGGGCCGCCATCCGCATCTTTCCCGCTGGCAGTGGGAGGGTGAAGGTGACCGCGAAATCGCGCTGGCGTCGCTCGCGCTGGTTGATCTTGACGGCTTCGGGCAGCGCGACGTACTGACCCTGTCGGGCGGCGAGCGCCAGCGCGTGGCGCTGGCATCGCTGTTTGCGCAGGACGCGCCGCTGCTGCTGTTGGACGAACCCGTGTCGCACCTCGACCTGCATCATCAGGTGCTGATGCTGGAACACTTCAGCCTGCTGGCGCGCGAGCGCGCCCGCGGCATCCTGTTCTCGGTGCACGATCTCAATCTTGCCGCGCGCTTTGCCAGCCATGCCCTGCTGCTGACGCCGCAAGGCACGGTGCGGCAAGGGCCGATCGCCGAGGTGATGGTGGAAGACGGGCTGTCGGACGCCTTCGGGCATCGCGTCGCGCGGGTCGAAGCCGCCGGCCGGACCTTGTTCGTGCCGGAGTAATGGCGCGGCAAATGGACATCAATCCCACCCCCTTTTCTTGCCCGGCGCTACTGATTGCCGGCTGCGCTTCCGCACAAGGCAAGACCACGGTCACCGCCGCGCTCGCGCGCCATCACGCCCGCGCCGGGCGGCGCGTGCGGGTGTTCAAGACCGGCCCCGATTTCATCGACCCCATGCTGCTCGAGGCGGCGAGCGGCGCGCCGGTATACAACCTCGATTGCTGGATGGTCGGAATCGACGGCTCGCGTGCCCTTCTCTGCGGCGCGGCGCGGGAGGCAGACCTGATCCTGGTGGAAGGGGCGATGGGCTTGTACGACGGCGAACCGAGCTCGGCCGATCTCGCCGCCACCTTCGGCCTGCCGGTCGCAGCGGTGATCGACGCCTCCGCCATGGCCGAGACCTTCGGCGCGGTGGCCAAAGGCCTGAAGGACTATCGCGCCTTGTCCTTCGCCGGCGTCATCGCCAACCGCGTTGCGGGGCCGGGCCACGCGCAGATGCTCGCCGCGAGCCTGCCGCCGGACATTCCTTTGCTGGGCGTGCTATTCAGGGCTGCGCAGTCTTTCCCGGAGCGCCACCTGGGCCTGGTGCAGGCGAGTGAACTCGAAGCGCTGCCGGCCATGCTTGATGCCCTCGCCGACCTGATCGGGGAGCAGAACCTCCCGCCCGTGGTGTCTTTTGTCCCCTGCCAGACTCCCTTGCCGGGCCGCTTGCTCGCCGGGCGGCGCATCGCCGTGGCGCGCGACGCGGCGTTTTCTTTTCTGTACCGCGCCAATCTGGATTGTCTCGCGGCGATGGGGGCGGAACTGAATTTCTTTTCGCCGTTGGCCGATGAACTCGTGCCCCGCGCGGATTCGCTGTATTTGCCGGGCGGCTATCCCGAGTTACATGCGGCAAGGCTCACGCGCAACCGGCGCTGGCTGGATTCGCTGAAAGCCTTCGCCTCAACCGGCCGGCCGCTGCTGGCCGAGTGCGGCGGCATGATGGTGCTGTTCGATGCGCTCGTCACGCCGGACGGCACGTCCCACTTGATGGCCGGACTGCTGCCGGGCAAGGTGACGATGCGCGAGCGTCTCGCCGCCATCGGCCTGCAATCGCTCTGGCTGCCCCAGGGCGAGTTGCGCGGGCACGCGTTTCATCACTCGCAGCTCGACACCACGCTCGCGCCTGCGCATGAATGCGCGCCGCATGGATACGGCAGGGGCGAACCGGTTTATCGCCGCGGTCCGATCACCGCGTCCTACTTGCACGCCTACTTTCCTTCCAATCCGGCCGCGGCGGCGGCTTTGTTGACGGGGACCGGATGAACGCCGCATGGTTGCGATGCATGCTGGCGGCCGCGTTGGCCTTGGGCGGCACTTCGGCCGCGGGGGAGATTCGCGTGACCGACGATGCCGGCCGCACGCTGGTCCTGGCACAACCGGCGCGGCGCGTCGTCAGCCTGGCGCCGCATATGACCGAGCTGATGTTTGCCGCCGGCGCGGGCTCTCGCGTGGTGGGCACGATCGAGTACAGCAACTATCCCGAGGCCGCCAAAGCCATTCCGCGCATCGGCGACAGCGCTTCGCTCGACCTTGAGCGCATCGTCGAACTCAAGCCCGACCTGATCCTGGTTTGGCGGCACGGCAACGCGCAGACCCAGCTCGACAAGCTGCTCAGCCTCGGCATCCCGGTGTTCTACAACCAACCGGAGCGCTTGCCCCACGTGGCGCGCTCGATCGAAAAGCTCGGCCGCGTGGCCGGCACCGAGGCGGTCGCTTCCAAGGTGGCCGCGGCGTTGGTCGCGCGCGAGGCCGAATTGCGCCAGCGTTACGCCGGGCGCGCGCCGGTGCGCGTGTTCTACCAAATATGGGAAAAACCGCTGATGACCGCCAACAACGATCACCTCATCAGCGACGTCATCCGCCTGTGCGGCGGCCAAAACGTGATGGGCGAGCTCAAGCAACTGGCGCCCGTCATCTCGACCGAGGCGGTGCTCGAAGCCGATCCGGAGGTGATCGCTGGCGCGACCGCGGAGCCGAATATGCGCGACAACCTCGACAACTGGAAGGCCTGGCCGCGCATCCTGGCGGTGAAGCGCGACAACCTGTTCGTTATTCACACCGACCTCATCAGCCGCCACACGCCGCGCATTCTGGACGGCGCGCAGCAGATGTGCGAAAACCTCGACAAGGCGCGCGCCAAACGTCCAAAATGAGGCGGTCCGAATGAGCTACCGGCGCATCGCCTGCCTGTCGACCGAGGCGGTGGAGACGCTCTACCTGCTCGGCGCCGAGGCTTGCTTGGTCGCAAATAGGGCGGTCCGCGCATGACTCGCATCCGCGGCGCCCTGATGGTGCAGGGTACCACTTCCGACGCCGGTAAGAGCACGCTGGTGGCCGGGCTGTGCCGGGTGCTGGCGCGGCGCGGCGCGCGCGTGGCGCCGTTCAAGCCGCAGAACATGGCGCTGAACAGCGCGGTAAGCGTCGACGGCGGCGAGATCGGCCGTGCGCAGGCACTGCAGGCGCAGGCGGCCGGCGTGCCGCCGCACACTGACATGAACCCGGTGCTGTTGAAGCCTAACTCCGACATCGGCGCGCAAATCGTTATCCATGGCAAGGCGCGCATGGACATGGACGCGCGCGCCTACCACGAGTACAAGCCAATAGCGCTCACCGCGGTGCTGGAGTCCTACCGGCGTTTGCGCGCGCGATACGAGTGCGTGCTGGTCGAGGGCGCCGGTAGCCCGGCGGAAGTCAACCTGCGCGAGCGCGACATCGCCAACATGGGATTTGCCGAGGCGGTCGATTGCCCGGTGATTTTGGTGGCCGACATCGACCGCGGCGGCGTGTTCGCGCATTTTCTGGGCACGCTGGAATGCCTGTCGGCCTCAGAGCGCGTGCGCGTGCGCGGTTTCGTGATCAACCGCTTTCGCGGCGACATCGGTCTGCTGCAGCCCGGCTTAGAGTGGCTGGAGCGGAAGACCGGCAAGCCGGTGTTCGGGGTGCTGCCTTACTTGCAGGGCCTGCATCTGGATGCGGAGGATGCGATCAAGACCGAGCAAGACGAAAAAGCGCAGGGTAAACGGCTACGGATAATCGTGCCGGTGCTGCCGCGCATCAGCAACCACACCGACTTTGACGTGCTGCGCGCGCATCCCCAGGTTGAACTGCAATTCATCGGGCCGGGCATGCGCATTCCGCGTGCCGACCTGATCGTATTGCCGGGCAGCAAGAGCGTGCAGGCCGATCTCGTCTGGCTCGAGCGCGAAGGCTGGACTGTGGAAATCCGGCGGCACCTGCGCTACGGCGGCAAGCTCGTCGGCATCTGCGGCGGCATGCAGATGCTGGGCACGCGGCTCGACGACGCGCACGGCCTGGAAGGCGCGGCCGGCAGCAGGCCGGGACTGGGCCTGCTCGATTTCGAGACCAGGCTCGATCCGCAAAAGCGCGTGCAACAGGTGCGCGGGCGGCTCACCGGTTCGGGCGCGCGCGTTGCCGGCTACGAGATCCACCTGGGCGTCTCGACCGGGCCGGCGCGCGCGCGCGCCGCGATCGAGCTCGACGACGGCCGTCGCGACGGTGCGCTGTCCGCGGACGGACAGATTTTGGCCACTTACCTGCACGGCCTGTTCGACGCGCCCGAAGCCTGCGCCGCGCTGCTCGCCTGGGCCGGCTTGGAACGTCCGCTGGCGCTGGACTACGGCGCATTGCGTGAAGCGAGCATCGATCGCCTGGCCGACGCGGTGACCGAGCATTTGAACCTCGAGCGCCTGCTCGCGGAGCTGCGCTAGGGTTCTCCGCCCTGGGGTTCTCTGCTATTGTGACGTCATGCTGAAAGATGGCGTCGATCTGCAGAGCATCCGCAGGGTGCTGGTGACGAAACTGCGGCACCACGGCGACGTGCTGCTCGCCTCGCCGGTGTTCTCGGTGCTGAAAAACCACGCACCGCATGTCGAGGTCGACGCGCTGGTCTATGCCGATACCGCGGTCATGCTGACCGGCAATCCGTCGATATCCCGGGTGTTTGCCATCGACCGCGGCTGGAAGGGCTCGGGCTTGACCAAGCAGGTGCGCGAGGAATGGGGTTTGCTGCAACAGTTGCGCCGCCGCGACTACGATATGCTGATTCACCTATCCGAGCATCCGCGCGGCGCCTGGCTTGCGCGCCTGCTCGGTCCGCGCTACAGCGTCGCCGCCAATCATCCCCGCGTGCGCCGTTGGTGGAAGAACAGTTTCACGCACATCTATCCCTTGCCCATGAACGGTCGTCGCCACGTGGTCGAGACGAACCTGGATGCGCTGCGCCGCATCGGCGTGCAGCCAGGGGAGTTGGAGCGCAAGCTGTGCTTCGTGCCGGGCGAAGAAGCGGAGCGCGAAGTGGTTCGTATGCTGGGTGATCTGGGACTCGTTCAGAAGGGCTATATTCACCTGCATCCGGCCTCGCGCTGGCAATTCAAATGCTGGCCGGCGGAGAAAACCGCCGACCTGATCGACAAGCTGCAGGCTCTGGGGGAGCGCGTGCTCGTCACCGCGGCGCCGGATGCGGAGGAACTCGAACTGGTTGCGCGCATCCGGGCGCTGGCGACGACGCCGTTCGCCGATCTTTGCGGCAAGCTCACGCTGAAGCAACTGGGCGCAGTTTCGCGCAATGCCAGGCTCTTTATCGGTGTCGATTCCGCACCCATGCACACTGCCAGCGCGATGCAGACGCCGGTGGTCGCGCTGTTCGGGCCCAGCGGCGAGTTCAACTGGGGTCCGTGGCAAGTGGCGCATCGCGTGGTCGCATCCGGCCATAGCTGCCGTCCCTGCGGCAACGACGGCTGCGGCGGCGGCAAGGTGAGCGAATGCCTGACCACCCTGCCCGTGTCCGAGGTGCTGCAAGCGGTTCAGGCCCTGAAGTCGCGCTTTTGAAAATCGCCCTGATACGCCAGCGCTACAATCCCTACGGCGGGGCGGAGCGCTTCGTCGAGCGGGCCATGGCGGCGCTTGTGGCGCAGAACGTCGAAATGACCTTGCTCGCGCGGGACTGGCTCGGGGCCGCGGAGCTGGCCGGCGAAGTGCGCATGATCCGTTGCGACCCTTTCTATATCGGCCGGGTATGGCGGGATTGGGGCTTCGCCCGCTCCGTCTGCGCCGCGCTCAAGACAAATACCTTCGACCTGGTGCAATCGCACGAGCGCATCGCCTGCTGCGACGTGTATCGCGCCGGCGACGGCGTGCACCGCCAGTGGCTTGCCAATCGCTCCCGCGCGGCCGGGTTGCTCGAGCGCCTTGCCCTGGCGCTCAATCCCTACCATCTATATACGAAGGCCGCCGAAAAGCGCCTGTTCGAGAGTCCCAGCTTGCGCGCGGTGATCTGCAACTCGAATATGGTCAAGGAGGAAGTGCGCCGCCACTTCGGCCTGGCCGAGTCAAAGCTGCACGTGATCTACAACGGCGTCGACCTTGCCGCCTTCAATCCGGCGCTGCGCGGGGAGTGGCGCGCGCGCAAACGCGCTGAACTCGGCATCTCGGATTCAGCCGCTGTGTTCCTGTTCGTCGGCTCCGGCTTCGCGCGCAAGGGCGTGCCGCAGTTGCTGCGCGCCATGACCGGCGTGCGCGGCGCGCACCTCGTCGTGGTGGGCGAGGACCGGGAACTTGCGCTCATGCAACGTGCGGCGGCAGATATGAAGCTCGCCGATCGCGTGCATTTCACAGGCGGGCAGGATGATGTCAAGCCCTGGTACGGCATGGCCGATTGTTTCGTCCTGCCAACCCTGTACGATCCCTTCCCCAACGCCGCGCTGGAAGCCATGGCCAGCGGCCTGCCGCTGATTACCACTATGCAATGCGGCGCGGCCGAGTTCGTCGAAAGCGGCGTCGAGGGCTACATCTGCCGCGACGCGCTCGACGTGGTCGAACTCGCGCGCTGCCTCAACTTGGCCGCCGCGCCCGGGCAGGCGGCAAGAATGGGCGCCGCGGCGCGGCGCAGGGTGGAGCTGTACGGACTGGACGCGATGGCGGTACGATTGACGGAACTCTACGTGCATCTCATCGAAACGAAGTGTCACGGGTAGAAGTAGAAAGATTCACCGGCATCGAGGAGTAGCGAACATGAGCCACCCCGTGAAAATTGGAATTACTTCCTACGCCAACATCAAGGCGCGCACCATCGCCATCGCCAAGGGCCAGTACAAACTCCGCTCTAACGAGCCCAAGCTGTGGCTGACCTCGTTCAAGTCACTGGCCAGCGCGCTCTCGGAAGAAAACCAGGAACTGCTCAAACTCATCCGCGAGCAGCAGCCGGAATCCATCGCCCAGCTCGCCGAAATGACCGGACGCAAGACGAGCAACCTCTCGCGCACGCTCAAGACATTGGAGCGCTGTGGTATCGTGGCGCTGAAGGAGTCACGCACCAAGACGCAGCCAGGTGGACGAACCCCTGTAAAGCCGGTCGTACTCGCCGAGCGATTTGATTTTGAATTCGTACTCTAAGCGCTTGGCTTCTTATCAAGATGATCTTGAAGAATTCAGGCGTCCTTCAGCGGCAAGGTGAACCATTGTTGCCGCACCGCGGCGACAATCTTCTCGTTCGGTAGTGTCTCCGCAACGCGGAGACACTGATAAGGCTTTAGGGCGGCATCTGCTCCCAAGTGAGCAGATGAAATGTCTCGTGCGCAAGGTCGTAGTGACGCCGGCCTTCCGGCTCCTTCCGATTGATGAGTATCGTAGTCATCGGACCAGCCCTTGCAGATCTTCCGGACGCAAGCGGTAACGAATGCAGTTGCCTTCGTGCAGCCCGGCAAACTCGCGCCCGGTATAGGCAACCGCGCCCGGAATATCGTCCTCCGGGATGCCGGCGGCGCGCGCCAGCTCGATGACCCTGGCCGGGTCGAACGCTTTCCATTCGAGCACCGCCCGCCGCACCGCTTGTTTCACAAAACCGCGGTACGCAAGCGCCGCCTTGTCCGGATTCTCGACCTCAGCGCGCACGACGCGGTAATTTTCCGCCGAGGCGCGATAAGCGGCGACATAGGCCTCCTTGAACAGCGCGATATTGTTCAGCTCGTAGACGCCCAGCAGGCCGTCGATGTAATCGCGATCGTTCATGGCGACGAACGACATCGGCGCCAATTCGGCCTTGAGCAACGGAACGTTGGCGGCGATCCGCGAAGTCCGCTTGTTCACGTCGTCGAACGCCTGCAGATAGGGAACGTGCACCAGCAGGAAAAACGATTGCTCGACGGGGTCCGCGATCGCGGCGGCTTTCTCGATGAGGATGCGAAACTCCTCTTCGATCTCGAACTTGTCGTCGAGCGGCCGGTAGCTCGAATGCGTGATTTCCACGCCCGTTTCGCGCAGGCGCCCGGCCATCGCCGGATTGACCAGCAATCCATCGGACAGCAAGGCGTGAATATCGAGCAGGTCACGCCGCGTGATCCCGATGGCAGGCAGGTTCCGCGCGAGGTGCTGTATCGCCTCTTTGTGGTTCAGGATCATGATGGCCTCCTTGCGATCCTTGCCGGCCGCCTCCTCCCCGAAACGGATCAGGCGCTCGGTATCGAGCAGGCTGTAGGTGTTGCCTTCCATGCGCGAAGAGGCCCACGACAGATCGACCAGCAGTTTTTCGAGAATGCGCCGCGCGTAGGTGCCGGCAGGCATCTGGGGCAGGCTGGGCTTGCCGATCCGGTTCAAGTCGCCGCGCTCTGACGCGCTCAGATAACTGCTTTTGTTCGGGACGTAAGCGTCCAGGAATGCTTTGTTGTAGAGCGCGAGCTTGCGGTAAGGCGTGGCGAGATGCGCCCGGACCACCGCCGCACCGGCAAGACTGTAACGGGTGCTCGGGCCCCGTCCGGATACTTGAAGTTTGTGGTCTTCGACCAGCGCCTTGAGCCGGCGCCAGACAGTGACCCCGTTGACCTCGGGCGCGACGTTGCGATGAATATCGTCACGCCGCGCACCGGGGTTTGCGGCGACGTAATCCAGCAGATCTTTATCGGCAAGGGCCATACTAAGGCAAGAAAAATTGCAATGATTAATGTATTGATAGAAATCAGAATATTAACTTATACCTGATATCGTTGCAATTAAAATGCAATGATTAATCCGATGCGTAATGGTCAGTTACGCCAGATCTCCTCAAGGACGCGCTCGCCCAGTGTTCGCCGACGACCCGGCGGGAAAATCTCGGCTTCAAGCCCGGCCAGCAGTTCCAGGTGGGTGTAGGACAGGCGGTCCGCGAGCATCCGCCCCGAAGTCTGGCTTATTCCGGTCGCTGACCGGACAATGTTTTTTTCTTTTGGCGGTTTCGGCAGATTGTCCGGTCGAGCGACAGCAGCTGGGGCTCGGCGCGTCCCTCATCGGGGATCCGATCGAACTGTTCGAGTCGCAGGGTGTGCGCACCGGGCTGGTTACGCTACCCGGCAACATTTCCGGCCTGACTTTGTGGGATGACAAGATCGGCATTTTTGTGGTCATCAACAACGATCACCCCGCGCTACGGCGCCGCTTCTCGCTGGCGCATGAATACGCGCACGTGTTGATCGATCGCGAGCGATCCGGCGCCATCAGCCGTGCCGAGAACCGGACCGAACTGCTCGAGGTCAGGGCAAACGCTTTTGCGGCTGAATTCATGATGCCCGCCGAGGGCGTGGTGCAGTTCGTCCACGCACTGGGCAAGGGTAGTGCGAGCCGTGCACAGGTCGCCGTTTTCGATGAGGCCGAGGTAGTCCAGGTGGAACAGCGCGCGGCCCCGGGTAGTCAGGCCATCCAGTTGTACGATGTCGCGCTGCTCGCCCATCATTTTGGCGTGAGCCGCATTTCGGCGTTGTATCGCCTCAAGAACCTGCGCCTGATCGATGAGCGCGAGTTCCAGCGCTTGAAGTCCGAAGAGGATACCGGAGCGGGAAAGGCCATCGCCGACTTCCTGGCCGCCGATAACCCGGTAGAGGAACGCGGAACGCGGGATGAGTTCCGGCGCCGTTTTCTCGGGCTTGCACTGGAAGCCAATCGACGTGAAGAGATCACCCAGAACAAACTGACCGAGTTGGCCGCGATGGTGGGTATGAAGCCACGCGACGTCGAGCGCTTGCTTTCATCAGCCGGTTTCGATAAGGCGTGACGGCCGGACCGTCCCATGTCCGCTCCGGCCGTGACAACCGTCGTCATCACCGATACCAACGTTTTGGTGAACGGCGGGCCAGAACGATGGTCATGATTGGCACGGTAGTGTCGGCCCGTCCGTTTCACCTATGCGGCATTTGATCGTGTACTGCATTGACCTCTGATTGTCTGCTTACGCCACTGAAGACTGTCAGCCACGTCGTCATGAAGGTCTGCTCATCGGCCGTTGCTGCCGTTGGCTCAAAGTGACCTAGGCGACCGGTGTAGGTCCGTCACCAGGCATTGGCTGCGAATGTAGGCCGAACGGCAATTGTCCTCCACGATGAATGCGTACTCACGACCCGAAACAGACATCAGTTCGCGATAGCTAAGGGATATACCCAGCCGCACTGGCGCACTGCCGACTGAGTGCCACTAGCTGTCGATAGGAGCTGGGACGGAATAGCGTATTGCCGTTTTGCGCTTTGACAATTCGAGCCAAGGCAGACATTTGCCTATGTACGAACATCAGCGCGCTCGTGTGAGCACCGGGAACCGCAAACAAATCCGTGAGTGCAATTAAGAGTCCCCTTATGGTGTCCCCATGTATGTACGGATCGATACCATTCAGATCGCTCAGCGTCCTCTGCACCCGGAAATCTTCGGCTTCAAATATGGCGCACGCATGACTATTTTTGTTGGTCAAGAACAGAGCGTACGCAAGCCCAGCTTCGAAGGGCATGTTGAACCTTGGACATCGCGGGCTATTGTGGGAGAGTTGCACACGCGAAAGGTCGTGAATAGAGTATTCGCACTCTCGCATGAGAGCGAAAATGCGGCTCAAGCGGTCTCTGGTAGCGGGAACTTCCAACGAGCAATGAGGCGCAAAACCTAGCGTAATAAGGCCGCTGACCAATGCGACATAGAGCCGCTCATAGCGTGCATCAAAAGGAACATTGAAGAAGACGTGACCTTTGCGTGTTGCCATCGACTACTACTGGATATGCCAGCCCTCCCCTTATTTCAGGTGCTTGCTGACCAGCTTCGTCATCTCAAACATCGACACCTGTTTCTTACCGTCAAAAACATCCTTGAGCTTGTCACCGGCGTTGATCATGCGTTTGTTCTTGGTGTCCTGCAGTTTGTTCTTTTTAATGTAGGCCCAGATCTTCTTCGTCACCTCCACACGCGGCATCGCATTTGAACCAACCACCGATGCGAGGGCGGCATCTGGCGTCATTGGCTTCTCGAGCGCAGCACTCGCCTTTCGGTCCAAGGGGTTCAGGTGCTAATTGACTAGCCTCGTTATCTCAAACATCGACACCTGTTTCTTACCGCCAAATACATCCTTGAGCTTGTCACCGGCGTTGATCATGCGCTTGTTCGTGGTGTCCTGCAGTTTGTTTTTTTTAATGTAGGCCCAGATCTTCTTCGTCACCTCTACGCGCGGCATCGCATTTGAACCGACCACCGATGCGAGGGCGACATCCGGCGTCATTGGCTTCTCGAACGCAGCACTCGCCTTTCGCTCCAAGGGGTTAAGTATCTTCTTGTCCTTCTTTGTAAGTTGATATACTTTCGCCAGTTTTTCATGGGAAAGAAAGATTGGCTTTATTTTTATTTTCGTCTTCTTGGCCGCCATACCTTTTTTAATATTCGTCTTCTTGGCCGCCATACCTTATCTCCGAACGCTGTCAATTTGGCACATTTTGCACCAAAAACGGGTAGCGAGTATTTCAAGGACTAGGATGGCGCCCTAACGACCGTTTCTGGCCGATTGTACGCATAGAGCATCGCGCTGAAATGCGGCCGCACGAAACCGATTGAGGGAGCGTGCGTGCGGCCGGATCGCAAACCGTTAGATTTCGGTCTGCTCGGAGATCTCAAGCGCGTCGTCTACCTCGATTCCAAGGTATCGAACGGTGCTTTCCAGCTTGGAATGGCCAAGCAAGATCTGTACGGCCCTCAGATTCTTCGTGCGCTTGTAGATCAAGGTCGCCTTCGTTCGCCGCATCGTGTGCGTGCCGTAGATCGTCTGATCGAGGCCGATTGCGGCAACCCATTGATGGACGATCCGGGCGTACTGTCGCGTTGAGACATGAGGCGACTTGGCGAGGCGGCTGGGAAACAGGCATTGCTCTGGCTTCAATTTCGCCTTCTCGATCCACGTAGAAACTGCGGCCCTCGTCGGTTCGGTCAATTCGAACTGTACCGGCCGTTGAGTCTTTCGCTGAATGACAATCGCCCGGGCCAAGACCTGATTCCCGTGCGTGATGTCGCGGACGCGGAGATTGACGAGATCGCAGCCGCGAAGCTTGCTGTCGATCGCGAGGTTGAACATTGCCAGGTCTCGGACCTGATGCGCGTTCTGAAGCTGAATTCGGATGGCCCAGATATCCTTCGGCTTGAGGGGCGGTTTCTGCCCGATCAGCTTGCCTTTGTTCCAGGGTTCCCGGGTGTGCGTGGATTCCATTTCAGACTCCTTCGTGGTTGATCGAAGTCTGATTGTTCTCCCTCAGATTGAAGGGCGGCTTTTAGGCGCAATGCTCTATGCGTAGTCCCGGCCACAACCGGCCGCCTGCGCGTTTGCTCAATAGCTGACGCTGGCCGATCAGAATGGACTATTCGTTCACCTTGTGGGCGCGTAACAACACAGGATGCGTAATCCCAAATCACCCGAGACTGGACATTATTTGCATTGCGCGCGGTCCAGAGCCGGTTCAGGCACCGGATCGCAAGACCCCTATTCAATTATCGCGCCCGACACCACTCGATTGCACCTTGACGCAAAAAGAAGTGGCTGCAGCAGCCACTCGTTCTCCAGACGGAAGGGGAAAGGGTAGGACGCTTATCTTTATCGAGCACGAGACGCCATGTCGGATCATCATTTTTCACTAGGCTGAGGTGGATGGTCGCGCCGCACCCGCAAGGGCAACGCATTCCCGCACACCAGTACGGTTTGCTCTCGCCGGCCACGTAGAGCGTCCCGTTTGAGAATTCCTCTGGCAGGTCCACAACGAAATTCACAGCGATCTGCGGCACTGCCGGCGTGTATGCCGGTGGCGTGCTGCTACGCCCAAGAAGCCAGTTCCACGCGCTTTTGAGTAGGCGCATCAAGCCGCCTTCGGCAATTCAGTGTAATCCGGCATGTCGAGAAGCGGTATGCAGTCGCCGCGGCCTACGTAACGGATCAGTGACGGGCAATCTGCAGCGTCTGGACCATGGTCATAAATCCCATGACTCAAGCTAACATTTATCCACGCGTAATCTGCATTGGAATCTACTCGGTACGGATGTATGCGTGCGAAGAACTCCATTACGACGAGTCCGGCGAATACCATATTGATCGGCATTACGGCCGGCTGATTTTCTCTTACACCTTTAAGGTACTTTTGCCGCAGGCGCTTTTTATATTCCGCGGGGTCGCTTCGCTTAAATGCCGCTGCAGCAACGTCGTCGGACGTGAAGATTTTACGGGTGAAGAAGCTCGACCGGCCGGGCTGGAAGTAGTGTACCGCGCCGCAGATCTGGTCCACACCGCCTTTGCCATCGGCGTCCAAGCGCACGCCAACGTCAAAATACGCAATGCTGTAGAACGTCGCAATGCGGTTAAGCAGCGCGCGACCGTCGATGGTGTCCATGCAGCCAAATACGATGTCACAGGTCGATAGCTCGCGAATGACCTCAGGATTATGTATCGATTTAGTTATGGGCACTATTTCAAGTTCAAATCCGATGGCGCGCGCGGCTTCGGCGAGACATGTAACCTTGGCGATGCCGTCTACAGCATTCTTCATTGTCGTGTGCGGAATACGGTTTAGATTCCTGTCTTCAATTTTGTCGGGGTCAAAAATGTGCAGGCGTCCTACATGCGAGCGTACGAGTTGCTCGATGACCAGACTTCCGGTGCCGGAAGCACCGATCACAGCTATGCGCAGCCGGCGCAACATCGAGTAGGTGCCTTGCCCAAAGGCTTGGATGCTACGCACGGCGTGCTCAGGGCTTCCCACGGTATGTTCAACAGCCAACCAAAAGGCGAGTTCGTCGCCGACAGCGGTAACCAGCGAAATGGTCTCGAACGAGCCGTCGACTTGAACTACACGAGCAATTACGCGGCCATTCGGCATCATTACCGCGCTTGCATGCGACAGTTCATCCGCGAACCACCCATATACAGAGCTGAAAAGCTCTTTGTCGGCGGTGTCGTCTTGATCAGAGAACCGAGGATAGCCGTTGGGGTGGCAATGGATCGTGAGGATTGCAAGTCCGCGGCGCTCCGCTTCACCGAGTAATGGTTCGAGCAAGTCGGTTTTCCAGCGGACCTGCATTTCGCTGCGATCACATTGATCGTACGGCACCGGATGAACTCGGTGCACGATCAAGCGCTGAGCGCCGGCGTGATGTGCACGCCCGCACAATACGATGGCAGCAGCTTCGAGGCCATCTCCTGGGAAAAGATGCTTGAAAAGATCCTCGTGCTGCCGCACCGTCATTGTTAGCCGGGTATCCATGGATTACCTCGTAAGCTCGTGGTGCAGCCAATGCTCAACCAGCAGCACGTGGGATTGAAGATCGTCTTCACCCGGACGCCACGGATTCTGCGCCGTCCGGTGCCGCGACCACTGTTGAAAATTGCGTACATCCAGCACATGGCCTGAGAGGCCGTTGATGCCCTTGCCGTCCGCGCGCACCAACGCTGGGCAGAAAGATGCCATATCGATCTGCGCCGTTGGGTAGTCCGGCGCAATGCGCAATGCGAGATCAACAGTGCTCACGTTGTATCCCTGCGGGAGCGGATAGCCATAGACGATCACCCACTTCACTCCCTCGTCGATTACCGCTTCCCAACGCAAGCCAAGGCTTTCCAAAAAAACCTCATCGGATTCGGGCAGCCGAAAATCCCGCCGCGGCTTAGCCAAGCCGTCGGTGGAGTCGACCGGCAACGTTTTGAACCTTTCAATGCCGGGAGTGGTGAAATCGACGCTTTGGTCGAGTTCGATGCGTTGCGGCTGGCCGCCGCCGTGCATCTGCTGGAACAGCTTGAAGCGTTCTACAGGCACTTTGCCAGCCAATGTGAGAATTTGCCTACCCGTCATGTGGCTCACGTTTACAGTAAACACAAGCTTGTCCACACGAATGCGGTACGAGCTCGCGAGCGGGGGCGTTTTGCCAGACTTAGCGAATTCTTCCAGATCTATTGCTGCTGAGTTCTCATTCGACATGTCAGTCTCCTGTTGGTTGATGACAAGTCACATGATGGTCAGGTCGGCATAAAAAAATAACTGGGACTGTCTGTCGATTTCTTATACTTCGAATAAACGCGGCTTTATTGATAGACGCATATATATACGTTCAGACCTAAGCGCCGTAAAGAAAATATAGAATAATTTACTGACTTTACTGCGGAAACCGCGGTATCGTTACGCGAATTGCGATGGCGCCAGGTGCAACATGGCTAACGATGAAACATACAGATTTGCGGTAATCGAAGACATTCCGCGGCAAAACGACCAGCTGTGCGAATATCTGACAGACAACTGGCCCAATAGCCATGTAGATCAATTCTATGATTACAGCCGCGCATTACCTTCGTTACAGTCAACCATGTACGACGTTGTCATTTCCGACGTGATGTTAGGCCCGGGCGACATGTCGCTCGACGGATTCAAAATCGCCAAGGCCTTGGATACGAATAAAACACCGTTACTGATTGTTTCAGCGATCGCGAATTCTGAGGTGCACAGAGGCATCTTTAAGGCACTGGGCGCGTGGGATTACTTAGTTAAGCCACCCACAAGGGAAGACCTTATCCATCAGGTGAAGCTGGCAATCGAATATCGCAAAGGGGCTCTAAATCGAGAAACAAAAGATCTGCAACCCATGCCATGCAAGGATCCAGACCTTGTTTTGGACATGTCTTCGCGCCTGGGCGTAACCTGGAAGAACAACCGGGTCTGGCTGTCACGTACCGAAATTCGACTAGTGGAAAAGCTTGTTGCACACGCCAACACGATTGTGAACTATGAAGACCTCTTTCAATGCGTTGTATCTGGACAAAATAAGGATAACTTGCGGAATCACATAAAGAACATTCGACAAGCATTTAAACAAGAAGACGCCACCTTCGACCGAATAACAAGTGCCTCAATGTCAGGATATGTCTGGCACGTCTAATTTTCTTTTTGACCAGCTCTCGCGCTACCGGTTAACGCTTGAAGCTGCTTTGGTACTCATATTCCTAGCCACATTAACCAGCGCGGCGCTGTATACCTTCTTGTCATCATCCGTCGGGAAGGCCCAAGCCACACGCGCTGGCCTGCTCGAACGAGATTTGAGAGATTTAGTAAGTCAGTTCGATCCCGACGAAAGAAGTGTTTTAGAAAACAATTTATCGTCACTGGTCTCCGAGTTTCGAACAATAAGTCCACTGCTCCTTCCGCGCCAATACTTCTCCGCGTTGCCTGCAGCCATAAATACCTCCTTTAGGCCTAGGCTGCCTCCTAGAAACTGTTACATCGATCTTATTCCGTTCGCCCAGGAAAGTGACAAGCGAGCGTCGCCTGATAAGTTCTGTAGCTATCTAACAAAGGACGCAACGCTTGGACGATACCTATTTTTATCAATGATATTCATCGACCGATCGCTGACACCACTAACAGCTGGCGATGCAAGATTGAATGCGGATTCGATTCGTTTGACGATAAAAGATGGCGATGTTCGGCAAACTTGGTGGTTAACGTTTCAAACGAAAGCACACGTTCTACCCGGCACCAATTTCGAGATAACGGCCTTCAAGAGTGATCCAAGCGGAGCAATCGAAAGAGATAGGCGCATCGAGGGTTGGGCATATGTGCAGCAACAGTCGCCGGGCGTTCAAGCCGTGACAATAACAGCTCGGATGGATTATCGAGCGATTGTTCCTAGCGTAAATGATAAGGAAATGCGCAGGAGCTGGCCGCCTGAGGGCTGGGACAAACTTCAGCTTTCATTATCCAGAAAAGATGTCAATGAAGGCGATACGCAGCAGCATATGATTGACTACAAAGGTGAGGGATCACCATCACTCTCAATAATTCAACGGTCCGCACCGATCTTCCTCGCGCATGCGAAGTTGACAATTAAGCAACAGCCTCCTGCAGAGACAAAAGAGTGGCTGATAGTACCGCCACCATCAATTACGAATGCCAGTGGAACCGATGATGCCTGGGATTGGGTGTTGGGGTGGTCGCCAATAGTCAAAACTCAGCCTTTAGCGAACACTTTGATAGCCTTTCAAGTTGAGCATCCCGGAACCGTGGTTGAAAAGGGTGTCTGGCAAACTGCACTGCTACTGTTCATCCTCATAATTGCATTTTTGTGTCTAGCTGTGTACGCATTTTTGCGAGTCCTGAAACCGATTTGGACAATGTCGCGAATATCGCGTCAACTTGTCGTTGAAGTTAAGCCTACAACATTGGTTACCGCAATAAATACGGATGACTCAAAACTATCCCTGTCGGAATTAATACGACGGGCGATCGTTAACAAGATAAGTGGCTACTTAACCGCTGCCGCAGATAAGCTAACCTTTGTGCGAGATCTAGCCCCGGGAGAACTCCCATATAGCGACAGAACGGATGAAATAGGTGCACTTTCCCAGTCTTTCAATGCGCTACTTGAGAGCATTCGAAGGGAAGCGTCGATAAAGAAGGAAGAAGTACGCGTTAGAGAAATCGCATTAAAAGTCATCAGGCATGAAGTACGAAACGGGCTAAGCGACTTAGCCGCCATATCTTCCAAATTCCCTGACGACACAAGCGCAAAGCAAATCATTCAGCGGATCACGCTGTTCTTCAGCAAGCTTGAGGAAGGGCTGGAAAATGTACGTATTGACTTAGAATCTACGGATATTGCATCTTTCGTTTCTACAGTAGTACGACACGTTTCCTTGAAGGAACAGAACGTCCGATACGATGGGCCGCAATCCGGAATATTTTGCGTCGTTGATAAGAGCCTGCTTGAGCAGGCGATTACGAATATTCTCACAAATGCGTTAGAACGTCGAAATGGAGGCTCGACCATCGACGTCTCGGTCACGCCAGCCGAATCCGTCGTAACGATTGCCATAAAAAACGATGGCCCCCAGATTCCCTCTGAGCATTCTGAAAAACTTTTCGACCCGTTTTTTTCCTATCCCGAACCAAAACGCGACGAGATCAGGGGAATCGGGCTATGGGGCTGCCGCGCTTACATCAGCAAGATGTCTGGTGATGTAACGTTCAGTAACACATCAACTGGTGTGGTATTCAGGATTTCACTCCCCCTCCTGCGTGATGTGTCGAAAAAAGCAAGTCCATAATTTACCACTACTCGCTCCGATCATCCAGGTCGGGGGTGCGTAGCGGAGCCGCATTAACATAATGTGCATTGCGCGCGGTTCGGCGTCGCGTTCAAGCAGCGGCAGTCTTCCTCCCTTGCGTTTTCTGAGCGACTGCGGAACGGCCGCTTTCCGGAACTGTGACCGTCCCGTGTGGATCGAAAGTACGCGGTCGCAGCAATGAAAAGCGGCCGTTCGAAGGTCCTGATTGACCCGATGTCCGGACTTGCATGAACAGCTGTCAGTAAGGATCTAGTAGCCTACGTCGCCTTCGGCCGATGAGCGGACATCCGCGGCAGTTTACCTGTGTGGCGAGATTTTGCCGAAGGCGGCCATTGCGACGAATGCCGCGGCGCCCGTGCCGTATAGACAGAATGGCTTCCCGATAGCGGGCGTGCGGGCGGAACAGAAAAGTGCGGTCTTGCGATTGGCGAGGAGCGCCATGGCGCGAATCACCGTCAGCGCGGCCGGAGCGTTTTCTCCAAAGCGGGCGAGCAAGATGTCCGGATAAGGCAGATCGCCTCGGGCAAGACGCTGCGCGACGAGCGGCTGTTTCCTCCGTTCAGCCAAGGTCCTTCATCTCCCGGCGTTTTTCCTCCAGGAAGCGCTGAAGGTCTTCCTTGCTCGGCAGTTCAAGCTGATACTTGGATACGAACAGGCGGCTGTTCATGCCGGCCAGCGCGAATTCCACCAGAGCGTGGTCCTTCTGCGTGCAAAGCAGGACACCGATGGGCGGGCCATCGCCCTCGGCCACCATGTGCTTGCGATACCAGCTCACGTAAGTGTTGAGCTGGCCGAGATGTTCGTGGCGAAACTCGTCCACTTTCAGTTCGATGAGCACGTGGCACTTGAGAATACGGTGGTAGAAAACCAGGTCCACGAAGCCGCGCGTCCTGCCGATGACGATGCTCTTCTGGCGCGCCTCGAAACAGAAGCCGTGCCCCAGTTCCAGCAGAAAGTCTTGCAGTTTGTCGAGCAGGGAGTCCTCCACATCCGACTCGGCCGCTGCTTCCTTGGGGCTCAGACCGAGAAACTCGAAAATGTAGGGGTCGCGGATCGCGAGTCTCGGCTCGGTCTTTTCGGCAGCAGCGTGGGCCATCGCGGCCAGTTTGTCCTTATCGGTAGACAGTCCCGACCGCTCGAAATACAGGGTCGCGATCTGGCGTTTGAGCGCCCGCACCGACCAGTTACCACGGATGCATTCCACCTCGTAAAAAGCGCGTTTGAGTGGATCGTCAAGCTCGATCAGTTCGGCCAAGTGTGTAAAGGAAAGCCGGGCGATCAGGGTCTTGCCGTCCGCACCCAAAGCGGGAGTCGCCGACTCCCGCATCTTCCGCGTATCGGGGTTTCGGGCCGGCAGCAGCCTGCGCAATTCGGGAGTCAGCGACTCCCGAATGTGCGGGTAGACCAGATAGAAGCGCCGGTAGCGCCGCAACTCGCGAGCATCGGCCCGGCTTATGCCTTTCTGCCGCAACGCCTCGGCCAACCGATCCAGCAGGCGGTCGCCGTACTCGGCCCGGTCGGCGCCGTTCTGCTCGTACTCGCAGATGTGCCAGCCGATCAGCCAGTTACGCAGGGTGAGGCTCACGTTCACCGCCCGGCTGGCCGCGGCCGCGCTCTGTTCATGCACCTGGCGGACGACTTCCACCAGCGCGGCGAAGTTCGGCGCGTACGGCACGGTTTTCAGCTTAGCGGGTTTACGCGCCATCGGTCAGTCCTCCCCACCCTCCGCGTCACGGCCCATGCGGTACTTGATGCCAAAGTTGACGCCGAAGTCCAGCTCCGCCTCGGTAAACCTGAAGTGTCCTTCCAAGGCGAGGAAAGCAATCCTACGCAAGCTCGAACACTTCCAACGGAACGGTCTTGACCGGACGGCCCGCGCCATGAACCAGCAGGCGGATACGCTCGGTGGTTTCCCGCGAGAATGCAGCCTCCGCGCAACGCGTGCAGACCTGCGCTGGAATATGCTCAACCAATACGCGCCGGCCACCTACATCCAGCACCTCGCTTACAAATTCGTCCCTGGCGGTTTCGCCGCCGCAGACATGGCATTTGAACGTTGACATGGCTACCTCCGTTTTCGAAACTCTGCCCACTCGTTCGGGTCCGGCTCGTATAGCGTAACGATTCTAATCGCGTCGGAGTCGGCTGACGATACCTGAATATGCAAAGGACGCCCGGCCGATGTGAAACCCAGCATCAACACACTCGGGGAATGATGGGTGCGTATTACGGCAACAACTTCAACGGTGTCCACGTCACTGGTCCGCGATATACCGACGCTTCCAAGCGCCTAGGCAGCTATTCGACCTTTTCCGGCAGGTGCGGTGCGACCTGCGCATTCAGGAGTTTGCGGTCCGGTTCTCCCTCGTACCAGTGAAGCGCGCCCTGAAAATGCGCGGCGCAGCCGCCTTTGAGAAACTTGTCTTTGTTAAGGAAGGAGAACAACTCTTCAGCCTTTCCTCCCGATATGCCCTTCAATGTCTGATTGTGACTGTTGCCGAGAAGTCCGATGATGCCCGAAGGGACGGAAGCAGGTCGAGCTCAATGTTGTCGAAGATGCGGGGCATTATTCTTGATGTCTTGGATCGCCACTCACAAGAATGTATTTCACGCCTTCATCGTGAAAGCGTTGCAGCAGTTTCAACAGCGGGTCGGCGTTTGCGTCCACGCGCGCGGGTAAGGCTCAACTCCGATTCAGGCGTCGCGCCGCTTCGACGCTGCGTGCTGCGTCGAGCCGCTCGAACGCGGCGTGCGTCCCGCGGGTTACGCCGCGCGGGCGCGCGGGTTGCGACTGCGCCAGCAGCAGGTCGAGTTGTCTCCCGCGATGCCACGCCTCGACCGGGTCGAGGATGATTTCTGAACGATTTTGCCGACCGACGATTCGTGTCATGGTGGAATTATTGCACGTCCTGGTGCAGGAATGCCAAGAAGGAATCCAGGCTTGCAAGAAGCAAGGCGCCGATGAAAATCAATAGTAAGTCTTGAAGAATTTCGCCATGGAACGAGGGAAATTCGCGCTATCGTGCCCGCTTGCGCCGCGCCAACCCCCGCCGGCCAGCCTTAGGGCTCTGATATAATTGGAAAATTTTTCGCCGAGCCGCGCACCAATCCATGGCCATTGCCGAAACCAAGAGCCGGGTCCTGTACTTGCGCCTGCTGCGCTACGTCGCGCCGTACTGGCGCATGTTCGCCCTGTCGATCCTGACCATGGTATTGGTGGCGGCGACCGAGCCGCTGTTCCCGGCGCTGATGAAGCCGCTCCTGGACGGCAGCTTCGTCAACAAGGACCCCACCACCATCCGCTACATTCCGTTCGCCCTGGTCGGCTTGTTCCTGGTGCGCGGCTTGTTCGGCTTCGCCAGCGACTATGCGCTTAACTGGGTATCCAACCGGGTGGTGCTCGATCTGCGCGCCGAGATGTTCGGCCGGCTGGTCAAGCTGCCCACGCGCTATTACGATGACGCTTCCTCCGGCGCGCTGATTTCCAAGCTTGCCTATGACGTAATGGGCGTCACCGCGGCGGCGACCACGGTGCTGACGGTACTGGTGCGCGACACGCTCACCGTCGCCGGACTGCTCGCCTGGATGTTCTACCTCGACTGGAAACTGTCGCTGATCACGCTGGTGATAGGCCCGGTCATCGCCCTCGTAATCCAGGCGTTCAGCGGCCGGCTGCGCCAGGTGAGCCGCAACGCACAGCAGGCGATGGGGGACATCACCCATGTGCTGGACGAGGCGATCGACTGCCACAAGGTAGTGAAGGTGTTCGGCGGCCAGGAGTACGAGCAGCGCCACTTCGGCGCGGCGATCAAGCGCATGCGCGATTTCGCCATGCGCCAGACCATTGCCGCCGGAGCGTCGGTGCCGCTGGTGCAGGTATGCGCCGCCATTGCCGTCGCGGTCATCGTCTACTATTCCACGCAGCAAAGCGGGGTGAGCGTGGGCAGTTTCGTATCGTTCATGACCGCCACGCTGATGCTGCTCACGCCCTTGAAGCACCTTACCGGGGTCAATTCCTCGCTGCAGCGCGGCCTGGCGGCGGCCGAAAGTGTGTTTTCCATCATCGACGAGCCGCCGGAGGAAGACAGCGGCACGCAAAGCATGGGCCGCGCGGAAGGGCGGATCGAGTTCGAGCATTTGAGCTTTTCCTATCCCAACGCCACCCGGCCGGCGCTGACCGACGTCAATCTTGCCATCGCGCCGGGCGAAACGGTCGCACTGGTGGGGGGCTCGGGCGGCGGAAAAACAACGCTGGCCAACCTGATTCCGCGCTTCTATCAACCCGGTGCCGGGCGCATCCTGCTCGACGGAATCGATACCCAGACGCTGACCCTGGCGAGCCTGCGCGCCAATCTCGCCCTGGTCAGCCAGGACGTGGTGTTGTTCAACGATACGGTTGCGGCGAATATCGCCTATGGCCCCTTGGTGGGCGCCGGCGAGGCGGCGATCGCCGCCGCCGCCGAGGCCGCGCATGCGATGGAGTTCATCCGCGAAATGCCGCAGGGCCTGCAGACCATCATCGGCGAGAATGGCGTGCGCCTCTCGGGCGGGCAGCGCCAGCGTCTGGCGATCGCGCGCGCCCTGCTGAAAGACGCGCCGGTGTTGATCCTGGACGAGGCCACCTCGGCCCTGGATACCGAGTCGGAACGGGTGGTGCAGGCGGCGCTGGAGACCCTGATGCAGGGCCGCACCACGCTGATCATCGCCCACCGGCTGTCCACCATCGAGAAGGCGGATCGCATCGTGGTGCTGCAAAAAGGCAGGATCGCCGAAATCGGCTCGCATGCCGAGCTGCTGGCGCGCGATGGCTTGTACGCGCGCTTGTACAAAATCCAGTTCGCTGTTGAAGATGATGCGCCCGGGCAGCAGCAGGATCGAGCCCGCGCCCGCGGCAGGTCTTCCGCGGCACTCTGAGGCGGCCGCCGGGCGATGCATATCGTTCACAGCGAGTCCTCCTGCGGCTGGGGCGGGCAGGAGATCCGCGTGTTGGAGGAAACGACCGGTATGCTGGCGCGCGGTCACCGCGTGACCCTGCTGTGTCCGCGCGCGGCACGCATCCACGAGGAAGCCGCCAGGCGCGGCGTTCCCGCGATCGCCTTGCCGCTCGCGCGCAAAAGCCTGGCTGGATTGCGCGCCATGCGGGCCTGGCTCGCACACGCGGGCTGTGACGTGCTCAATAGCCACAGCTCCACCGACAGTTGGCTCGCGGCGCTGGCGCTGTTGGGTACGAACCCGCGGCCGGCGCTGGTGCGCACCCGCCACATTTCGGCTGCCATCCCCGACAATATCGCCACGCGCTGGCTGTACCAGTCGGCGACGCGAAGAATTGTCACCACCGGCGAGCGCCTGCGCGAGCAACTGATCCGAGACAATCGTTTTCGCCCGGAGTCGATTGTCTCGGTGCCGACCGGGATCGACTTCGAGCGCTTCGCGCCGGCGGACAGGGCGCAGGCGAAGGCGCGCCTGGGCCTGGATCCGGCCGAAGCTTGCATCGGCATCGTAGCTACCCTGCGCAGTTGGAAAGGACACCGCTACCTGGTGGAGGCCTTCGCCGGCCTGAAAGAGATGAACTCGCGTTTGCTAATAGTCGGCAACGGACCTGGCTGGGACAACCTGAAGCAGCAAGTGGCGCGGCTCGGTCTGGGGGAGCGCGTGCTCATGCCGGGCGACCAGGCCGACGTGGCGCCCTGGCTGCAGGCGCTGGATGTGTTTGCGCTGCCCTCCTATGCCAACGAGGGCGTGCCGCAGGCACTGATGCAGGCCATGGCCGCGGGCGTGCCCGTGGTGTCCACCCCGGTCGGCAGCATAGACGAGCTGGTGCGGCACGAGGAAACCGGGCTGATGGTGCCGCCGCAGGACGCAAACGCCCTGCGCGCCGCCATCGAACGCCTGCTGGATGAGCCGGCGCTAAGGGGACGGCTGGCCCAGGCCGCGCGCGCCTGGGTGCGCGGCCGCTACTCGCGCGAGCGCATGCTCGATGGCATGGAAGCGATTTTTCGCAGCGTGACCGCGTGATCAGGCCCGACGCGGATGTATTGGTGATCATCGTGGCGCGCATCGGCGACACGCTGCTCGCGACGCCGGCCCTGCGCGCGCTCAAGGCGGCAATCCCGCAAGGCCGGCTGACCGTGCTTGCCCATCCCAAACGCCTGGAAGTGCTGCAGCACCTGCCCTTTATCGACGTGCTCGAGGGCATCACCAAAACTTCGGCGCAGGCCCGCGGCTGGATCGGAAAAAATCGCTACGACCTTGCCCTGGTCTACGGTCACGACGCGGCGCTGGTGCGCTACGCGCTGCGCGCGAGCGATGGCGTCATCGCATTTCGGCAGCGCGATGGCGCGCTCAACCGGCGCCTCGCGCACCTGGTCGAAGAGCCATCCGAACCCCAGCACGCGGTGCTGCACCGGCTGTCGCTGCTGGCGCCGCTGGGGCTGGCCGCAGAAAATCTGCGGCTGGCGCCGCTAGGACTGGCCGCAGAAAATCTGCGGCTGGCGTATTGCGTGACCGGGGAAGAGCGCGCCTGGGCGCGCCAGTGGTTGGCCGCGCAGGTACCCCCTGGCCGTCCTTTGATCGGCCTGCAGATGGCGAGCTTTCCGACCAAGGCGCACCGCGACTGGCCCGTGTCCAGCTTCCAGGAATTGATCGCCCGCATCGTCGCCACGCACGCGCAGGCGCGTTTTCTGCTGCTGGGCGACAAGGCCGCAGCAGAAAAAGCCGCGCCCTTGCTCGCCGCCTACCCGCATCAGGTCGCGCTTGCGGCGGGTAGGTTCAGCCTGCGCCAGAGCGCCGCAATCATGGCGGAACTGGATCTCTATATCGGCGTCGACACCGGGCCTACGCATATCGCCGGCGCGCTGGGCATACCCATGGTGGCGCTGTATCACTCGGCTTACCCGGGGCGCAATCTCGCCCCGCTGCAACATCCGGCCTGTATCATGATCGAGCATCCGCTCACGGGAATAAGTGCGGCCACCACGGCTTCGATGGCCGATATTCCGGTGGCCGCGGTACGGCAGGCGGCAATGGACCTGCTCGCGCGCGGGACGCAGTCATGAAACCCTGGATCCGTCTGCTGCCTCTTGCCGTGTTTCTGTTCGTTCTGCCTTTTCCCGGCACAGTGGCGCTGCGGCTGCTGACGCTTGCGCTCGGTTTGATCGTGTGCGCGTGGACCTGGCACAAACAGGGTTTTGCGTCGGTTCCTGCGAAGACCGCCCTCCTGCTTTGGGGTGGGTGTGCGCTGTTGTCGCTCGCGACTGCCATCGATCCCGACTACTCGCTGGGCGAGATCAAGAACGAGATTGGCTATACCATGGCCGCCTATCTTTGTTTTATTACTTTGACGCGAACTCGACAGGACGCCAATTTGTTCGTCAGGGCGCTGATCCTCGGCAGCCTGATGCTCGGCGTGTTCGCGTTGTGGGAACATGTTTCCTCGGATTCGGCGTATTGGAACGAGCGCGGACTTGCCGGCGGCTCGGGCAGTTACAGCAGCTATTTGCTCGCGCTGCTGCCGGCCTTGCTGTGGGCGGGCTGCGTGTTGCCGCAGAAGCACCGATGGAGCGTGGTTTCGGGCCTGATCGCGCTGCAACTCGTTGTTGCCGTGCTGGCAGGACAGCGCGCGTTCTGGCTGGTTTTCGCGCTGCAGGCGCTGTTCGCCCTGTACCTGCTGCGCGCGCGCGGTTTTATCGCGATCTCGGCGTCGCGCGTGCGAGCGATCGGCGCCGCTGCCGTCATCCTGTCAGTCCTGGTGGCCGTGGCCGCGACGCTAAAGCGCGACACCGTCGGATGGACGCAGGACCCGCGCCTCACGATCTGGCCGGCGGTGGCGGCACGGATTCTGGAGCATCCCCTGACCGGCAAGGGCTTCGGCCGGGAGACCATGAAGAAAGCGTACCCGGATCTGCTATCCCAAAAATTTCCCGCGGTCTGGCACGCGCATAATCTGTTTCTGAATTACGGCATCGCTATGGGAATCCCGGGGATGATCGCGATTCTGTTGCTGTTCTTCGCGCTGCTGCGAAACTTCTGGAAGTTGAGCCGCGCCGAGGACCGCATCGTCGCCATGGCCGGTATTTCCGGCGTGCTGCTGGTCGTGGGGGTGGTCGCGCGCAACCTCACCAACGATTTTTTTCAACGCGATCTCGCCTTGTTATTCTGGGCGATCGCCGGAATGCTGCTGGGATATGCAGGGCATGCGAAAGACGCGCCGGCACGCGCATGAAGATCTGCTTCTACAACGTGACGGCGAGCTTCATTCAGGGCGGACTGGAAACCTATTGCTGGGAAGCGGGACGGGCGCTGGCGCGCCGCGGGCACCGGGTGAGCATTGTCGCCGGCCTGGGCGGCGAGCCGCGGCATGAGGAGGTGGAGCTGCTGCGTTTCCCGTTCCGGCGCGAGCAGGAGTGGCCGGATCTGGGCACGCGCTTTCGCCGGCTGATGGAGCGCATCTCTTTTGGCCGCCATTCGCTGGCGCACCTGGTCGGCGCCGGCTACGACGCAGTAGTGGTAAACAAGCCTTTCGATTTTCCCATCCTGTGGCGGGCGCGGCGCCGTGGCCTTGCGGCGCAGACGGTATTTCGCTCCGGCGGCACGGAGTTTTACCTCGGAGACCGGTATTTTTCCCGCAGCGTCGATCATTGGCTGTCCACCAGCCGCTACAACGCTGCGCAGGTCCATGCACGCTATGGGCGCGAGGTACAAGTGGTGCATAACGGCGTGGACGTGGATCAGTTCAAACCGCTGGCGCGCGGGACGGCCCTGCGCCAGCGCCTGGGTTTGCCGGATAGCGCGCAGGTGCTTGCGAGCGTAGGGCGCCTGGTCGGCTGGAAAGGCTTGCGCGTGATCCTCGAGCTGCTGCCGCAATTGCCGCAGGACGTGCACTTTCTGGTGATGGGCGAGGGCCCGGAACAGGCGCGGCTGCGCGAGCAAGCGGCGCAGCTTGGCCTGGGCGCACGGGTGCATTTTTGCGGGCGCATCGCGCACGACGAACTGCCGCAGGTGCTCGCGCAGGCGGACCTGCTGGTGCAGCCTTCACTGGGTGAAGAGTCTTTCGGCATCACCCTGGTCGAGGCCATGGCCTGCGCGCTGCCGGTGCTGGCCTCCCGCCAAGGCGGCATGACCGAAATCGTGCTGTCCGGCGTGACCGGCGATTTATTGCCTCCGGGCGAGGTCGAGGCCTGGCGTGGAGCGATCGCAGCTTTGCTGCAGCAGCCGGACAGAATGCGCGCCCTGGGCGCGGCGGGACGCGAACGCGTGGTGGCCGAATTTACCTGGGCTGCCAATGCGGCCAAGCTGGAACGGCTGTTGCAGGAAGGGCGAGCGCCATGTGCGGCATCTTAGGATTCGCCGCTTGTGTGGGCGGCGCATTCCGACCCGATCTCAACGCGGCCGTCGCCAGGCAGCGCCACCGCGGCCCGGATGATAGCGGCGTGTGGCGCGACGACTGGACTGCACTCGGCTTCAATCGGCTTTCCATCATCGACCTTTCGGCCAAGGGACATCAGCCGATGCAAAGCCCGGACGGGCGCTATGTCATCGTTTTCAACGGCGAGATCTACAATTTCGCGGAACTGCGTGCCGGCCTCGCGGCGCAGGGCGAGACCTTCGCCGGCCATTCGGACACCGAAGTGCTGTTGCGCGTATTCGTGCGTGTAGGCTTCGAGCGCTGCCTCGCGCAGTTGCGCGGCATGTTCGCCCTTGCGCTGTGGGACCGGCAGACGCGCACGCTCGCGCTCGCGCGCGATCGCCTCGGTGTAAAGCCCCTGGTCTACGCCGAAACCGACACCGGCTTTGCCTTCGCCTCGGAAATTGCAACGCTGTTCCAAATCAAGCCCGATCTGTCGCGCGCGCCCGATTACGCCGCCATGGATCACTACCTCACGTTTCAGTACATCCCGGCGCCGTTATCGGGTTTCCGCGCCATCAGAAAACTGCCGCCGGCGCACGCCATGATCGTGCGCGAGGGCAAGGTGGAGCGGGTGTGGCGCTACTGGGACATCGATCATTCGGCGCGCTCCAGTTTGTCCTTTGCCGAAGCCTGCGAGGCGTTGCGCGAGCAGGTCCTGGAGGCGACGCGCATCCGCCTGGTGAGCGACGTGCCGCTGGGGGCGTTTCTTTCGGGCGGCGTCGATTCCAGCATTACGGTGGCGGCGATGGCGCGGCTGGCGAGCGAACCGGTGAAGACCTATGCCATCGGCTTCGACGACGAACGCTTCAACGAACTTCCCTATGCGCGCGAAGTCGCGCGCCACCTCGGTACCGAGCATCATGAAATGACGGTACGGCCCGCGGCGGTCGAGCTGCTGCCGCAACTCATCGAGCACCTGGGCGAGCCCATGGCCGATAACTCCGTGATGCCGACCTACTACGTATCCGAGTTCGCGCGCAAAAGCGTCACCGTGGCCCTGAGCGGAGACGGCGGCGACGAGATATTCGCCGGCTACCGCAGGTTCTACCATATGCGCCGCGCCGAGACGCTGGCGCAATGGCGTCTGACGCCGCTCTGGCGCGGCTCGCGCCGGCTCACCGTGGCGGTGGAGAATCTGGCGCACCCGGGCAAACCGCGCCGACGCTTTCCGGCGAGTCGCGCCGACGAAATGCTGGCTCTGGCCGGCGCCGAGCGCTACCAGCACTTGCTCGCCTTCTATACCGACAGCGAAAAGCGCGGCCTGATCACGCCTGAATTCGCCCGCGCAGCCGGCGGCTCGGCTACGAGCGATTATCTGGCGCGGGCGCTGGCGCGCGCCGCCGGCGCCGACGCGGTCAACCGCTGGTTATACGTGGACCAGTCCACCTATTTGCCGGAAGACATCCTGTTCAAGGTGGATATCGCCAGCATGGCGAATTCGCTCGAATGCCGCTCGCCTTTTCTCGACCACCAGTTGATCGAGTTCGCCTGCTCGCTGCCCGGATCGTACAAGCTCACCGCCGGCGGCAGGCACAAGCACATCCTCAAGGAGGCGTTCAAGGACTGGCTGCCGGCGGGTTTCATGCAGCGAAGGAAACAGGGATTCTCCGTGCCGCTCGAACGCTGGGTCAGGAACGATTTCGGCCCCGTGCTGCGCGAGCGCCTGCTGGCGCAGAAAGCCTTGGCGCCCTGGTTCCGTCAGGAAGCGGTGGAGCGCATGGTGGAAGAGCATCTGTCGGGCCGTGCCTCGCATAGCAACCGACTGTGGTCGCTGCTGGTGTTGTCGCAATGGGTCGAGAGTTTCAAAGTTCCGCTGTGAGCGCTATGTCCACGCGCGACGTCTACCAGGTCAATCTGCAAAACGAGTTCGGCGGCGGCGAGGTCTACACCCGTTTTTTTAGCATGGCGCTGATCGATCTGGGTTACAGGGTCGTATTGTTCGCCAGCCGCAAGGCGGACTTCTGGGAGTCGCTATTGCCCGCCGGCGTGGAACTCGTCCGGGTGGATGGCGCCGCCGAAATCCTGCGCGCTCTGCCGCAGGCGAAGTCGCTGGTCGTGACCCAGACGGCGCTGGATGCGGCCGCGGCGCAACGGGTGGCCGAGCGGCATGTGCTGTGCGGCTTCGTCCACATGCCCCTGTATGAGCGCGACCCGGCGGGATTGAGGCACTATCATTTTCTGCTGGCGGTGTCGCGGTATGTACTGGACAGCATCAGGGGGCGCGGTTACAGCAAGGTTTTTGCCGAACCCATGTATGGCGTGGCCGACCCGCGGCGCGGCGCATCGGGCGGCGCCATAGTCGTACGCTCGGAATACGATTGGGACCGGCGCAAGCTGCGCGACCGCCTGCTTGGCTTGACCGAGTCATGGTGGCGCATCAATCAGTCGATGACGCAGTTCAGCAAAAGACCCGGGCTCACGCTGGGCATCGTTTCGCGCCTGACGCCGATCAAACAGTTTTCCCTGATGTTCGGCATGCTCGCGCCGGTATTGGCCAGATACCCGCAGGTCAACCTGGAAATATTCGGCAGCGGCGGTTACGCTTCGGTGCGTGATCTGCGCGCAAGCCTTGCGCCGATGGGAAAGCAGGTGCGCTTCTGGGGACAGCAGCCGAATGTCGCCGCGGTCTACCCGCAGCTCGACTTCGTCTTGAGCGGCTTGCCGGAGAAGGAGGCGCTGGGACTGAACCTGATCGAGGCGCAGTATTGCGGCACGCCGGTACTTGCGGTGCGTGCTCCGCCTTTCACCGAAACCGTGATCGACGGCCGGAGCGGATTTTTCTTTTCCGATCCACGTGAGGATGGCGGCGAGTCCTTCGCGCAACTGCTGCAACGGCTGCTGGGTGGCGCTGCGCGCCCGGACCCGAGGCTGGCCGCGGCGCACCTCGAACGCTTTTCCTTCGCCGCGTTTCGCGAGCGGGTAGCGCGCGCGCTCGACGCAGTTGCCGCAACCGCAGCGTCCCTGACCGGGGTGCAAGCGTGAAAATCGGCATCGTCGCCCCCGGCATCTGGAATTCCATTCATCTGGACATGGCGCAGGCGCTAGTCGCGCTGGGTCACGATGTCGCCATTTATACCGAAGATGCTCGCGCGCCTAGCGGGGCGTGCTTCCTGCGCTTTCGCGAAGAGCGCCTGGATTTCTTCGTCATTCACCATCTGCGGCGCAATCCCTGGACCTGGCTCTTCGACCGGCTGGCGAAACCCTGGCTCGGCCGGCGCTTTTTCACCACGCTCATCGCCATGGCGCGCTACTTCGCCGCCACCCGCGATTGCGATCTGTATTTCGTCGAGGGCGACTGGATCGGGTTCTTCGTCGCCATCCTCGCGCGCTTCATGCGCTTTCGCTGGATCGTGTGCATCCACGACAGTGATTATCTGCGCCTTCCCCTCGCCTTTGCCGGGCGGCCGACGAGCAGTTGGAAAGAGGCGGTCAAGCTGTGGGTGCTTGGGAGCGCCGATCTGGTGCGCGCGAATTCGTTCGTGACGCGCGATGCGCTGGTCGCCGGCGGCTGCGCGCCGGAGCGCATACGCGTCGTCCCTTTGCACATCACCGCTTGGATGCGCGTAGATGAGATAGAAAACATGCCGGCGTTCAAGGCGCAAGCGCACGCTGAGGTCCATGCCCAGTGGAGTATCCCTTCCGAGGGGCGACTGCTGGTCACGATGTGCCGCTTGGTTCCGGTCAAAGGTCTGGACCTCGCCATACGCGGGTTTGCCGTCGCGGCAAGGCGCAACCGAGGTCTCTATCTCATGATTTGCGGCGGCGACCGCGCCGTGCCCGGTATCGGCAGCTACCGCGAACAGTTGGCCCGGATCGCCGCCGATGAAGGCGTCGCGGCGCAGGTGATTTTCACCGGCAACATCGATATCCGCGAGGCCAAGCGCTACTTCGCGGCGGCCGACCTGCAACTCGCGCCGTCGGTAATCGACACCTTCAACTACGGGGTGATCGAGGCGGCGATGGTCGAGACCTTTACCATCGCCAGCGACATGGTCGGCGCCGGCCCGTGGGTGAAGGAGGTGGGTGCCGCGACCATCGTGCCGGGCCGCGACCCCGAGGTCTGGGGCCGTGCCATCGAGACCTTCGTCGCCAGCGGGGTGCCGCCGTTTTCAGGCAGCGCCATTACCGCGCAGCTCGAGCCAAAGCGCATCGCCGCAATGCTGCTGGAACTTGCGCGCGAAGTCGTTCACCGGCGGATCTGATATGCGCATCCTGTTTCTCCATCCCTTGGGCTGGGCCGGCGAATATCCGATCCTGGTGGAATTCCGGCGTCGCGGCCACGAGGTGTGCGTGCTCGAAGAGCGCCGCGACGGCATGAGCGGGAAGCGCATGTATGCCGAGCATTTTTTGGAGCCGGGCGACGGTATGCGCACGCTCTGGTACCACCCCGGCCGCGGCGTGGAGCGGCTGCTCACGCTGCTGGTTGACCGCTTTTTCCGCAACACCTTCGACGGGCGCAATCTCGGACACCGCATGTGGGTGATCCGCCAGGCCGTGCGCGCATTCGCGCCCGACCTGGTGTATTGCACCGACGGTTTCTCCTATGCGGTGCCGGCCGGGCTGCTCAAGCGCTTCGGCCTGCTGCATGTACCGCTCGTGGCGAGCTACATCGGCGGCGACATCCTCGATTGCTCCCATATGGGCTACGGCCGTCGGCGCACGCCGCAGTTGAACTGGCTGATGCGAACCTCGATCCGTCACATCGACAAGCTGCGTGCGCTATGCGACTCGCTGGCGCGGGCGCTGCTCAAGGACGGCGCCGATCCCGCGCGCATCAGTTTGATCCCGATTCAGATCGGCGCGGCGCGCGAGGTGTACGAGGACATCTACGCGCAGCGCGGGGAGGCGCGGGCCCAAATGCGCGCGCAGCTCGGCATACCGCCCGATGCGCGGGTGCTGGTGACGCTTTCCGACAATTACTTCTCCAAGGGAATACAGGACCTGGCGCGCGCTTGGCCAGGCGTGCTCGCCGCCTATCCGGACGCCTGGTGGATCCTCGCCGGGCCGGAGAATCCGTGGATGGCCGAGGGCATATTTCCGCTGCTCGATGCGAGCGTCGGGCGTGCGCGCGTGCGGCTCACCGGACGCCTCAAGGGGCGCGAGACCTACGCGCATCTTGCCGCGGCGGACCTGAACGTCAATCCGACGCTGTGCGAAGGCCTCAACATGGTGACCGTGGATGCGGCGGCGGTGGGCACGCCTACCGTGTGCAGCGATGCCGCCGGCGTGTCGGACTGGATCCGGCGCCGCGACTGCGGCCTCGTCTATGCGGCGGGCGACGCGACAGCGCTGGAGCGGGCCGTGATCGAGGCTTTGGCGCAGCCCGAGCGCCTCGCCGCCTGGAGCGGACGCTGTCGCGAAATGATCGCGGATTTCGCCGCGGAGGCGGTTTTTCAGCGGCTTGCGCAATTGTTCGACAGTGCAGTGCGGCGGCATTGACGCGGCACTCTGCTAGACTGTTTAGCTACAGAAACGGCAAGAGATATTTTTCATGCTTATCGCAACGGACGCGTATATGACCAGAGTTTTCCTGCGCCGCGTCGCCCAAATGGGGCGCACGTGGGTGCGCAGGGGGCCGGCATGAGCGCGCCGGAAGACTGGGCCGAGCTCAAGGTGATGGCCACCGAAAACCATTACCCCGCCGTGCTGGATTTGTTCCGCGGCGCGCCCAAGGGGCGAATTCTCGATGTACCCGCAGGGCAGGGCGCGTTTGCGCAGGAGCTCATCAAGGCCGGTTATGACGACATCGATTGTCTGGACATCAATGAAGAAGCGTTTCTCCTGCGCCATGCGCAAGTGCGTTTCACCAGACACGACGTCATCTACCCCCTGCCTTTTCCGGACGCACATTTCGATTACGTGTTCAGCATCGAGGGTATCGAACACTTCGACAATCCCTGGACCTTCACCAAAGAGCTATGCCGCGTGTTGAAGCCGGGCGGCAAGCTCTATATCAGCACGCCCAACACCTTTTCCGTGGACGCGCGCCTGAAGTACCTGGTGTCGGGCTATTTCCCGCGCTTCCGCCCGCTGATGCAGGAGCCGGACAAGGTGCTGGTGCATCCGATCGACGACGCGCATATCGCACCGATTTACTTCTGGCAGCTGCATTACTTCCTCATCGGCGGCGGCGTCAAGATCGCCCGGATTTCGGCCAATGAGCTGCTGAGGAAGCCGCAGTGGGTGAAGCGGGTGTTCGAGAACTGGATCGCGCGCATCATCCGCAATAACATCAAAAAGCGCGGTTTTCCCGATCATGGCGTGACCTCGGACGCGGTGCTGTTCGGCGACTGCATCATCATCGAGGGCATCAAGGCGGCTTAGCAGAGCGTTGAACCTGGAAGTCGTGCAACTCAACTCGGCGGAAATGAACCAGGGTGGATTCATGAACTTGGCCGGCAGTTTTAGCGCTTACACGGCACCTTCGGCAGGCAGGCTAGCGGGTGCGACGATTGCCCGTTACGCATGTAACGCATGCCAAACGATTCGAGAGTTTGTCGCGGTAGGAGGTTCGTTCCGGATCTGTTAGGCACCGCTCCGACGGTTCAGACATGAGAGGTGACACCCCATGACGAACGGCCGGATTCGAGCCGGAGGAGTCACTCACAGCCACGGTGGCGAATGACGGCTTCGCAGCGATAACGGTCATTGGGGTATAGTTGTACGGCGGTCGGGTGTCGGCCAAGACCGGTCACTCACGGATTTGCGCTAGCCGCTCCGCGCAAATTTTTTAACACTACACGCTTTTTCCTGACTTTGGCAACGCTTGACGTCGCTTGCAGCCAAGCGCAGCATGGATTGACTCGCCCACAAGTTGGCGGCGACAGTCGCGAGCGCAGGACTAAGTAACAGAACGCAATGCGCAGGGTTGTGGTCCGCAGTGTAATCGAGGAGCAACGGCGATGGGAAAACTCTATTGTAAATCGGGCACCGGCATAGGTCTCGCACTGCTTTCCCCAGCGGGGTTTGCCGCGCAGGAGGAGGCGCTGGACTTTGTTGCCAGACTGCCTATATACGGTTTTATCGTGTTCCTGATCGTGGTCATTATCGGTGTTTACGGGATGAGATTGCGCGATAAGCGCAGGGCGCCAGTGGGCAGGTTATTTGGCGAGCGCGAAGCGATCCACTCCGTTGGACCGGATACCCCGGTTGCGGAATGCGTACGCACGATGACCTCCAAGAGGATAGGTGCCCTCATTGTCATGGATGGCGAAAAGTTAGTAGGCATCTTCACGGAGCGTGATGCGCTGAACAAAGTGCTGGGCGCCGGCCTTGATCCGGTCAGAACGAAAATCTCCGAGGTGATGACGAAGGACCCATTCTGCATCCCGCCGGGGACGACGGTCGGCGAGGCGATGGAAGTAGTCACAAAGCGGCGGTTCCGGCACCTGCCAATTGTAGAAAACGGCAAGGTGCTCGCCGTCGTATCAAGCGGGGATCTGACACACTGGCTGGTGAAGGACCAGGTGGGAGAGGTGCAAGAGCTTGTAGACTTTGCCGCCCGGCCCTGATCACCACCAAGGGCACCGAATACCTGGGAAGGTCGCCCGGTCACACTATCGGTTAGGGGCGCTTGCCGGAGTTGCGTGAATTTGGCGTTAGCATAAGAGCCGACCGTGGTGGACTGGAAAGATGACCAAGCCGATCGGCGGACCCCAGCCGAGGTTGCGGAAATGGGCGGTAGCGGTTTTCTGCTTTAGTCTGAATCGTCGAAGGAGGTGCCGAAATCACCGAAACAACGAAACTGTTGGAAACAAAGGCGACTACGAAATGGTCTTGAAGGGCACCTTTGAATTTGATCGTTCCGCGGATTCTACAAAGCCTTCCGAGCTTCTGAAGTCCACGTAAACCTGCTGACAGCTTAAGCGGCAAGCTTGCCGTATGTTATTTCAGCGCACAGCTCGGGAATGAATAGGCCTTCATCCAACGCCGGCCAATACAAGTCGTAGCCACCGCCTTCTAAGCGAACGTCGGCCAGTTTCTTGTTGTCTGCGCCGGCGAGCGTCGGGGACAAAAGGGAAATCGGGGTAGACATTTCCACTCCGTTATCAAACTCGATCGCCAGGCGACCGCGAGCAGCATCCAAGCGGGCTCCTACCGCCCGATGTTCTGCCTTCGCCAAGTCCTGACCGCGCTTGAGCGCTGCATCAATAGTCTGTTCCGAGAGTTCCAAAGCCGTGCGAGCTGCGGCGGATGCCCTGCTCGCGTATGATTGCGGCTGGTCGAACCTGATTCTGCCTCGGGCAGGGGCGCCATCCGGAGGCCTGCCGGTCAACCACGCGGTCAACCAGGAAACGGGACGTCGTTTTGCTGTTCAATTCCTTTGCGTTCATCTTCCTGTTTCTGCCGGTCGCGCTGTTCGGATTTTTCCTCGTAGGCAGGCACACGCACCGGCTCGCGGCGGCCTGGCTCGCGGCAAGTTCGATTTTCTTTTACGGCTGGTGGAATCCGGTCTACGTAATCCTGCTGCTCGCCTCGATCGGTTTCAATTTTTCGTTCGGAACCAAACTCGCGCGCTTGCACGCGGCGGGCCGGGAAGGAGAGGCCGGGCGTCTGCTGGCAGCGGCGGTCGCGGCCAATTTGCTGCTGCTCGGCTACTACAAGTACACCAATTTCTTTCTGGCCAACCTGGGCGGACTCACCGGCGCGCCGCTCGCCGCCGCCGAGATCGTGCTGCCGCTCGGCATCTCTTTTTTCACCTTCACCCAGATCGCCTTCCTGGTCGATGCCCGCAGGGGCGAGGCGAAGGAGTACAGCTTCATCCACTACTGCCTGTTCGTGACTTACTTTCCGCATTTGATCGCGGGTCCGATCCTGCACCATCGGGAGATGATGCCGCAGTTTCGAGACAGCGCGGTGTATCGCCTGCAATGGGAAAACGTCGCCGCCGGCCTGACCTTGTTCCTGATCGGCCTGTACAAGAAGACGGTGATCGCCGACGGCGTCGCCGAATATGTGGCACCGGCGTTCAACGCGGCTGCGGCGGGCGCCGCGCCGACCTTGCTCGATGCCTGGGGCGCGGCGCTCGCCTACGCTTTTCAGATCTATTTCGATTTCTCCGGCTATTCGGACATGGCGATCGGCCTGTCGCGCATGTTCGGCATCGTGCTGCCGCTCAATTTCGACTCGCCCTACAAGTCCGCGAGCGTCATCGATTTCTGGCGCCGCTGGCACATCACCCTGTCGCGCTTCCTGCGCGACTATCTTTATTTCTCGCTCGGTGGGAACCGCAAGGGCGCTGTGCGCCGGCATCTGAACCTGTTCCTGACGATGTTGATCGGCGGTTTGTGGCACGGCGCGGGCTGGACCTTCGTCTGCTGGGGCGCGCTGCACGGCGTCTATCTCGCGCTCAATCACGCTTGGCGATCGCTGTGCCGCGCGCTTCGCTTCAAGCCGGAGCGCTTGCCGGGCTGGCAGGTGTTCGCGCGACTCCTCACTTTCACCGCCGTGGTCGTGGCCTGGGTGTTTTTTCGCGCCGCCGATTTCCATGCCGCGCTCGCCATGCTCAAGGGCATGGCGGGGATGAACGGCTTCATTTTGCCCCAGCGCTGGCTCAAGTACTGGGGCGCTTTCGGGAACTGGCTGATCGAGCACGGCGTGCGCTTCGCCGAGATGAGCTATTTCCAGGCCGGCACTCAAGTGAACTGGATTTGGATATTGCTCCTCATCTGCTGGGCATTGCCGAACACCCAGGAACTCATGGCCGCGTACCGGCCCGGCCTGGTGTCGCCGGGATACCGCCCGATTACGCCGGGCGCATCGGCGTGGAATTTGGCGTGGAGGCCGAGCCTGGTCTGGCTCGCCGTTACGGCCGGACTCGGCATCTACGCGCTGCTGTCGATCACCGGGTTCAGCGAGTTCATCTACTTCCAGTTCTGACATGAGCCCCAAGCGCTATACGCACGCACTGCTCGCTGCGCTGTTGCTATTGCTCGCGGCAGCCGGCGCGTTCAACCGAGTCGTCGATCCGTTCTGGTATTTTCGCGATATCGAGATCCGCGGATTCAACCTGGACAAGCCGCGCTTTCCCAGGAACGAGCGCCTGGTGAAATCCGCGCTGGTATCCAAGCTGCGTCCCAATGCGATAATTCTGGGCAGCTCGTATGCGGAAGTAGGGTTGCCTGCGACTCACGCCGGACTCACCGATGGCGGCAGACTCAAACCCTACAATCTGTCGGTGTCGGGAGGGGCGTGGACGGAAGTATATTGCTATGCGCTGTACGCTTTGAGGCAACCCGGTTTGAATCGCCTGGTGCTCGGAGTGTCCGGCAGCACCGCCGCATCCTGTGATGGCTATGCGAATCTCGGCGACGCGGATTACGCCAAGCTGCTGTTCTCGCAGAATGCCCTCAGCGCCTCGTGGGAGACTTTACGCCGCCAGGACGGCAAGCCGCGCGTGACCGCGGAGGGCATGTGGTATTTCAAGCGCTTTGATGAAAAACTACGCGGCGATGAGGACATCGTGGTCAATTTCGCCAACGAATTGCGCAGCCACCTGTGCCAGGCGCCACAGCGGGACCGCGGATTGGACGTTCGGCTGGTGAACCGAGCCAAGCCGCCGGCGGACGCCTCGACCGCGGGTCTGCGCGGCATCGTCCGGCTGGCATTGGAAAAGAATGTCCGGCTTGTTCTCCTCATCTATCCCAAGCACGTGCTGCACTACGAAATGGAACGGCGCTGCGGCGAGCTGGAAGCGCGCTGGAGCGAATTGTGGAACATCGTTTCGCTGGTCGAGGAAGAAGCGGGGGCCGACTCGCCGCTGGTCGAGGTGTGGGACTTCCATGGCTATCGTGAGATCAATGCCGAACGCGTGCGCGCCGGGATCGCCATGCCAAAGCGACTGTGGCAGGACGCCGGGCATTTCAATCACGAGGTCGGCAGCGCCGCTTTTGATTCGATCTTCGCCGGTGAAGCCGCCAGTCCATCCAAGTATGGCCGCAGAGTGAGCACGCACGAATTCGACCGTTTCATCGAAGAGAGCGAGAATGAACGACGCGCGTTTCTGGCCGGGCACGCATGGGTGCAGCAAGAGCTCGACGAGCTGACGCGAGCGTCAAGATGAAGCTGCTCTACGCATTCCCCGAGCCTTTGCCGCTGCCGCGGGCGCGCGGCCTGCAGGTGGTGAATACGGTGCGGGGGTTGGCCGAACAAGGATTAGACGTAGATCTGTGTCATGTGTCCGGCGACAGCGATCCGTTCGAAGCCAACGATCTCGCCCGCCCACGGAACGTAGCGCTCACGCCATTGTCGCGCAGCCTGCCCTGGCCCCTGGACGGGATACACTCGAACCGGTTCTTCGCCGCGCGTCTGGCGCGGCATATGCATGCGCGCTGCCCGGACGTAGTCATGGTGCGGCACCTGAAAATCGCGCAGTCGCTGCTCGAGCGTTTTCCGCGCATTCCACTGCTGTACGAGGCGCATGAGGTGTTTGCCGATACGGCGCCTGCGCGGCGGCAGGCGCAGACTGTTGCGCTGGAGCGCCGGGTGGCGCAAAGCGCGCAGGCCGTGGTGGCGAATTCGCGCGCGACCGCGGAACGTCTGAGCGAGCGCTACGGCCTGATACGCACTATCGCGGTCATTCCGAATGGGGTCGACTTTCGCAGCCTGATTCCGGAAAAGGACTGGGCCCATTGCGCCGAGCGCATTGTCTACGCGGGCAGTTTTTTCGGCTGGAAAGGCGTGGACGATCTGGTGGTGGCGGCGCGCGAACTGCCGGGTCTGCGCATTAGTCTGTTTGGCGGCGATGAGGTCAGTATACGCAAACTGCGCGAGCGCTCGCTCGCGGGTGGCGCCGAGCTGGAGTTCGCCGGGCGCGTTTCGCCGCGGCGCGTGGCGCAGGCTTTGGAACAAGCCTGCATCGCGGTATTGCCCAACCGGGCCGATGCCGACAGCGCCTTTACCTCGCCGATCAAACTGTTCGAATACATGGCAGCGGGCTGCGCCATCGTCGCCAGCGACCTGCCGGCGGTGCGTGAAATTCTCGCCGAGGATGAGGCGGTCTGGATCCGGCCGGGCGATGCGCATTCGCTGGCTGCGGGGCTGCGCCGGCTGGCAGCAGATCCGGACCTCGCGCGCGCGCTGTCCGCGCGGGTGCGCGCCAAAGCACGGCAGTACACCTGGGCGCGGCGCGCCATCGACTTGACGCGGGTACTGCAAACGATGGCGAGCGCAGCATGAGCCCCTCAAATCCACAGGCGCCGAAGATTCTGCTCATCCGCCGCGACAACATCGGCGATCTCGTCTGCACCACGCCTTTGATCAGCGCCTTGCGCCTGCGCTATCCGCGCGCGCATATCGCCGCGCTGGTCAACACTTATAACCGGCAGGCGCTCGAGGGACACCCGGATGTCGACGCGGTATACGCCTACGCCAAAGCCAAGCACCGCTTGCCCGGCCAGAGCCGTGCGGCGATCTATCGGGATAAGCTGTTGCTGCTGCTGAAACTGCGGGCGCAGCGTTTCGACTATGTATTGCTCGCCGCGCCGCATCCGGGCGCGAGCGCGCTGCTCCTCGCGCGCTGGATCGCGCCGGCGCATATCGCGGGCTATGCCGAGCCGACGGGATCGGTGGACCTTACACTGCCCCATTCCACGGAAGATGCATTGCACGAAGTGGAACAGGTGTTTCGGTTGGCGAAGCTATTCGGCATAGAGAGTGCGCCGGGCAAGCTCAGTATGGCGGTGGACGCGGCTGCGCGCGAACGAGTGAGCGCCGCGCTCAGGCCGCGCGACCCGGTGCGCAAGCTGATTGCGCTGCACATCAGTGCACGCAAGCCCAGCCAGCGCTGGCCGGCCGAGCGTTTTGCCGAGCTGATGCACGCACTTGGCCAAGAGGCGGATTTCCTTTTGCTCTGGTCGCCTGGCGCGGCCGATCACCCGCAGCATCCGGGGGACGACGCCAAGGCGCAGGCAATCATGGACGCAGCCGGCAGTCTGCCGCTGTTGGCCTATCCGACGCAGGAACTAAAAGATCTGGCGGCGGCGCTGTCGCTTGCGGACACTGTGATCTGCAGCGACGGCGGCGCCATGCACATCGCCGCCGCCCTGGGTAAGCCCGTCCTGTGTTTTTTCGGCGACTCGGACGCGGGGCGCTGGCATCCGTGGGGCGTGCCTTACCGCTTGTTGCAACCCGAGAGCCGCAATGCCGCGGATATCAGTCTGGCCGCGGCGCTGCAGGCGTTGCGGGAATTGCGGCTGGAGAGCTAGGGCAACTTACCCAATTTGGCATGGCCGTGTGCCGCAGAGCAAGGAAGAGCACCCGTAACGGCAAAATAAAGTTACAGATTGTGGCGCCGGACCCGCGCTATCTACGCTCGCCCCGCTTTGCCTGAGCATTTGATCGCAGCCCTTGGAGCCGGCGGGCAGCGCGGTACGGGCCGCGCGGCGCGAGGCCGTCGATCGGACGTCTATCCCTTCACGCACACCACCTGTTTCAAGGTGTGCACCACATCGACCAGATCGGACTGATTCGCCATCACCGTATCGATGTCCTTGTAGGCGCCGGGAATCTCATCGACCACGCCTTTGTCCTTGCGACAGATCACGCCTTCGGTCTGGCGCGCTAGATCGGCCGCCGAAAACTGCTTGGCGGCGGCGGTGCGGCTCATCCTGCGACCCGCGCCATGCGCGCAGGAGGTAAAACTTTCCGCGTTCCCCTTGCCGAGCACGATGTAGCTGCGCGCGCCCATGCTCCCCGGGATGATGCCCGGATCACCCTCGCGCGCGCGGATCGCACCCTTGCGCGTGACCCATACATCCGCGCCGTAGTGATGCTCGACCGCCACGTAGTTGTGATGGCAGTTCACCACTTCGCCGGTCACGTCGAAGGCAGGCAGGTGACGCGCGAGCGCCGCCAGCACCAGATCGACCATCTCGCGCCGGTTCTGCATCGCGTATTCCTGCGCCCAAGTCACTGCTTCGACGTAGTCCCCGAAATGCTCGCTGCCTTCCGCGAAGTAGGCGAGATCGCGATCCGGCAGTTGAATCATCCGGCGTTCCATGTCCTGCCGCGCCAACTCGATGAAATAGCCGGCCAGCGCATTGCCGATACCGCGACTGCCCGAGTGCAGCATCACCCAGACCTGGTTCGACTCATCCAGGCAAATCTCGATGAAGTGATTGCCGCCACCCAGAGTGCCCAACTGGTTCACCCATTTTGAGAACTTGCCGAAGGCCTTGAGCAGTTGCGGATGCTTTTGCGTCATGGCGTCCAGTCGCGAAGCGAACGGCGCGGCAGCCTCGACGAGCGCGCGCTCGTCACGATGCTGCTCACGCCCCATCGGGACATCGCGGCTGATCTGGCCGAACACTTTCTTGAGCGATTTCTCGTCCAGTTCGTTTCCCGTGATCGAGAGCCGGCAGGCAACCATGCCGCAACCGATATCGACGCCCACGGCGGCCGGGATGATCGCCTTGCGGGTGGCGATCACCGAGCCGATTGTCGCGCCAATGCCGAGATGCGCGTCCGGCATGGCGGCGACGTGATGGTGGATGAAGGGCAGGCTTGCGATATTGGCCAACTGTTGCTTCGATTTCTCATCGACATCGTCCGTCCAGATTTTGACCGGAACGCGCTGAGAGGTCAGGACTTGCTTGATTGGCATGGCTTGCTCCGATTCCTTTGCACGCTCATGGTATGCGCATCGTGTCGTTCATTCAGCTCACCACGTGAGCTACGTCAATTCAATATCCGGCTTTGTCGCGGCGGGCTTTGTTTGCAAATTAGCCATTATATGGCTATTATATATCCATGTACCGGCGATTTATCCAACATAATCTTCAAGCTGCCCTGGCGGATACCCGCGTAGTGCTGTTGAACGGCGCCCGCCAGACCGGCAAGAGCACGCTGGTGCAGCAAGTGGCTGGGCAGCGCGACGGGCAGTATTTGACGCTGGATGACCCGGCCACCGCTGGGCTGGCCCGCTCCGACCCGTCCGCGCTGATCCGGGCGGCGGGCGCTTTCATGGTAATCGACGAAGTGCAGCACGCGCCCGAGCTGTTCTCGGCGATCAAGTGGGTGGTGGACGCGGATGGCCGTCCGGGGAGGTTCCTGCTTACCGGCTCGGCCAATGTGCTCTTGCTGCCCCGCCTGGCGGAGCCCCTGGCGGGGCGAATGGAAATCCTGCCGCTGCACCCCTTGTCGCAGGGCGAACTGGCGGACAACGAAGCCAATCTGGTGGACGCGCTGTTCGACGCCGCGCCGTGGCAGACCGGTTCGCTGACGCTCGACCGCGAGGGTGTATGCGAGCGCGTGATCGCAGGCGGCTTTCCCGAGGCCGTGGCGCGTCCTCCGGGCGAGCGGCGCGATGCCTGGTTTCGCGGCTATGTCGCAAGCCTGCTGCAGCGCGACGTGCGCGACCTGGCTAACATCGATGGGCTGACCGGCATGCCGCGGCTGCTCGCGCTGCTGGCGGCCCGCTCCGGCGCGTTGCTGAACATGTCGGAAGTTTCCCGTGCGGCCGGCATCGCACATTCCACGCTGCGGCGCTATCTCGCGCTGCTGCAGGCCACATTTATTTTTCAGCCTCTGCCTGCGTGGTCCAACAACATCGGCAAGCGCTTGGTGAAATCGCCCAAGATTCATTTGCTGGATTCGGGCTTGGCTGCTCATCTGCGCGGCGACGTGGACGCGCCCGCACTGGCGCAGTCGCCCAATCTCCGACCGCTGCTGGAAACTTTCGTGGTGCAGGAAGTTCGCACGCTTCTGGGTTGGAGCCGCCATGCAGCCACGCCCTATCACTTTCGCACCGCGGCCGGGCAGGAGGTGGACCTGGTGCTCGAAGCGCCGGACCAGCGCATCGCAGGCATCGAGGTCAAAGCCTCCGCAAACGTGAACCAGGGCGACTTCAGCGGCTTGCGCGCGCTCGCCGAAGCCGGCGGCGAAAAATTCGCGGGCGGTGTGGTGCTCTATCTCGGCGAGCAGCGTTTGCCTTTCGCCGACAAGCTGTGGGCCTTGCCTATCTCGGCATTGTGGGAACCGGCGGAAGCGACGCCGACCTTGCGCTCGCCTGTGCCGACCTATGGGTCAAAATCCGCGTCCATAAGCTCAACGTCAAAGGGGTCAAAGCCGGTTTCGGAAAAGCTGCGCATCTCCCAGACCAAGCTCGCGGCGCTGTGCCACAAGTACGGCATCGCTAGACTGAGCCTGTTCGGCTCGGCGTCCAGAAACGAGTTGACGTCCGGGAGCGATGTGGACCTGATGGTCGAATTCTCGCCGGACAGCGGCGCCGCGCTATCCGACATCACGGCGATGCAAGACGAATTTTCGGCTGCGTTCGGGGGCCGCAAGGTGGACATCGTCACGCCGGAAATCCTGCGCAACCCTTTCCGCCGGGATGCTATCGTCCCGGACCTGAAGCTCATCTATGCAGCCTGAAAGCCGCGACAAGGCACATTCAGTAAAAAAATAAAGTCAGAGTTAGGGGGCGCGAGGGGATGCGCCCCGAAGGTCTCGATCCCCGTTGAGGGGAAAGTCCCCTCGGGGGATATCCCCTCGTTTTGTCAGGTACTCCTAGCCTGCGGAGTGTACTCGGGAACGCGTGCGGCAAGCTCGCGCCGAACCTGTTCGGCCCCGGTCTTGCCCTGTTGCAACCAGTCGAAGAGCTCATGCATCCATGCGGTATCGGGTGCCGGGCGCGACTTGGCGATGCGCAGTTTTGGGTGCGGCGTGCTCTGGGTAAGCTCGTCGTCCGCGAGTAATTCCTCGTACAGTTTTTCGCCGGGCCGAAGACCTATGAATTCGATGCCGATATCCGACTCGCCGTAGCCGGACAGCCGGATCAGTTCGCGCGCCAAGTCGACGATTTTCACCGCCTCGCCCATGTCGAGCACGAATATCTCCGCGCCCGCTCCCATCAGTCCCGCTTGCAGCACCAGTTGCGCCGCTTCCGCGATCGACATGAAATAGCGCGTGATCTCGGGGTGCGTTACGGTGACCGGGCCGCCGCGCGCGATCTGCTCGCGGAACTTCGGGATCACGCTGCCGGTGCTGCCGAGCACGTTGCCGAAGCGCACGATGACGAAGCGGGTAGCGTTCCCGGCCTGCAGTCCCTGGCAGACGATTTCCGCCAGGCGCTTCGTCGCCCCCATCACGTTGGCCGGGTTGACCGCCTTGTCGGTGGAGACGAGCACGAATTTCTCCACCCCATGCGCGATGGCCGCCTCGGCCACGCGCCAGGTACCGAGCACATTGTTCTGGATTGCTTCCCAGGCGTTGCCCTGCTCCATCAGCGGCACATGCTTGTAGGCCGCTGCGTGAAACACGATCTCGGGGCGGTGCTTGGTGAGCGCTTCGGCCACGCGCGCGGCATTCTTGACATCGCCGATGACGCATTTCAAGCCGATCCCTGGGTGCTGCTCGGCGAATTCCTGCTCCATGCGGTAGAGCGCGAACTCGTTGTGCTCGAATAGCACCAACTGCGCCGGCTCGAAGCGCGCGATCTGCCGGCACAACTCCGAGCCGATCGATCCGCCGGCGCCGGTGACCATGATGCTGCGGCCGCGGATCCACTGTTGCAGGCGGCTTTCGTCCAGCAGCACCGGGTCGCGGCCGAGCAGGTCGTCGAGTTCGACGTTGCGCACCTGCGACACCGTGACCTTGCCGCTCATGAGGTCCTGATACGAGGGCACGGTCAGGGCTTCCACGCCGGCGCGGCGGCAAATTTCGAGCGCGCGCCGGCGCGACTGGTGCGAGGCCGAGGGCATGGCGATAATGGCCCGCTCTACGCCCAGGCTGGGGGCAAGGGCTACCAGCTCGTCGAGTGCGCCGAGGACGTTCACGCCCTGGATCTGGCGGCCGCGCTTGGCCGGGTTGTCGTCTAAGAGACCAAGCACGCGCCAGTCGCCGGCGCGCGCCAGATTCTTTAAGAGGTCGGCGGCGGCGTCGCCCGCCCCCAATATTACGACCGGCCTTCCGGGCGAGCCGAGCAGGTTGCGCAGGCGGCGTTCTTTCCAGACGCGGTAGCCGAGCCGGCTGCCGCCCAGCAGCATGATCAGCAACATCGGATCGAGCAGCATCACCGAGCGCGGCACCGGCGGCTGCTGCGGCGGCAGCATCACCAGCATCAAGGCAATCGCCAGGGTCGAAACCACCACCGCTGCTGCTATGCGCTGCAGGTCGGGCACGCTGGCATAGCGCCACATGCCGCGATACATGCCGGCGCCGAAGAAAATGAGCGCCTGCAGCGGCACTACCCAGAGCATGGAAGCCACCATATTAGGGACGTTGAACTGCGGTATTTCGGTATTGAAGCGCAGCCAATAGGCGAGATACCAGGCGATCATCGCCGCAGCCACGTCGTGGACTAGCGCCATCCAGTTGCGGATATGCATACTAAGAGCGCATTCTAAAATTAACTTTAGGAGCTGTTAACGGGCGGGCGGTGTCCCGAACATAGTTGAAGGTTGAGTTGGTGGTTGAAGCAGTCGTGGGCCCAGAATGCGGGTTCTCGACATCCTCAACCTGAAACCAAGAAAGCTCAACCACCATGAAGAAGTCTACTCGCAAGATGCAATCC
>JACRAS010000240.1 GCA_016234705.1 Betaproteobacteria bacterium | reverse complement strand
GCCGCCGTGCTGCAGCAGCTCGGCTTCGATATCGCGCCCTTGTCCCCGACGGCGCTGGCGGTGCGCGCGGTCCCGTCCATGCTCGCGTCCGCGGACGTCGCCGACCTGGCGCATGCGTTGCTCGCGGAGGTGCGCGAGTTCGGCGGCAGCCGCGTGCTCACCGAGCACCAGCACGAACTGCTCTCGACCATGGCCTGCCATGGCGCGGTGCGCGCGCACCGGCCACTGACGCTGACCGAGATGAATGCGCTGCTGCGCGAAATGGAAGTGACAGAACGCTCCGGCCAGTGCAATCACGGCCGGCCCACCTGGTATCAGATGAGCATGGCCGATCTGGACAAGCTGTTTTTGCGTGGACGTTGAACGTGACGATTGGAGAGCGGCAATGAAGGTGTTAGTACTCGGCGCCGGCGCGGTCGGCGGCTATTTCGGCGGCCGGCTGGCGCAGGCCGGCGCCGACGTGACTTTTCTGGTGCGGCCGCAGCGCGCGCGAAAGCTGGCGCAGGCCGGCCTGGTGATCAAGAGCCCGCTGGGCGATGCGCAGCTTTCCGTGCGCACCGTGCTCGAGGAGACGGTGCGGCCAGATTACGACCTGGCGATCCTGTCATGCAAGGCCTATGACCTCGACGCATCGATAGTCTCCATTGACGCTGCCATGGGACCGAACACCCTGATCCTGCCCTTGCTCAATGGCATGGCGCACCTCGCCAGGATGGAGCAGGCTTTCGGCAGCGCGCGCGTGCTCGGCGGAACCTGTCATATCGCCTCGACCCTGGACGCGGATGGCAGCATCCGCCATCTCAGCCAATTCCAGCGCATCAACTGCGGCCCGCGCGCGGGCAATCATGCGCACGCCAAGGACTTGCTGCAGGAACTGGCGCAAGCCTACGCGCGTGTCTCGATCGAATGCGGCGTCAGCGCAGACATCGAGCAGGATATGTGGGAGAAGTTCGTGCTGTTGGCGAGTCTTGCCGCGATGACCTGCCTGATGCGCGCCAGCGTGGGCGAGATCCTCAGCACCGGGGACGGGGAGGCGTTGATGCGCGAAGCGCTGTCCGCCTGCGCGACTGCCGCAGGCGCGGCCGGCCATGCGCCGCGCGCCGAATCCATGCGGCAGACGGAGAGCATGCTGTTCGTACGCGGTTCGGCGTTCACCGCCTCCATGCTGCGCGACATCGAGACCGGCGGGCGCGTCGAGGCCGATCACATCGTCGGCGACATGCTGCGGCATGCACGCGCTGCCGGCGCCGACGCGCGCATGCTCGCGACGGCGTATTGCCATTTGCAGGCCTATGAGGCGCGTCGCCGGCGCGGCGCGGCTGCGTAATTTCTCTGAATCGACCATTCGTCGCATGACCTGTTCATTACCGGCGGGATTGCCGCCTGCAATCTTGCTGATGGGGCCCACCGCCAGCGGCAAGACCGCGCTGGCGCTCGAGATCGCGGCGCGTTTTCCGGTCGAGATCGTCAGCGTGGATTCGGCGCAGGTGTACCGCGACATGGACGTAGGCACGGCCAAGCCCAAGGCCGCCGAGCGTGCCGCGGCGCCGCATCATCTGATCGACGTGATCGATCCCGACCAGAGCTATTCGGCGGCACAGTTTCGCAGCGATGCGACGCGCCTGATGCGGGAGATCGCCGGCCGCGGCCGCGTGCCGCTCTTGGCCGGCGGCACCATGCTTTACTTCAAGGCACTGCGCGAGGGGCTGTCCCGTCTGCCGCCGGCCGACGCCGCGGTTCGCGCCACGATCGAAGTTGAGGCGAGAGAAAAAGGCTGGCCCGCGTTGCATGCGGAACTGGCGCGCATCGACGCGCCTGCGGCTGCCCGGCTGAAACCCGGCGACGCGCAACGCATCCAGCGCGCGCTCGAAGTTTTTCGCATAGCCGGCAGGCCGCTGTCGGCGTTGCAGGGTGCGCGCGTGGCTGCTCCGGCGCAGTACAGTTTCGTGCCGCTGGCACTGGTTCCGTCAGACCGCGCGGCTTTACACCGGCGCATCGAGTTGCGCTTCGAAGCCATGCTCGCAGCGGGTCTGGTCGAGGAACTCGCCGGCCTGCGAGAGAAATATGCTCTCGACCCCGGCCTGCCATCGATGCGCTGCGTCGGCTACCGCCAGGCCTGGGAACATCTTGAAGGTGCGTATGACCGCGCCACGCTGCGCGACCGCGGCATCTACGCCACGCGGCAACTGGCCAAGCGCCAGCTCACTTGGCTGCGGGGAATGGAGGAGTCGAAGGTGTTCGACTGCCTCGCGCCCGACCTAAGCGCGCAGTTGCTGCGCTACCTCGAAGGGCAGGCCTTGCTTCGCGCTTGACCCTCGGTGGCGAACGGCACTGATGGACTGCTCCTGGCTATGTACCGGTTATTCGGGACGATTCATTGGGCGAATCCTGCGGCGCTGTTCGCTGGACGCCCGCCAGAAGCGACCTAACGTTCCGGGGAAGTCCTTATAGTCCGCGTTCAACCGCGCGGCTGCGATGGTTGATCGAAGTACGCTGCACCACGCGCGTCAGTTTGCGGCGCGCGGTTAGAGTGCGCTGTCCCTACCACTTAAATTCCCCCTTGTGCTTCCCGAGGATATGCAGGACGAATAAGCCGAACGCGACCCCCAATGCTATCCAGAAAGCCAGGACTTCCCATCGCGGCGCACCTCCTTCCCAATCCATTGCAGCGAACGGATTGAGAACGCCGATCGGAATCACGATTATTCCAATCCAAATGGCACCGACAGTTATCCATCGCGCCCATTGCTTCAAGCGCCACATACCCCAGGAAAGTGTGGCGAGGAGAAGTACGCCCAATAGCGCGAGTGGCGCCCTAATGATGTTGAGCGTGAGGACAACTGCGAGAAGTCCATAGATTGCTGCAGCCACGACTACGATACCGACAAGCAATCGGTTACTAGTGGCTGGCAGGTACTGCGACATCGCTTTCATTGAGCTCAGCATAAAGTTGGAGCTGGTCGTCTGAGAGGTTCATGAAATCTAACGAGGCTGTGCAAAAACCCCTTCGCGAGCGAAAGGGGGTGTTTTTCGGGAGTCCTTGAACCTCTCCCAAGCACGCGATCGTCGATTGTAGATCGATCTGAGAGACCGTTTGGTGAGTGAATTCATCGGAAATTTCCGTGCCAGGGTTTTTGCACAGCCTCAACGTTCCGAATGAGGAGCGCGAGCCAGCAAGCGCGGCGCCGCTATCGCAGCGTCCTCCTCGATTTGGAGGTTAGACGGTACTACGGAAGAGGTCTCGCACATTCGTCAGGAATTCGCGCAAAGACCCACGATAAAGCCAGATCGAGCCGGCCAGCAAGTATAGCGCGGAGGAAGCGTAGAAGTTCTCAATGCGGAACATCTCGTTGCCCATCATGGTGTGATAGAGCACATAGATACCGTCCACCACGATCCATGCGACGAAAAGCGCTGTGACGATCCTGAGAATCCAGCCGCGCGGCCTTCGCCGGATAGCGGCGAGGATTGTTCCGACGCTCCAGGGCGCGAACACGTACGTCAGGCCACCCATCAGGATGCTGATTCCGACATCCCAGTCCGAGATGCCGTAATTCAGAGCGCCAAAGAGTAACCATCCCATTCCGATCGCCAAGCTAAGAAGCTTCCATGGCCGAGCAAGTTCCGCGATATAGCCCCGGTCCGGGAGAAAGCCGCCGCCCGCCCCGGTATCCAGCCGTTCAGTCGAGATAGGCATACCAAGCTTTCGTTATCTTACGCCTGAGTGCGGCGCGTACTCCCTGTACGTGAACCGCCCGGTGCGGACCCGCATGCCGGGTGGTGTGGGGAGGGCCGATTAGAAGCCGGCCCTTACCCAATTAGGCGCGTAGTTCTCGGAACTCAACAAGCGGTTGGTGATAGAGGATTGAACTTCTTCCTAAGAAACTACGTCGTCAGGATTGGCTTCGTGGTCTGCTAGGCGACGATCGAGTTCGGCACGTTGAGCGTCTGTCAGCGGGGTAGCAGCAGCAATGCTATCCCAAAGTTCTTCAACGAGAAGCAGGCGCTCCGCAACGCTGAGCCGATCGATACCAAGTGATTTTAGTGAAACGCCCATGGGCATTTCCTACCAATAATGTGATGGTACCAAAATCATCCCGCGATCGACAAATAAGCGCATAACGCCCGGGGCCAACCCGGGTTCTGGTCGGTCCTTGGCTGCAGCTTACTTGCGCTGCCGGTCGTGCTTCTCGCGCGCGATGCGCCGGCTCTGCTTGTCCTGCTCGTGCGTGATTTGCTTGCGCTCTTTCGCCGTTACCACGCCGTCGGCTTTGGCCTTGTCTTCCATGCGCTGCACCTTGGCCTGGCCTTTTTCCAGCCTGGCGGCTTCGCGGCCGGTAAGTTGGCCGGACTTCACGCCCTGGTCGATACGCTTTTGCTGTTCGGCCTGGCGCTTGTCGATCCCCGGAGTGGCAGGGGTAGCCGGCGTGGCTTGAGCGAATGCCAATGCGGGCAGGGCGGCGATCACCAGGGCGGCGATACTGGTCTTGAACTTGGACATTTGCAACTCCTTTATATAGCGGGAGACGTTCTCCCATGGTGGCAAAAACGCACCGGGCAGCCTGGAGTTGACCCGGAAATTGTAAGCCTTCGTTACAAGCCGGGCGGATCCATTCCCTGATGCTCACCCAAGTCCACGACGGGTTCAGGTTCAGCCATTCTGAGACAGCCCGCGGGACTTTGCAAACCGGGACGGTTATCTGAAATCGGGCGGAATCAGGTCCAGCCGGTCGGTGACGATGGCATCGACGCCCCAATCGAACAGCACGCGCAGGGTCGCGGGATCGTTGACGGTGTAACACAACAGCCAGTAGCCCGCGTCGCGCACCGCGCGCGCCTGCCGCGGCAGCAGCGTGCGGTAATCGCAGTGCAGGGACACGCAGCCGAATTCCTGCATCCGCGATTGCCAGTCCGGCGCGATGCTCTTGGTCAGCGCGCCGCGCGGTAGCTCGGGCGCGGCCTCTTTGGCCGCGGCCAGCGCCGGCGGCTGGAACGAGGACAGCAGGGGCTGCACCGGCGCGCGGCGCCAAAGCGCGCGCGCGAGCAGCGCCGCCGCGGTGCCGGTTTCGGTTTCGAAGCCCGCGGTCGGTTTTATCTCGACGTTGGCCCAGAGTCCCAGCGCGATGCAGAGCCTGCCCGCGCGCTCGAAGCTCGGCACCGGTTCGCCCGCGTGCTCGCGCGAGTACCAACTGCCGGCGTCGAGCTTGAGCATATCGCGATATGCGGTCGCGGCCACGGCGCCGCGGCCGTCGGTGGTGCGCTCCAGCGTCTCATCGTGCATCAGGATGGGTGTGGCATCTGCCGCCAGCATGACGTCGAATTCGACGCCGGCAAAACCTAGTTCCTTCGCCTTGCGCATGCCGCCCAGCGTGTTTTCCGGAGCGAGCGTGCCGCCGCCGCGGTGGGCGATGATGCGCGGATAGGGCCAGGGTTTCATGGGGCCGTTCATCCTGCTTTCGACCCAGCGGGGTTCAGCGCCCACCTGCCTTGTTGGCGCGCTCGAACTTGCGCAACTCGGCGTTGCCGCGCTCGACCGCGTCGTCCAGCGCCTGTTTGGGCGACTTCTTCCGGCTCCATACCGATTCCAGCTCCTCGTCGATGATGCCGCGGATTTGCGCGAAACTGCCCAGGCGGATGCCTTTGGAGTCCTTGGTCGGGTTGTTCAGCAGCAGTTGCCGGATGGCAATGTCGGTGCCGGGGTTGGTTTCATAGAAGCCCTGTTTCTTGGTGAGCTCGTAGGCCGCCTTGGTGATCGGGACATAGCCGGTTTTCTGGTGCCAGTCGGCCTGGATTTCCGGCGAGGAAAGGAAGGTGAAGAATTTCGCCACGCCCTTGTACTCGGCCGGTTTCTTGCCCGACATCACCCACAGGCTCGCGCCGCCGATGATCGAGTTTTGCGGCGCGCCCTTGACGTCGTCGTAGTACGGCAGTTGCGACACGCCGAATTCGAACTTGGCATTGCGCTTGATGTCGGCGTAGGCGGTGGAAGAACTGGTCAGCATGGCGCAGTTGCCGCCGTAGAATTTCGCCTCGGGCTCGTTCGCCCGGCCGGCGTAGGTAAACAGGCCCGACTTGACCCAGGAGGAGAGCTTGGCGATATGGCGCACCAGGATCTGGTTGTTGAACACCAGCTTGGTGTCGAAACCGCCGAAGCCGTTCTGCTTGGTCGCGAATTCCTGGTCATGCCAGGCACTCATGTTTTCCAGTTGCACCCACGATTGCCTGCCGGTGGTGAAGCCGCACGTCATGCCGGCGTCCTTGAGCTTGAGCGCGGCCTCCTGCATCTCGTCCCAGGTCTTGGGCGGCTTGTTCGGATCCAGGCCCGCTTTCTTGAACGCGTCCTTGTTGTAGAAGAGCACCGGGGTGGAGCTGTTGAACGGCATCGACAGCATGCGTCCATGAGTGTCGCCGTAGTAGCTGGTCATGGCCGGCATGTAGGCCTTGGCGTCGAATTTCTCGCCCGCCTGCGCCATCACCTCGTACACCGGCGTGAACGCCTTTCTCTCCGCCATCATGGTGGCGGCGCCGATCTCGAACACCTGCCGGATGGGCGGGGCCTTGCCGGAGCGGTACGCCGCGACCGCCGCGTTCATCGACTCGTCATACGCGCCCTTGAATACCGGCACTACCTTGTAATTCGATTGTGAGGCGTTGAACTTGGTCGCGATTTCGTTGACGCGCTCGCCCGAGGCTCCGGTCATCGAGTGCCACCAGCCGATTTCGGTGGCGGCTAGCGCAGGTCCGGCGCCGAGCGCGCAGGCAGTGGCAAATGCGAGACGAAATTTCTTGAATGTCATGGGGGACTCATCGAGAGCGAATGCAGGAAAACGCCGACGATTAGGATGAGCGATTATTGGGAGCATATTACCCCAAATGCAGTAGAGCTTTCCCTGGGTTGTCACACGGCTGCCCAGTATTTATCAAGTCAGCGCGATCGGTTGAGGCGCTTGAACGGCGCACGGCGCTGGACGACCAGGCTTCGGCTGGCGGCGCAACCTTTCCAAATGAGAATGATTTGCATTGACTGGATGGTTCGATTATGATGCTGGGTCCGACACCAGCAAACAGGAGCACTTATATGAAAGCCCTTCGGCCCGTCCTGCTGTTCGCCCTCGCCTTGGGCGCCGGTAGCGTCTTCGCCCAGGAAAAAGTTCTGAACCTCTATTCCGCCCGCCATTATCAGACCGACGAGGCGCTCTACGCCGATTTCACCAAACAGACCGGCATCAGGATCAACCGCATAGAGGGCAACGAGGACGAACTGCTCGAACGCATCAAGAATGAGGGCGCCAACAGCCCGGCCGATGTCTTCCTTACGGTGGACGCCGCCCGTCTGGCCCAGGCCGACGCCCTCGGCCTGTTCGCGCCGGTGAAATCCAGACTGCTGGAACAGCGTATCCCCGACCATCTGCGCGCGCCGGACTGGTTTGCTTTCTCCACCCGCGCCCGCGTCATCATCTACAACAAGGCCGGCGTCAGCCCGGCCGACGTGCAGACCTACGAGGGCCTCGCTCACCCGAGACTGAAAGGCAAAGTCTGCGTGCGCGCCGGCTCCCATCCCTACAACCTGTCGCTAGGGTCGGCCCTGATCCACCATCTGGGCGAACCGAAGACCGAGGAATGGGCCAAGGGCCTGGTCGCCAACTTCGCCCGCGCGCCGAAGGGCGGTGACACGGACCAGATCAAGGCTGTGGCGGCGGGCGAATGCGGCGTCGCGATTTCAAACACCTACTACATCGTGCGTTTGATGCGCTCCGCCAAGCCCGAGGACAGGAAAGTCGTCGAGAGTATCGGCATTATCTGGCCGAACCAGAAGAGTTTCGGCACCCACATCAACGTCTCCGGCGGCGGCATGCTGAAGACGGCACCGCACCAGGACGCTGCGGTGAAGTTCCTCGAATATCTGGCGAGCGACCAGGCACAGACCTATTTCGCCAACGGCAACAACGAATGGCCGGTGGTGAAGAGCGCCGTGGTGAAGAACCCGGAACTCGAATCGCTGGGAAAATTCAAGGCCGACAGCTTGAACGTGGGTACCTTGTCGAAAAACACCGCACAAGTGCAGAAGATTTTCGATCGGGCCGGCTGGCGCTAGCGTCTGGCCGCGAAAAAAACCTTGACCGCTGAGGGCTCGCACAACCTGCGCCGGCGCTTTCGCTGCGACCGGGGCAAAGGCCGCGCGCGTCACATCCGCGCCCGCGCGATGCTGCGCGAAACCGCAATCACGGGGAGGATGCCGACGGCAACGATGGTCAGGGCCGCGGTGGAGGCTTCCGCCAGACGCTCGTCTGAAGCCAGGATGTAGGCCTGGGTCGCCAGCGTGTCGAAGTTGAAGGGACGCATGACGAGCGTCGCCGGCAGCTCCTTCATCACGTCCACGAACACCAGCAAGCCCCCGCTCAGCAGGCTGCCGCGCAATAGAGGCAGGTGCACCCGGCGCAGGGTATCGCCCTGCCCAAGCCCGAGCGAGCGCGCCGCGTCGTCCATGCTGGGCGTGATCCTGGCCAGGCTCGCCTCCACGGTCTGCAGGGCCACGGCGAGGAACCGCGCCAGGTAGGCATAGACCAGCGCCGCGATACCGCCGGTCAATAGCAGCCCCGGGTTCGTGCCGAAGCTTTCCCCGATCCACGCGGCCAGCCAGTTGTCCAGGCGCGTTACGGGAATCAGCACGCCGACGGCGATGACTGAACCGGGAACGGCGTAGCCCAGCCCGACCATGCGATTCATGAATTGCGCCCAACGCCAGCGGCTAATGCGCGCGGCGTAGGCCAGCAGCAGCGCCAGCCCCACCGCCAGCAGCGAGGTCGAGGCGGCCAGCGTGAAGCTGTTGCTGGCCAGTTGCAGGAAGCGCGCGCCGAACTGCGCATCGCCTTCGGTCAGCGCCATCTTCAGCAGGATCCCCGCCGGAACCAGGAAGCCGATGGTGAGCGGTACGGCGCAGGCCAGCACGGCTGCGGTCGCCTTGGGTCCGGACAGCCTGCGGCCGGGTTGTGGCCGGTTGCGTCCGGTGGTGTTGTGAAAGCGGGCGCGGCCGCGGCTGGTTCGCTCGGCGAGCAGCACCAGCACTACGAAACCGAGCAGGGCCGCCGAAAGCTGCGCGGCGGCGATCCGGTCTCCCAGGGAGAACCACGCCCGGTAGATGCCGGTGGTGAAGGTCTGCACCGCAAAGTAGGCCACGGTGCCGTAGTCGGCCAGCGTCTCCATCAGGGCCAGGGCCGCGCCCGCCGCCACCGCCGGCCGCGCGAGGGGCAGCGAGATGCGGAAGAAGCTCGCCCACGGCCCCAGGCCGAGCGAGCGGCCGACTTCCAGCATTTCGCTCGCCCGCTCGAGAAACGCCGTGCGGGCGAGCAGATAGACGTAGGGATAGAGCACGAAAATGAACATGGCGACGGCGCCACCCAAGGAACGCACGTCGGGAAACCAGTAGTCGCCCTGGTGCCAGCCGAAACTCTCCCGCAACCAGGTTTGCAGCGGACCGACGAACTGCAGCAGGTCGGTGTAGGTGTAGGCCATGACATAGGCCGGCACGGCCAGCGGCAGGACCAGCGCCCACTGGAACAGGCGCCGGCCCGGAAAATCGTGCATGGTGACGAGCCACGCCGTGGAAACGCCGACGACGATCACGCCGCTGCCGACACCGAAACACAGCCACAGGGTGTTCGCCACGTACTCCGGCAGCACGGTGGAGGCGAGATGCCGCCAGGTATCGCTGGTGCCGCCGGCGAAGATGTTGGTCCAGACGCTGAGGATAGGCGCCGCGGCCAGCGCGGCAACGAGGAGCGCGGCGATGACAAGAGCGCCCGGTTGGCGGATGCCGCGGGCAAGGGCTTGGGCGCTAACGGTGGTGGTCGCTGGCACGCGGTACGATCGGCGGCGGAAGGAAATGAGAATTATAATTGAGTTGTCCGCCGACCCTCATCTCTTGACCGGGCATGGTCAACAAGGGCGGGGATTCGATCGGCGATACGAGAACCGGAACCATGCCACTGCTCGAACTGAAAGAAGTCTCCTACGCTTATGGCCGTCACCTGGTGGTGGATGCCCTCTCGCTCTCGCTGGAACAGGGTTCCATCGGCTGCCTGCTTGGTCCTTCAGGTTGCGGCAAGACGACCGTGCTGCGGGCCATCGCCGGCTTCGAGCACGTCAGCCGCGGCGAAATCCGTCTCAACGGCGTCATCGTGAGCAGCCCGGCACTGCATCTGCCGCCCGAACAGCGCAAGATCGGCATGGTGTTTCAGGACTATGCCTTGTTCCCGCACCTGTCGGTGGCCGATAACATCGCTTTCGGCCTGCGCGGCGCGTCCGGCGAGCAGTGTCGCGTCCGCGTGGCTGAGCTGTTGGCAACCGTGGGCCTCGGCGGTTCGGGCGGGAAATACCCGCACGAGCTCTCCGGCGGCCAGCAGCAGCGTGTGGCGCTGGCGCGGGCGCTGGCGCCCAAGCCGCAGTTGCTGTTGCTCGACGAACCTTTTTCCAACCTCGATGTGGACCTGCGCGAACGGCTTTCGCTCGAGGTGCGCGACATCATCAAGCAGGCCGGCATCACCGCCATCTTGGTCACCCACGACCAGCACGAGGCATTCGCCGTGGCCGACGAAATCGGCATCCTGCAGGAGGGCCGCATCCAGCAGTGGGACACGCCTTACAACCTCTACCATCGGCCGGGCAATCGCTTCGTGGCGGACTTCGTCGGCCAGGGCGTGTTCCTGCCGGGCAAGGTACTGAACGCCCGCGAAGTGCAGATCGAGCTCGGCACGCTTTGCGGCAACATCCCGACCGAATGCTTCATCGGCTGCGATGCCTGCGAGCGGGCCTGCCGTGTGTCCGTCCTGCTGCGTCCGGACGACATCGTGCACGACGATGCCAGCGCCACCCAGGCGGAGGTTGTCTCGAAGGCCTTCCGCGGCGCGGAATTCCTCTACACGCTGCGCCTGCCTAGCGGCATGCGCGTGCAGTCGCTGGTGCCGAGCCACCACAACCACGCCATCGGCGAAAGGATCGGCATCCGGCTTGACGTGGACCACGTCGTCGTCTTTCGCAACGCCGAGATGGAAGGCGCTCCGGCCGCTTGATCCCCTGGTTTAAACGCGGCACGCCTTTGCCGTCGGTGGAAAGCGCACGGCGCCGGCCCATCGGACCGCGGTGACAACAATCCCGGTAGAGGACGTATGCCACTTCCGGGGCGGGCGACAACTGCACATGCGTGGTGACGCGTGAGAGCGAAGCGTCCATAGCCGCGAGTGAACCGAAGCAGAATCTGCTCAAGCGCGGAACCTGCTCAAGCTTCAAGCAGGCTGCGCAGCATCCAGGCGGTTTTCTCGTGCACTTCCAGGCGTTGGGTCAGCAGATCCGCCGTCGGCTGATCATTGGCCTTGTCTACCAGTGGGAAGAGTCGCCGTGCCGTGCGCGCTGTGGCTTCCTGCGCTTTCACTAACAGCCGGATCATATCGGTCGCCTTGGGCACGCCGTCCACTTCCTGGATGGAAGCGAGCTTGACGAATGCCTTATAGGTTCCCGGTGCAGGATGCCCGAGGGCACGGATGCGCTCGGCGATTATGTCGAGGGCAGTCCACTGCTCGGTGTATTGCTGCATGAACATCAGGTGCAAGGTGTTGAACATGGGACCGGTCACGTTCCAGTGGAAGTTGTGGGTCATCAGATACAGGGTGTAGCTGTCGGCCAACAGGCCGGAGAGACCCTCCGCAATCTTGGTTCGTTCTGCCGCGGAAATGCCGATGTCTATGCTGGAACTTGCGCCCTTCTTCGCTTTCATGATCACTCCTTTTGATAAAAGAACCGGCGGACACTGGATACATCCGCCGACCACGACACAACCGTTACGCCGGAATTTTCGCCTCCGGGACACCCAGCGCCCTGGCGACGCCTTCGCCATATGCCGGATCGGCCTGCATGCAGTTGTCAATGTGGCGCAACTGGATCTCGCGCGGCGCCTCACCGATCGAGCGTGCGGTATTATCGAACAAGACCTGCTGCTGCGCCGGGCCCATCAGGCGGAACAGCGCCCCGGGTTGCGAGAAATAGTCTGCGTCCTCGCGGTGGCTCCAGTGGTCAGCGGCGCCTTCCAGGCTCAGCGGCGGCTCGCGGTAATCCGGTTGCTCGGCCCATTCGCCCTGGTCGTTGGGCTCGTAACCGAGCGTGCTACCGTGGTTGCCGTCAACCCGCATGGCACCGTCGCGATGGTAACTGTGCACCGGGCAGCGCGGGGCATTCACCGGAATCAGGTGGTGATTGGTACCGAGTCGGTAGCGCTGCGCGTCGCCGTAGGCGAACAACCGCCCCTGCAGCATCTTGTCAGGCGAGAAGCCAATGCCTGGCACCACGTTCGCCGGATTGAACGCCGACTGCTCGACTTCGGCGAAGAAGTTCTCCGGATTGCGGTTCAGCTCCATCACGCCGACTTCGATCAGCGGATAGTCCTTGTGCGGCCAGATCTTGGTGAGGTCGAAGGGGTGATAGGGCACTCTTGCGGCGTCGGCTTCGGGCATGATTTGCACCTTGAGCGTCCACTTCGGGAAGTCGCCCTTCTCGATGCTCTCGTACAGATCGCGCTGATGGCTCTCGCGATCCTTGCCGATAATGGCTTCGGCTTCGGCGTCGGTTAGGTTCCTGATGCCCTGTTGCGACCTGAAGTGGAACTTGACCCAGTAGCGCTCGTTCTTCGCGTTGATGAAGCTGAAGGTATGGCTGCCGAAGCCGTGCATGTGGCGGTAGCTCGCCGGGATGCCGCGGTCGCTCATGACGATGGTGATCTGGTGCAATGCTTCCGGCAGCGAGGTCCAGAAGTCCCAGTTGTTCTTCGCGCTGCGCAGGTTGGTGCGCGGGTCGCGCTTGACCGCGTGATTGAGGTCCGGGAACTTGAGCGGGTCGCGCAGGAAGAACACCGGTGTGTTGTTGCCGACCAGATCCCAGTTGCCTTCCTCGGTGTAGAACTTGACGGCGAAGCCGCGGATGTCGCGCTCGGCGTCGGCCGCGCCGCGTTCGCCGGCTACGGTGGTGAAACGCGCGAACAGCTCGGTTTTCTTGCCGATCTTGGAAAAGATCTTCGCCCGCGTGTATTTCGTGATGTCGTGCGTGACGGTGAACGTGCCGTAGGCGCCGGAGCCCTTGGCGTGCATGCGCCGCTCGGGGATCACCTCGCGGTCGAAGTGGGCGAGCTTCTCCAGGAACCAGACATCCTGCAGCAACTGCGGGCCGCGCGGGCCGGCGGTCATCACGTTCTGGTTATCGACGACGGGACAGCCGGCGTTGGTCGTTAGTTTCTTGCTCATAGTGATACTCCTTGAGTGGTCGTGAAGGTTGATGGGTCAGTCGACTGACGAGATGAAACGAGCCATGTCCGCCAACAACACGCCGGCGCCAACCAAGCTGATTGCGATGCCCGCGACGAAACGAATCTTGTCCGCGAGCCGGCCGCCGGTAAGGGTGATGCTTGTAATCATAGATTTCCGGGTAGCGTTTCTCGGGTGCTTCATGGCGATCTCCGTGTATCTTGTCGTGACGATGCGAATTTTGGGCTAACCTCAGGAGATCATCCAATGAATAATATTTCGGCTTATAATCGATAAAATCGATAATAGGCTTTTCAACCATAGCTACGGATAATTCTTTCAGCCATGACCGCTTTGACATCGCTCAAGCAACTGCACTATTTGCTCGCCCTTTCCGAGCAGCTCAATTTCACGCGCGCGGCGGAATCCTGCTTCGTCACACAGTCGACGTTGAGCGCGGGCTTGAAGGAACTGGAGGACGTGCTCGGCGCGCAATTGGTGGAGCGGGACAGGCAGACGGTGCTGATGACGCCGCTCGGGCTGGAAGTGGTCAAACGGGCGCGGGCGATACTCGCGGCGGCGCAGGATCTGGTGGAAATCGCCGCCGGGGCGGGAAAGCCGATGATGGGACTGCTCCGGCTCGGCGTCATCCCGACCATCGCGCCCTTCCTGCTGCCGCAGTCGCTGCGATTGCTTCGCGAGCGCTATCCGGCGCTACGTCTGGCCCTGCGCGAGGACCTGACGGCCAGTCTGCTGTTGCGGCTGGAACACGGCCAGCTTGATTTCGCCCTGATCGCGCTGCCCTACGACACGGCGAACTTGCTGGTGGAACCGCTGTTTGACGACGACTTGTGGGTCGTCGGGCGCAAGGGTGATCCGGAAGTTAAGGCAAGAAAAGTCGATGTCACGCCGTCGATGTCCGACCGCCTGCTGCTCCTCGAGGAGGGGCATTGCCTGCGTGATCACGCGCTGTATGCGTGTGGTGCGTCGATCCGCCGGTCATGGGAGGGCATGGAAGCCACCAGTCTCCTGACCCTGGTGCAAATGGTCGAGTCCGGGCTCGGCATCGGGCTGGTCCCGGAAATGGCGATTAAACGCGGATTGACGGCGAGTCCCAATTTGGTTGCACGGCCAATGGCCAAGCCCAGTCCCAAGCGCACGATCGCCCTCGTGGCACGGCGATCCACGTCGCGGCTGGCGGATTTGAAGGCACTGGCCGAAGTGGTTCAGAGGGGCAAACTGGCCGCCGGTTTCTAACAATATCATTGCCGTGCCGCGGCGTTCCTGGTTCAATCTGATTCGCGCAGCAGAGACAATTGTTGCGGAGTAATTGCATAGCCATTCCGCGTTCGGGTATCCCTAGATTCTTGGCACGGCGACCGAGGCTCAAAATCACCAAAGGTAAAACATGAATACCCATGGGACGACGCCCGCGCTCGTCGCCACGGCATATGCCAGCCAGGCCGCGAAACGACGCTCGGGCGGTGCAGGCGCGCGCGCGATGAGTTTTCTCCCCAGCCACAGAGCGGCGACAGCCCCTATCGCAAGCAACGCGCCGCGCATCCACGGAAGCCCGGGTATGCGCACGCCGTCGCCGGCAAGGATGGTTACGCTAAGCGCCGACAGCCCGAGGAATACGCCGATACCGGCGAGCGGAACCAATCCGTGGGCAAGGCGCAGGTGGTCCCCTCGCACGCGCAGTAGCGCCGCGGCCACGCGCAACCAGAGCCACATCCAACCGCCCACGACGATAGACGTGGCGCCGATGTAGCCGAGGATTATGGCCCCATCCAACCAAGTGAATACGTCGTTCGCTTCCGCGTAGTGGGTCAGTACCCACCAGGGGATATCGTCTGAAAGCGGGGCATAGATCTCGTGGGCCAGAAGCCACTCGGCGGCAGCGATCTTGGCTTTTACCAACCAGGGTGACGCGGTCCACTGCAGGGCGCCGTTGGCGACGCCGATCAGGCCGAACAGAAGCAATCGAACTTCCCACGGATTGGTGTCGCGTCCGCTAAGGGCCACGATTTCACTCCCCGGGGCGCGGCCAGCCAAGGCAAGCGCATTGCGGTGACCGGCGCAACTCGCGCACATGTGGCAACGAACATTGCTGTTGGCGGTTCGAAGTTTGAGCATCGGCGCGCAATTCACCGCCTGCGCTGGAACGGTTTCGGTCTTGTAGCGATCCCAGGCAACCGGATCTGCGCGAAAGTGCAGCGGTGCCATGCGCGCGAGCAGGCCGAAGATGCCGTTTGCCGGGCACAGGTATCGACACCAGACACGTTTGCCTTTGCCCCATATCAGCCCGACGACGACCGCGACGACGGTCGATCCGCCCAGGATCAAAAGCCATGCTTTGGGATATTCGTATACGGTGACCAGTTGGCCGTAGACGGTGGTGCAAACGAAGGCGAAGAACGGCCAGCCGGTCCACCTGATCCAGCGCGGAGGCGTGCGCCCCAACCCGATGCGACTCGCCTGCTCGCTCAAGAATCCTTCAGGGCACAGCCAGCCGCACCAGACGCGGCCGACGAACATCATGCTCAGCATGACGAACGGCCACCAGATACCCCAGAACACGAACTGCGCAAACAGGGTGAGATTGTTCAGCAGCGTTGCGCCTTGTTGAGGCAAGGGCAGAAAAACCGGAACCGCGACCAGCACGAGATAGACGAGAAGTACCGCCCATTGGGCGGCGAGAATTAAGGATCGATGGGATTTCAGCCACTCCCCCAACTTTGCAAGCTGCGACACCTCGCTCGTGGCAAGTGACGGCGACGCGAGGACAAGGCTCGTTGTGTTCATTTTCCAGCTCCTTTAGCGGCGAGCCGCAACCACCAGAACGCCAGCGCCCAATAGACAAGAAATACCAATACGACCAAGCCGGACGGCCTTGCCCGATAGCCGGTAAACGCGCTCACCAAGCCACCCGGCGTGCTGGTGTCGTCGAGCACCGCCGAAATGTCAAAGAGCGGTTCACCAAGAGGTGGCACCCAATCCAGGGCGACAAGGCGCTCGACGCCAGTCACTACCAATGCTCCCGCGAGCAGCAGCAGCAGTGCGCTCGACATCCCGAAGAACAGTCTCGCCGACACCCAGCGGCTGCCGCGCACGAGCAGCGCTCCGGTGGCGAGCGCCAGAAGGAAGCCCAGCAGCGACCCGAGCGCCATGTCCAAGAGCTCGCCGCCCCTTCTCTCGGCGGCAATGCCGTAGAGGAACAGCACGGTTTCTGCGCCTTCGCGTCCAACGGCAAGGGCGGCGAGCAGCGCGCAGGACCAGCCGCCGGCCCGTTCGGCCGCGCGCGTCATGCTGATTTCCAGGTCGCGTCGGATATGGTGCCCATGCGCGTTCATCCAGGCCACCATTTGAGCGATAAGCGCCGCGGCGGCAAACAACACGCCAATTTGGAACGCGTCGAGCGCCTGGCCCGCGATCTGGCTTTGCAATCCCAGCATCAACGCGCCCAGGCCCACCGCGAGCAAGACTCCGGCGCCGGTGCCTAAGAGGAGATGACGCAGTCCTACGCCCGACGCGGAACTGCGGCGAATCCATGCGTACAGGATGCCGACCACCAGAATCGCCTCGACGCTCTCGCGCCACACGACGAACAGTGCATTTCCCATATACAGCTCCTTACTTCACCACAATGCGCGCGCGCGCGGTTTGGGGATGAAATTCGCCGAAGAACGGATACGTGCCCGGTTTCATCGGCGCGAACACGAGCACGCGGGTCACGCCGGGCGCGAGCACCAGTTCCTTGTGCAACTCTTTGCTTTCGAATTCCTCGGGGCCTGCGTTCTGATTGGTGATCTCCAGCCGAAAGCGCGTGTTCGCCGGGACCTCCAGTACCTCGGGAAACCATTTGCCGTCGCGCGCAACGAGCTTGAATGTCGGCAGCTCTAGGGCCTGCACGGCATCATTGGGGAGTATTGACAGGCAAATGAAAAAACACGAAGCAAGCAGGCGGAAGATACGCATGACGGCTCTTCGATCTACTGATTGAGCTGGAGACGGATACCGATCAGCTTCACCGGCTTCGCAGCGGCATTGCCGGCCGGGTCGCGAATCAGCTGGAAATCAGGGGATATCTCGAAGTTCCGGTGGATGCGATAGCGATAATAGATTTCGGCGACCTGTTCGGCGCCGCGGGCGGCGAATCCGAACACGGGTCTGCCGGCGGCGTCGACCACTCGCACAGAGCTGTTGCGGAACGCCTCGCTACTACGATTGGTACCAAAGGCGATGCCTAGCGCGTCGGCCCCGCGCGACCAATAGCTGCCGCCGATTTCGGCGCCGAGCGCGAGCGCGCGATCGAACGGCAGGCCCTCGCCGCTCGCCCAGCCCCAACGGCCAAACAAGGTGACATAGTCGCCAAAGCGCTGGTCGAAATTCACGCCGCCCCCACGATGCGGACGAAGCAGGGTCGTGTCCAGGTCGCTGGGGTCGCGCAGGAAGGTGGGCGCCTGGCCGTTTTGCCACAGGAAGGCGCGATAGTTGCCGGTGAGTCCGCCGAAGCGCCGCGTAGATTCCGCCTGGGCAATCCAGAAAGGCGACCTGAAACCTTCGGAAAAATCGGCGCTGCGCCCAGCGCCAAACACGCCGAACGACAGGCCCCAAGGCTCGCTCTTGCTGCGCTCATTGCGATAGGCCACGCGCGCACCGGGCGAGAAGCCGAAGCCGTCGGCGCCGACGTTTGCCGCAATCGGGTTGTCGAGCAGCGCGTTATGGACGAATGGGCTGGCGAGAAACTGGCGCGTTTCGTCGTTGGCGGCCGCGTTCTGGTCGAAGAACGCGAACGGGTCCATCTTGCCGAAATTGACCGTCAGTTTTTCGCGCGAGTGCGGCTTGAAGCCACCGAAAGGCAGTGGAACCTCGGCCCGATAATAGGCTTCAGCGAGCACCACCGCGCTGTTTTCCGGCGGTATCGCCGAGCCGAGCTGAAACGACGAGGCGTTCGGACCGACGAAGGAAGTCAGGTGCTGAGATGTTCCGCGGCCCTGCCCGACGCGAAAATGTCCGAAGAGCTTGCTCTCGATATCGCCCGTCTTCACCGTCGGTGTGGTCACGGTAATGTCGGTGCGGTAGTTCAGCGTGGTCCCATTGGTATTGACGCCGCTCGCGCGCTGGCCCACGGAGGTGAAACTCGCGCCGGCGGAAAAGCCTTCGATCGAATCGATCACCGCGGCCTGCTTTTTGATGTCGAGCGTGTTGTACTCGACTGCCTTGAGCCGCGATGCGAGCTCCGGCTCGCGCTCGGAAACGCCTTCGGTATCGAGAGCGCTTTCCAGGCGCTTGTTATAGCCTTCCAGGGCCTGAACGCGGCTTTCAACCCCTCCGTCTTTCGACGCCGGCCGTTCGACATAGGCCTTGAGTTTCGCCTCCAGCTCGGCGTTGCGCTTTTCCACGCGGTCCAAACGATCGGCAAGACGTTGCAGTTGCTGCTTTAGCAAAGCCTCATCCTGCGTTGTCGCGCGAGCCAGGGGACAGGCGAAGCCGATCGCCAGGGTTGCCGCGGATAGAAGGAGGCAGGCTAGGCGCATCAGTAACCTCCTTTCTTCCCAATGCCTACAAAGGTGAACTCGTACTCGACCTCGAACGGTTTGAACCAAGGCCGCACGCCGGTGAGGCGGTCGGTGTGTCGGCCAAACTGGTTGTGCGGGTTGCGCGGATCCGCTGAGGGCGGGTGGATCCGGTATTTGAGCTTGTATTTGCCCGGCCCCTTGAGCTTGACGTTGTCGCCGTAGTGCGCGCCGTCGTTGGCTACCATCGGCATCATGTCTCCGCTGATGGCGTCAGCCGACCCCTCCTTCTTCAGCTCGAACTGCACCTTGAGGTAAGGTATCCAGGCGCCCTCGTCGTATCCGTTTGGATTGTTTGCCAGGGCTTTTATATCTGCTTCAAGGTGAATGTCGGACTCAGCGGGAGGTTTCATCATGCCCTCCGGTTCCATGGTGACGGGCTGGAGATAGACGGCGGTAATCTCCATTCCGTAACGCTGCAGCGGGGCGCCGATGGGGTACTCGACGGCGAGCGCGGAAGATGCGGCGAAAAAAGCGGCAAGGAAACTAGCAGTCGAAACGAGTCTGGGTGCAAATCGCATGGTCTACTCCTTTAAGAATTGGCAAAAAGCGTGGCGTGCAAGGGGGGTAACGGGGACACAACAAACGGGCTGGACGCGTAGCAGATCGCGTCGTTCAGCGGCAGCGCGCAGGGCACGACAGGAATTGTGGCGGCGAATGCCGCGGAGAATTTCGAAATTAGCATCAGCCAGCTCTCCTATCTTGGAAAGCGCTGGCTGGCTGGCGGGATGCTAGCTGGCTTGCGCGCGCGTGATTCGGCTCGGGGGCGCCTGCGCCGCCCCGGCGGTCACGCGGTCAATATCAATTTGCCGTTTTGCGTCAAGCGCAACCGGTATTCACGGCCGCCATGTTCTATGATCAACTCGCCGCGCCGCCCGAGGAGGGCATCGCTGGAAATTTTGTGCTGCCGCATAGGCGGCATCGCGCTCACAACATGGCTTGGCTGTTTGTGCTTCATGTCCGGTTGCAAATCCATATTTGAATGATGGTCGTTCTCATTACGCCGGTCAAGCGCGAACCGAGAAAAGCTTGACATAGATCAAACCGGCAGGTTATGCCGGCAAGCAATTGCGCATTCGGCACGACGATTCTCCCGGTAGGGGCGCGGCAGTGGAAGGGCGGGTAAATCAGAACGCCAGTAAATCAGAACGCCGTGCTCAGGGTCAAACGGGCGTTGCGCGGCGCCCCCGGGCTGATGTTGTTGTTGCCATCGGCGGTCGGGAAATACTTCCTGTCGAACAGGTTCTCGAGATTGAGCGCAAGGCGTGTCTTGCCGCCGGCAAAGGTGTAGTAAATCGCGCCGTCGGTCCGGGTGAAGGCGGGCAACGTGACCACGTTGTCGAGTGTGGCGAAGGAATCGGCCTGATAGACGACGCCCAGACCGGCACCCCAGCCGTTGCCCACGTCGAAGCGGTTCCACACCGACAGCGTGTTTTCGGGCAGCAGTTGCAGCCTGGCGCCAGCGACGGCTGCGGACGTCCTCTCGGTAATGCGGCCGTTGAGATGGGCGTAACCGGCATATACTTGCCAATTGCGCGTGATTTCGCCCTGCAGGCCGATTTCAATCCCTTCGGTTCGCTGCTGTCCGGTCTTGACGAAGAAGCCCGGGTTCAGTGGGTCGGGGGAACGAACGTCGTCACGATCGAGGCGGAACAGCGCCGCCGAAAGCGTGAGCTTGGGCAGCAGATCCCAGCGGCCGCCGATCTCGTAGTTTTTCGCCTTTTCCGGCGCCAGGTCGGCGGTGTTAGGGGCCAGGCTCAACTGTTCGCCGGACGGCAGGAAGGAATAGCTGTAGCTGGCGTAGTAGGTGGACGCAGGGTTCGGCGACCAGATCAGGCCGAGACGGGGGCTCCACTCGTTGTCGGTGCGGGCGAGGTCGGTCGGCGGCGTCGTCGTCCGGCGGTCGTCGAAGGTGGTCTTGAAGTGGTCGTAACGCAGGCCGGCGAGTAGCTTCCATTCCTTGGACAGAGCGATCTGGTCCTGGAGGTAGAGCGCGGCGATGTCGGCATTGACGTTGTTGTCGGCATCGGTGCCGTTGGGGCGGAAGCTGGTGGCAAGCGCAAACGGGGCGCTTGCCGGCACCGTCGCCAGGGTCGCCGCGCCGAAGAAGCCGGTGTTGCGCCTGCCGGTGCTGTCCTGGTGGCCGAGTTCGAGGCCGGCGAGCAGCGTGTGTTCGAGACCGCCGGCGTTGTAGTTGGTCGTCAGGTCGGTCTGGTTGAAGACGTTGGTCCGCTGGTTGGCGTTATTGTACGCCGCCAGCCGCATGGTGTCGGCAGCGGTGACCGAACTGGCGTTGGCGTTGTCCGGGTAGACGTTCTGGTAGAACTTGTCGTAGTACGTGACGCGAAAGCTGTTCTTCAGTTGCACGCCGCCGAAATCGTGGTCGAGGATGGCGTAGAGTCCGTCGACCGTCGAGCGGGCGTCGCTCTGGCCGGCGTTGCCGAAGAAAGTGCTCGAGCCGACGTTGAAGGGCCGGCCGTTCTGCGCCGGGAAGCCGCGGTCGGCAGTGCGCTCGTCATGCAGGTGCTCGATACCCAAGGTGAGCGAGGTTTGCGCGCTCGGTATCAGTGCAACGGTCGGATTCACGGCGTAGCGCTTCATGTCGAAGCCGTCGCGGAAGCTGTTACCGTTTTCGGCCATAGCGTTCAGCCGCCAAGCGGCAGAATCGTTGATCTTGCGGCCGACGTCGACGCTGCCGCGCAACTGGCTGTAGCTGCCGAGGCTAACCGAGGCTTCGCCGACGTGGCCAAAAACCGGCTTTTTCGTGACCCGGTTGACGACGCCGCCGGCACCGCCGCGCCCGAAGATCATGCCGCCGGCACCTTTCAGGACTTCGACGCGCTCGAGGTCGTAGAGGTCGCGAAACACCTGCGCGTCGTCGCGGATGCCGTCGACGTAAAGGTCGGCCGTGGTGCTGATGCCGCGCAGGATGAACTGGTCGCGGTTGCCCTCGCCCTGATGGTGGATGGCGCCTGGGACGTAGCGGATGACGTCGCCCATGCTCTGCATCGCCTGGTCCTTCATCAACTGAGCCGGGACCACGCTCACCGAGGCAGGGACCTCCTTGAGCGGCGTGTCGGTCTTGGTAAACGTGGCGGAACGCTTGGCGCGATAGCCATCCACCGGGCCGTCGGCGCGTTCCGGCTGCGCCTGCACGTTGACTTGCGGCAAGGTGGGTTCGGCGGCGTGGGCTGTGCCGGCGGTGACCAGCGCGGCCAGCGCGGCGATGGCCGCGGGTTTGATGGTTGCACTGAACGACATGTGTACGACTCCTCTTGGTTTGTGGCTGGCTGGGTGGAGTCGCCTGGCTTGCCGGTGGTTGAACTGATCCGCGCTGGGGTTGCTGGCGCAATAAAGAAAGTTGTCTTCGCCCGCGGCTAATGTGACTGCGTCGGATCGGTCACGAAACCGATGCGGACCAGACCCTCGCGCGCCGCCTCGGACATCACCTGCGCCACTTTCTCGTAGGGCGTGGTGCGCTCGGCGCGGATGTGCAGCTCCGGCGACGGCCTCAGCGTGGCGGCGGCCTTCAGGCGCGCGGCGAACTGCGCCGCATCGACGACTTCGCCATTCCAGAACACCCGGCCGCTGCCATCGATGGCGAGCTGCACGTTGTCGGGCTTGGTGATGTTGGCCGATGATGTAGCCTTCGGCAGGTCGACCTTGACGGCGTGCGTGAGCAGCGGCGCGGTGACCATGAAAATGATGAGCAGCACCAGCATCACGTCGATCAGCGGCACCATGTTGATCTCCGCCAGGGGTTCGTTGTCGTTGCTTCCTTCGAGGCTTGCAAAGGCCATGATCGATTCTCCCTAACGTAGCGCCAGGCCCGGATGGGCGGCGGCCGTTTCGTTGCGGGTATCGCCACCAGACAGGCCTTGCGCGCGGGCCAGCGCGATCACCTTGTCGCTGGTGGCACGGGCGTCGGTAAGCATCGGCGAGGTCTTGATGCCGGTTGCAAGAAAGGCGAATACGTCGTAGGCGAAGGCGTTGAGGCGCGACAGCGTGTTGCGGTTGGCGCGGGCGAAGGCGTTGTAGGCGATCGCCGCAGGAATGGCAACCGCGAGGCCGATGCCGGTCATGATCAGGGCCTCGCCCACCGGGCCGGCGACCTTGTCCAGCGTACCCTGACCGGAGAGGCCGATGGCAATCAAGGCGTGATAGATGCCCCAGACGGTGCCGAAGAGACCGACGAACGGGGCGCTGGATGCGACCGTGGCGAGGAAAGTCTGGCCGAATTCGAGCCGGCTCCTGTCTTCCTCGATGGCGCGCTTCAGCGCCCGCGTGAGCATTTCGTCGGGTGCACCGGCGTCGATTAGGCTGGAGGCGTTGCATTCGCAGCCGTTCTTGCAGCGGTCGTGCTGCTCGATCGCGGTGAAGCCGTGGTGCACCAGGTGGGAGAAGGGCTCGGTGGCGCCGGTCTCGCGGATGCGCTTGGCCACCGCCTCAAGATTCTTGGCCTCCCAGAAGGCATCGACGAAGGCGTCGCTTTTGCGGCGCATGCGCAACACCTGGATGCCCTTGGTGAGTACGAGGTACCAGGTGCCGACCGAGGCGCTCAGCATCAGTCCGATGACGAAGCGGGCGACGCCGTCGGCGTGGGTCAGAAAGTGGGCAAAGCCCAGGGATTGCTCCATATCAGCCTCTCAGGTTGAAATCGATGGGGACCAGCACCCAGGCGCCGATCGCTTCGGCGCCGCGTCGAGCGGGGAAGAATTTCCAGCGCCAGACCGCTTCTTGCGCGGCCTGGTCGAGGCGCGGCGAGCCGCTGCCCGTCTTTATCTGAACCTGGCTAGGGCGGCCGTTGGGTTCGACGAAGACGCGCAGGATCACCTGGCCTTCCTCGCCCATACGCCGGGATAGCGCCGGGTAGCCGGGGGCGGGGTTGTCCAGATAGGCGGCGTCGAAGCGCGGTTCACTGGCGGCGGCGACAGGAGTAGCAGTCGCCACTACCGGCGGCGGCGCCGGTCGCGGAATTTGCTTGCTGGCCGGCGCCTCGACCGCCGCCGGCGCCTGCGTTTCGGCGGCGAGCAGAGGACGCTCGGGCGCAGGTTCGGGGTGGTTTTGGGCAACTGACTTGTTGGTCACCGGTTTCGGGCGCGGCGGTGTGAATTCCGTTTGTTTGGGGGGCGCTTGGGTCACGCGCACCATCAACGTCGCCAGCCGCGCCGGCAGCGGCAGCACGTCGAGCGAGAGGAGTATTGCAATGGCGACGATATGCAGCGCGATCACCAGCGCAAGCATCAGCCCCGCGCGCCGCGGCGTTGTGTCGATCGGATAGGTCGGTTGCGTAATAGCCATTCCAGCTCTTCATATGTTTTGGCTGGCTGGCGCCCGAAGGCGTGGCTGGCTGGGAAAACTCGGGCGGTCGAGAGGGTGTCACGCCTTATGCTGTCAAAATCAACTTGCGGTTCTGCGTCAGGCGCAAGCGGTACTCGCGTCCTTCGTGCTCGATGAGCAGTTCGCCGCGCTCGCCTAATAGCTGGCGACTGCTAATGCACAGGGGACGGTCGCGCATCGGCGTTGGCGTGGTGCTTGTTTTTTGAGTCTGATTTGATTGTTGATCGCACATGCACTAATGATAATGGTTCTCATTACGTATGTCAAGCCCAACGTTTGCGGCACGCGCTGCCGCGCCGCCGGTCCGTGCTCGCACCAGCCCGACGCCGGAAACCACCATGCTAGTATCACCACTTTGCATTGCAGCAAGGCCATGCCCGCGGAAACTTTCGATCTGCTGCGCCTGCTCTCGGACGCGAGCTTGCATTCCGGCGCTGCCATAGCGCGCGAACTGGACGCTTCGCCTGCCGCTGTCCGGCTGGCGCTGCGCGAACTGGAACACCTCGGACTCAAGCTCGTGCGCGTGCGCGGTCGCGGTTACCGCCTGGCCGAACCCTACGACTGCCTGGACGCAGCCGCGGTGCGCGCGCAACTCGGCGCGCCTGCGCGCCATTTCCGCCTCGAACTGCTCGACGCTTGCGCTTCGACCAATACGCTGCTGCTGGAACGCGCGCGCGTTGGCGCGCCCGCTGGGTATGTGATTGCCTGCGAGCTGCAAAGCGCCGGCCGCGGCCGGCGCGGCAACAGTTGGCAATCTGGGCTTGGAGGCAGTCTCACCTTTTCGCTGTTGTGGCGCTTCGCGCAGGGCGCCACCGGTTTGAGCGGCCTGTCGCTCGCGGCAGGGGTGGCGGTGGCGCGCGCACTCGCTTCGGCCGGCGTTGCGGAGGTGCAACTGAAGTGGCCGAACGACCTGCTTCACGCCGGGCGCAAGCTCGGCGGGATATTGATCGAGCTGCACGACGACGGCCGGGACTCCACCGCCGCCGTGATCGGCATCGGGCTTAATGTTCGCCTGCACCCAACCCTGCGCGATACGATTGCGCAAGCGGTGACCGACGTCGCTTCTATATCCAGACAGGTGCCGCAGCGCAACCGGCTGCTCGCCGCCACGCTGATCGAACTCGCGCAAGTGCTTGAGCAGTTTGCCGGGCGGGGTTTCGCGCCGCTGCGGCAGGAGTGGATCGCCCGCCATGCGCATCAGGGCAAACCGGTCACGCTTACCTTAGGAGATGGCAACACGGTAGCTGGCAGGGCGGCGGGCGTGGCCGAGGACGGCGCGCTGCTCGTCGAGACGACGCGCGGTGTGGAACGGTTCGTCAGCGGCGAGCTGTCGCTGCGCGCTGGCGGCTGTTAGAACCCGTTGCAGAATGAATTCTGCAACGGGCCAATCTATGGGAGCATGAGGGGAGGCATCCCCTCATTTTGAAACAGGTTCTAAGAGACAACGATGACTAAGCGCTTCGTCATCGCGCTGATCAAGCACGAGACCAACACGTTCTCGCCGATCGCGACGCCGTTGTTGGCGTTCGGCCACGGTAACGGGCCGTATTACGGCGGGGAGGCCGGTGCGGCGTTCGCCGGCTCCAATACCCCGTTCGCGGCATTTCTGGACATCGCGCGGCGCGAGGGCGCCGAAGCCATCACGCCGATCGCGGCCGAATCCTGGCCCTCGAACATGGCGACGCGCGCGACCTTCGAAGCGCTGTTGCAACCGCTGGAAGCGGCCGTGCGCGCGGGTTGCGACGCCTGTTTTCTCGATCTGCACGGCGCCATGGTGGTCGAAGGCTGCGACGACGCCGAGGGCGAGATCTTGAGGCGGGTGCGGCGTATCCGGCCCGAGCTGCCGATCGCGGTGGCCCTTGACTATCACACCAACCTGTCCGCGGACATCGTCGCCAATGCCACCGTGATCACCGGCTACAAGACCTATCCGCACGTCGACATGTACGACGCGGGTCTGCTGGCGGGGGACATCCTGGCAAGATCGCTGCGCGACCAGGTGCTGCCGGTGATGGCCTGGGGCTGGCTGCCGCTCGTCGCTTCGGTCATGCGCCACGCGCCCGAGGACGGGCCGTCAGGCGATATTCTCGCCTATGCCCGCGCCATGGAAAAATCCGGCCGCGTGCTGGCGGCGACGCTACTGCCCGGCTTCCCCCATGCCGACACGCCTTACACCGGCGTTTCTGCCGTGGTCGTGGCCGATGCCGGCGCTGACGTTGACGTGGACGGTGCGAAGGCTGCGGCGCAGGAAGTGTGCGAGCGCATGCTCGCCATCGCCTGGGAGCGCCGCGCCGAATACGTGTTCCATCAGCAGCCGCTGGAACAATCGGTGGCGCGGGCGCGCGCGCTCGGTGCGAGCAGGCAAAACGGTCCGATCCTGTTGATCGATCACTGCGACAACTGCGGTTCGGGCGGCGCCCAGGATGTGATGCTGGTGGCGGAGGAGATACTCAGACAGGAGCTGGACGATGTCGCCATCGCGCCCATCCGCGATCCGCAGGCGGTGGCACAGATGGTCGAGGCCGGCATCGGCAACAACGTCAACCTCGAGCTCGGCGGCAAGACCGACATGCCGGCTATCGGCCTTGCCGGCCGGCCATTGCAGCTCGCCGGCCGGGTGCGCAATATCACCGACGGCGAAATCGTATTCACCGGGCCGATGTACACCGGCCTGAAAAGCCATCTCGGGCGCACCGCCGTGCTCGATACGGGGCGCGCGCAGATTGTCGTCACCGAGCGCCACCACGAGCCTTTCGACCTGGTGATTTTCCGCCATTGCGGCATCGAGCCGACGAAGAAGCGGTTCATCATGCTGAAATCGCGTATCCACTACCGCGCCGGCTTCAAGCCGATTGCCGCGCATATCGTCGAGTGCGCCGGCGCCGGCGTCACCAACGCCGACCTGTCGGGATACCGCTACCGCAAGCTCACGCGGCCGATTTATCCGCTGGACGCCATGTAGCCGCGATTCGCCGTAGAATTAGCCACCTTTTTTCCGCCTTCATTATGAACGAGCCATACAACCTGCTGGTCGACATCGGCAACACCTTCGTCAAGTGGGGCCGTTACAAGGCGAATTCGAATACGGCGGCGCATGCGAGCTGCCTCGATTCCGGCCACGCGCTGCTGCAAGAAATACCGGCGCTGGCGGCGCAGTTGCGCAAGCACCCGGTGCCGGCGCAAATCGTGATCTCCAACGTTGCCGGCACGCGCGTGCGCGCGACCATGCTGCGCCTGCTCGAAATCTGGCCCGACGCGCCGCCGCCGTGCTGGGTGATCCCGAAAGATGAACAATGCGGGGTGAAAAACGGCTACCGCAACCCGGCGCAGTTGGGCAGCGACCGCTGGGCTGCATTGATCGGCGCGCGCGCGCTGCACGGGGGGCGCGCGGTGCTGGTGGTCTGTTGCGGCACCGCCACCACCATCGACCTGCTCACCCCGCAGGGCGTGTTCGCCGGCGGCTGCATCATGCCGGGCGTCGGCACCATGTTGCGTTCCCTGCATGAGAAAACCGCGGTGCTGCCCGACGCCGACGGCGTGTATACCGAGTATCCGGTCCAGACCGTCGATGCCTTCGTCAGCGGCTGCCAGCACGCGCATGCAGGGGCGGTGGAGCGCATCTACGATCTGTATCGACGCGAGCATCGCGATCTGCTGTGCCTGGTCTCGGGCGGGGCGGCGAAGGCGCTGACGCCGCATCTCGCCATCGTGTTCCGCTACCATGACAACCTGGGGCTCGAGGGATTGCATTGCATCAGCCGGACGCTCATGCGGGAGGCATCCGCGGGACTGTCCGGCGTGTACAAGGCTTGATGCAATGCGTACCATGTTTTTCATTCTCGTGCTGGCCAACGTGGCGTTCTTCGCCTTTGCCTGGTCCGGCGGCGGCGCGGAAGCGAACGGCGAGGCGCAGATCATCGGCCAGCAGCTCAATCCCGAGAAAATCCACCTGCTCGTGCCCGAGCAGGTGAGCGCGCTCACGCGCAAGCCCGAGCCGCCGAAGCTGGCCACCGTGTGCCTAGAATGGGGCGCATTCGCCGGCGCCGATGCGGCGCGCGCGGGTCAGGCGCTGGAGCCGCTGGGGCTCGGCGCGAAGCTGACGCAACGCAAGCAGGAGGATGTCGCTGGTTTCTGGGTCTATGTCCCGCCGCTCGCCAGCCGCCAGGCCGCGACGCAGAAGGCGGGCGAGCTCAAACGCCTGGGCGTGGACGACTATTTCGTCGTGCCCGACGACCCGAAATGGCGCAACGCCATTTCGCTCGGGGTGTTCAAGACCGAGGAGGCGGCAAAAGCCCGTCTCGACGCCTTGCGCGCCAAGGGCGTGAAGAGCGCCACTGTCGGCGCGCGCGAGGCGCAGCCCGGCAAGACCTATTTCCAGGTGCACGAGGCCAATTCGACCCTAGTGGCGAAGCTGAACGAACTGAAGCAGGGTTTTGCCGGGACCGAGGTGCGCGAGTGCGCGCCGGATGAAAAGAAAGGCTGAGTCGCGGCATGTACGTCCCCAAGCACAACCAACTCGAAGACCGCGCCGCGCTGCTCGCCTATATGCGAGCCTACTCCTTCGCCGCGCTGGCGAGCTCCGGCCCCGGCGGACTGACGGCCACGCATCTGCCCTTCGTGATCGAGGAGGAAGGCGGCCGGATCACGCTGCTCGCGCACATGGCGAAGGCCAATCCGCAGTGGCGCGATTTCGCCGCGGGAGCCGAAGCCCTGGTGATATTCATGCAGCCGCATGCCTATATTTCGCCGCGGCTCTACGACGGCCGGCAGAACGTGCCCACCTGGAACTACGTCGCCGTGCACGCCTACGGCCGGCCGGTACTGATCGAGGAGCGCGCGGCCAAGATCGAATTGCAGAAAAAGCTCATCCGGCAGCACGATGCGGGCTATCTCACGCAGATGGCTGAACTGCCTGAGAGCTATCTCGACGCCAAGCTCGCCGCCATCGTTTCCTTCTCCCTCGCCGTAACACGACTCGATGCGCGCTACAAGCTGTCGCAGGACAAGAATCCGGCCGAACGCGAGCGCATCGCGCGCGAGCTCGAGGCGGGCGGCGAGGGCGTGGCCGCCGAGACCGCGCGGCTGATGCGCAAGTACAACTAGTGCGCTTCGTAGTCGATTCGTTGAGCGATATTGACCTTGGTTGCGAGCTGCAGCCAGAATACGCCGCATACACTGCCAGGTGCGAAGCGCAATGCGACAGGGTTGGGTAACCGTTGAGAAGCGCAATGAAGCATGGTAGCGAACCGGCGCATGTTGTCAGCGAAGTGACGACTGCTGATCGACCCTGAACGGACGTAGCCCGATTGCGGAAGCGGACGCTCAACGTCATGCTCTGCGGCGGGCCGCCGCGGTGCCAAAAAATGGTACGCCGCTTCCGGCCCGTCCGCAGCAGCTAGAGTGTACGCCCGACATGGGCATGAGTTTATGGGGTGGAAGTCCCCTGCAGGAGTATCGGACTTGTCGCATGCGGCAAGGATAACTGCTAGCCGAGGGCAAGGGCAAGACCGCGAGGGATTGTCTGAAGGAAGCCCAAGCGCAAACGTGCGAGCCGACGAACATCTCGATCCCCCTTGAGGGGAGAAATCGCATAGAAGGCCCAGTCTGCGGGCGAGTCAGCACTTGATGACGAAGCCCACCCGGACGGTTGGACAGGGTAAATGCGGCGGTTGTGCACGGAAAGCTCACAATATGGTCTTGTCGGCGTCCGCAGTTTCAGAAGTCCAACGTAGGTCGCCAGGCTTGCCCCGGATGCCGGGCGAGCCAGGCTGTCAGCGGCGTTCCGATAGTCTAGCCTCAGTGGTCAAATGAGAAAAACTACGGGGTGGGAGATGGTCGGCTTCGGGGGGCATATATTGGCGCCGCCCCACCAGAGCTGACTATTTTCCAGTAAATTGGCAGATAGTCTTGACTTTCTTCCATTCGTCTAGATAATGGGCGACATGGACCGCGCACTCGCTCCCTTTATCCAGGCCGATTTGGCACGCAAGATGGTCTTTCTTTCCGGTCCTAGGCAGGCGGGAAAGACCACGCTCGCCCGTTGGCTGGCGAGCGCTTGGCCCAATGCACAGGTGCTCAATTGGGATGTTGCCGCTGACCGCCGGGTCATGCTCGATCAAAGCTGGTCGCCGACGGCACACCTCGTCGTGTTTGATGAACTGCACAAGATGGCGGACTGGAGAGCCTGGCTGAAGGGCGTGTTTGATGGCCGCAGGGAGGGGCAGGCGCTGCTGGTCACCGGCAGTGCGCGCCTCGACATCTTTCGCCAGTCGGGCGAGTCTCTGGCCGGCCGTTATTTTTCCTGGCGCTTGCATCCGGTAACTGTGAAGGAATGGGTCGCCACTTCCGGTGTCACACCCGAAGCGGCTCTGGCGCGCATCCTCGAGCGTGGCGGATTCCCCGAACCGTTTCTCGCCGATCAGCCGACGGATGCGGAGCGGTGGCGGCAACTGTATCTCGAGGGTGTGATCCGTGACGACATTCTCGAGTTTTCGCGTATTGGCGAAATTCGCGCGATGCGCGTCTTCGTCGACATGCTCAGAAGCCGCGTCGGCTCGCCGCTCTCGCTTGCCTCGCTGACGCGTGATTTGCAGATTTCGCCGACCACGCTCGGGCGTTATCTGGAAATCCTTGAGGCCTTGCATATCGTCTTCACGGTTCGCCCCTTCCATCGCAACATTGCCCGCGCCTTGCTCAAGGAACCGAAGGTGTATTTCTTTGACACCGGCCTGGTGCAGGGCGACGAGGGGGTGCGCTTCGAGAATGCTTGCGCCACGATGCTCTTGCGCCACGCGCATTTTCTGCAGGATTCGGCCGGGCGCGCCATGAGCCTGCACTATGTGCGCGACAAGGAAGGGCGTGAAATCGACTTTGCCCTTTGTGAAAACGGCGAGCCCCTCGGCTTTGCCGAATGCAAGCTGAGCGATCCGATGGTGCCGACCTATCTTGCCGCCATCGCCGAGCGCTTCCCCTCCGCCGGCGCCGGCTTGCTGGTGCGCTACCTGCGTCAGTCCGAACAACGCGGTCGCGTTGCGGTTGAACGAGCTGCGGATTGGTTGGCGCGCCTGTCGGCGTGAGTTGGGCGCCGCACCACCAGTCCCACAGAGATTTCCTTCGATCCGCCAACTTCGCGAAACATAGCTTGCCCTTGGTAGTTTCAGAAGACCAACTTAGGACGCTAGGCTTGTGCCGGATGCTGCGCGAGCCAGGCGAGCACCTCGCTGCGCAAGGTTTCGCGCTCGGCCGCGGACAGGCCCGCGGGATCGAATCGGTGGCGATAGTGCAGCCGCGCGAGCCGCAGCAAGGCTTCGCTGTCCGGTTGCGCCGCTATCCGCGCCAGCCATTCGGTCACTGCCTCCGCCTCCTGCCTTGCATGGCCGAGTTGCGCCATGCGGCGCTCGACTAGGTAGAACTCGGAGTCCTTGCCGGGCCAAGGCTGGTTCAATTCTGCCTCGCCTGTTGCTGCCGCGGTCTTGGCGCGCCGGCCGCGCAGGGTGCGCCAGGCCAGCCACGCGATTAGCGGCAAGGCGAGCCAGATCAAGCCTTGGGACCAGCCGCGCTCGCTCGCCCGCGCCGACCACTCCGAGAGTCTGAAGCGCGCCCATGACCACAGGTCCGCGAGCGGCGACCAGAGCGGCGCCTGCGCCGCTTCAGCCAGGAACCAGGTCGGCGGCGTGGTATCGAGGTCGTGCCAGGCGCCGTCGACCCAGGCCCGCACCCAGGCATGCGCGTGGCGCTCGCGCACCAGGTACGCGCCATCCAGCTTGCTCCATTCCTGCGCCGAAAAGCCGGTGGCATAGCGCGCCGGGATGCCCGCCGCGCGCAACAGCAAGGCGGTGGCGCTGGCGAAATATTCGCAATGTCCGGCGCGCGTGGCGAGCAGGAACTCGGTGAGCGGCGTGCGTCTGCCCGCGGACCTGCCCTGCCAAATCGAGTAGTCGAAGCGATCGGCGAAGAATTGTTTCACCGTGGCCAGTGCCTGCCCCGGCGCGAGTGCAGCCAGCCCGAGCTCATTTGCGATCCGAGCCACGGCGGCGGCTTCGGCCTTCGGGATTCCCAGGTCGTGCGGCGTTGGCGGGCCGTAGGCGGAACTGCCGCTGCTGACGAGCGCACGATAGCTGAAGTAGCCGGGCTTGTGCTCGACTTGCACCGCGCCGAGCGGATTCGTTTTCATTTCGCTCGCGGCCAGTCCTGCAATGCGCGCCGTGTTCGCCGGCAACGACAGGACCGGATTGCCGTCCGAGTCGTCGTGCACGGTGAGCTGCAGGCGTGTTTCCCGCGCATCGTTCAGCTTCCACGTCGAGGCATTGCCAAACGGCGCGAACTGCTCGAACAGGGCGTTGCGCGCCACCCAGGTGCCGCCCACATAATCGTCGTAGCTCGCGCGATGCAGCAGGATGGGTGTCTTGAGCGCCGCGTCGGCCTCGACGCGCAGCAGGATGCGCTGCGACAGCTTGAGCTCCCCGATCGTGCCGATGTTGGTGGTGCTGCGATAGGGATTGGTGCGTGTGCCGCCGCCCGCCAACCATTCCGGCGCCGCCGCTTCCAGCCAAAGTTGTACTCGGTGTAGGCCGAGTTGCCCGCCATAGCCAGCCAATGCGGCGGCAAGCAGCATGCCGGCCGCGAGGGGCGTGGCGTAGCTGCGCGGCCGCGCGAGCAGCAGCGGCCAGGCGGTGAGCAGCGTCAGCCCGAGGTAGAACGCCGCGCCTTGCCGGTTGGCGGCGCTGGCCGCGAGCAGCCACAGCACGAAAGCGGGATAGCCGAGGTTGAGCTTGACTGCGCGGCGCAGCGGATTGCGGCGCAGGCTCCAGAACAGCACCGACAGGTCGAGGTTTCGCGCGGTGCTCCAGGCCTGCGCCAGCGCGAGCGGCAGCAGGATCACCGGCATCCACTGGAACAGCAGCGTGATCGCGCGCGGATTGCCGAAGGTGAAATAGAGATAGATGGCGATGGCGAACAGCAGCACGGTACAGAAATCGGCCACGCGGTTGAACTCCGCGGATTCCAGGTGCCAGCGTCGCGTGACGTAGCGCGGCGCTTCCAGCAAGGCGGCACTGGCGGCGGCCACCAGCCAGTTGCCGGTCTCTTCGCCCCAGAACAGCGCCGCCGCCGCGAGCAGAAATGGGGGCGTGTTCACAGGCGCGAGAGCCCTTCCTCGATTTTTCCGGGCACGAGCACGCGCAGCCAGGCGGGCGCCGCCTCGATGTCGCGCTCGCTCACCAGCAGAACCATCAGCGGCAGTCCGCTTTGCCGCAGCGCGCGCGCCAACGCCTGGCGTGCCTCGTCCCAGGCAAGCAGAATGAGGATGCAGCCCGAAAGCGCCGTGCGCCGCGCGAGTACCGCGTCGTGCAGCCTGCGAAAAGCCCGGTCTGCAGAGGGGCGCACGCCGGACAGGATTTCGAGGAGGCTTCCCTGCTGCAGTTGGCCGCGGCCGGCGGTGTAGCAATAGCTTTCCGTGCCGACGAACATCAGGTCGAGCAGGGATTCCTGCGTGTCCAGGGTGCAGGCAAACGAGGCGGCGAGCGATACGGCTTCCTCCAACACGGCGCCGTCGCGCTCGGTGAAGGTGTCGAGCACCAGTGCGTGGCGTTCGAAAAACTCGTCCTGGTATTCCTTCACGACGGGCTTGCCGCTGCGGGCGTAGCTCTTCCAGTGGATGCGCTGCAACGGGTCGCCCGGGCGGTAGTCGCGCAGGCTCATGAATTCTTCGGATTCGCCTACCGACGCGGCGAGCGTGACGCCGCCATGCTGGTAGCGTCTCGCTCCGGGCAGCGCGAGCCGCGGCAGGCCGTAGCGGCGCGGCAGCACGATGAGCTTGTCCGGCAGCCCGATGCGCGTGAGGCTGCGGATGAGCCCCAGCGGGTCGGCGCGGGCGACGGTCGCGCCTTCGAGCCTGAGCGTGCCGCGCCGGTAGGCGCGGCCGCGCACGCGCACCTCGGCCTCGGCGCGCGGCGAGAGCGCTGGCAGGGCGGTTTCGTCGATGTGCGCGACCTCATTGCGCATAGTCAAGCGCCACCAGCCGCGATAGCTGGGGAACCTGAGTGCCGAGCGGAACTCGGCAAAAGCCGGGCGCGGGTCGCAGAGGTCTTCCAGCAGGGCGAGACCGTCGGCCGGCCGCGTGCCGAGGTTTTTCACCAGCACGCGATAATCGAAAGCCTGGCCCGCAGTGATCATGCGCGGCAGGATGCGCGCGACTTCGAATTTGGGGCGCAGCAAAAGCGCCGCGAGCATGGCGGCGGCGAGCAGCGCGCAGAGGAAGGTGAAAATCTGGTAGGCCAGCGTCTGGTTGGTGTCGATGCCCAGCGCGCCTGCCGTCACCAGCGCGCCGAGGGCGAGGAAACCGGCGCCGGTGAAGCGCCGCCTGATCCAGAACCACGCTCCGGAAACGGCGCTGAATAGCCGGTAGGACCATCGCCACACGTGTGTCTCCCTACGCAGGGACTGGAATGGTTTTCAGGATGTCTTCGACGATGCCCTGCGCGGTGACGCCGGAGAATTTCGCTTCCGGCGCGAGCGCCAGCCGGTGCGCCAGCACCGCTACGGCGATTTCGCGGATGTGTTCGGGCCGCACGAATTCCTCGCCGTCGGCGAGCGCCAGCGCCTGCGCGGTATGCGTGAGCGCGAGCGAGGCGCGCGGTCCGGCCCCGAGCAGCACCGAAGCGGCGCCGCGCGTGGCGCGCGCCAGATCGACGGCGTAGCGCTTGAGCTCGGCGCTTACGCGCACCGCCTTGACCTCAGCTTTGAGCGCCAGCACCTCGGCCACGGAGACGCAGGCGAAAATGCGCGCCAGCGGGTGTTCTGTCTCCTGCGCCGACAGTATCTCCACCTCGGCCTCGGGCGCGACATAGCCCAGCGACAGGCGCAGGGCGAAGCGGTCCATTTGCGCTTCCGGCAAGGGGTAGGTGCCGCGGAACTCCACCGGGTTCTGCGTGGCGATGACGAAGAACAATTCGGAGAGGGCATGGGTCTTGCCTTCCACGCTTACCTGTCCTTCGGCCATGGCTTCGAGCAGCGCCGACTGGGTGCGCGGGCTGGCGCGATTGATCTCGTCGGCGAGCAGGATCTGGGTGAATACCGGTCCCGGGTGAAAGTGGAACGATTGTTCCCTCGGGTTGAACACCGATACGCCCAGAATGTCGGATGGCAGCAGATCCGGCGTGAACTGGGCGCGCTTGAACTCGGCGCCGATCGAGCGCGCCAGGGCTTTGGCGAGCGTGGTCTTGCCGGTGCCGGGATTATCCTCCAGCAGCACGTGGCCGCCGCTGATGAAGGCAGCTAGGATCTTGCGCACCGCCGCGGTTTGGCCGGACATGACCCGCTCGATGTTGGCCGCGATGCGTTGCAGCAGTTCCTGCGCTGGTGTAGCCATCTGGTTCATCTGATCCCCTGCGGGACGGCGGCAAGGAGTTGCCGCCCGGTCGCCAATTTTGCCACTAACGGCTGCGTATCTTGTTCAGGGTCGTGGTGGTCGAGCGTTCGAACAGGAACGGGATAGCATGCACCGTACCGCCCCAGGACGCGACTTCCTTCGCGCCGACAATGGTCTCGGGCTTCCAGTCGCCGCCTTTCACCAGCACGTTCGGCCGGCAGGCGCGGATCAGCGCGAGCGGCGTGTCTTCATCGAACCAGGTGACCAGGTCCGTCGCCTGCAGGGCGGCGAGCACCGCCATGCGGTCCTCGAGGCGGTTGATCGGCCGATCTTCTCCTTTGCCCAGGCGCCTGGCCGAGGCGTCGCTGTTGGCCGCGATCACCAGGCTCGCGCCCAGGGCGCGCGCCTGCGCGAGGTAGGTGACGTGGCCGCGATGCAGGATGTCGAATACGCCGTTGGTGAACACCAGCGGGCGGGGGAGGGCTGCGATCCTGCCGGCAAGTCGCGCCGGTTCGCACAGCTTCGCCTCGAATTCAGGTCTGTTGGGCATTCGGGCGACGCGTGACGGGGAATGGGCGCCGGATGAATCGCGACGACTTGGACTATTCCCCAGTGCCCATCACTTCGGCGGCGCCTCGATGTACTCGAACATGCGCACCACTTTCTGCACGCCGCCGGTGGTGCGCGCGATTTCCACCGCCGCCTCGGCTTCCTTGCGCGTGACCAGTCCCAGCAGATAGACCACGCCGCTTTCGGTCACCACTTTCACCTGGTTGGCCGAGAACGCGCCGCTGTTGTCGATGAAGCGCGCCTTGACCTTGGAGGTGAGGTAGCTGTCGTTGCCGCGGGCGCTGTACGAACTCACCCCGGCAATCTGAATCTCGTTGACCACGCCGCGCACGTTGGGGATCTCGCGCACGATCTTTTCGATCTGCGCCTTGGCGGTGGCGTCGGGCGCTTCGCCGGTGAGCAGCAGGTTGCGGTTGAAGCTGGTGACGTTGATGTGCACCTTGTCGCCAAAGCGGTCGTTGATGCGGGCCTCGCCGCGCAGGTCGATTTCCTTGTCCTCGGTCTGCGCGCCGACCGAGCGCCGGTCGTCCAGAACGAGCGCCGTGGCGCCGGCGCCGCCGGCCACCAACGGAAGGCATCCCTGCAACTGCGGCGCGAGCCCGAGCAAAGCGGCGAGCGCCAGCGCGCGAAGCGGAGGAACGGTCTTGTTCAAAGCAGTCATGATTCAGCTCCCAGTAACAACGTGTCGATGCCGTCGCACAGGCAGTGCAGCGTAAGCGAATGCACTTCCTGGATGCGCGAAGTCTTGTCCGAGGGCACGCAGATATGCACATCCTCTTTGGCCAACAGGGCGCCGATCTTGCCGCCGCTCTTGCCGGTCAGCGCCACCACCTGCATGTCGCGATCATGTGCGGCGTGGATCGCGGCGATGACATTCTTAGAATAGCCGCTGGTGGAGATCGCCAGCAGCACGTCGCTCGCCTGCCCCAGCGCCTGTACCTGCCGCGCGAACACCTGTTCGTAATCGTAGTCGTTGGTGATCGCGGTCAGGGTCGAGCTGTCGGTGGTAAGGGCGATCGCCGCCAGACCCGGACGCTCGCGCTCGAAGCGCCCGAGCAGTTCGCCGCTGAAGTGCTGCGAGTCGGCGGCCGAGCCGCCGTTGCCGCAGGCAAGAATCTTGCCGTTGGCGAGCAGGCATTTCACCATCAGCTCCGCGGCCTGCGCGATCGGCGCGGCCAGGAGCTCGGCCGACTTGCGCTTGGTCTGGACACTGTCGGCGAAATGCTGACTGACGCGTGCAACGAGATCCATCTACGCTCCGTGAAATGTAAACATGCATTCTACCTCAGAGCTCATTACAATATGAGGGGATACAGCCCCATGCTCCCCTAATTCAGGGGCCGTTTCGATAATTCTGAAATGGCCCCCTTATTCAACATATACTTCGAACTCTATGCGTTTGCGCGGATCGCGGTGCGGCTGCAAGCGGCTCACGCGGGCGTCCAGGCTCTCGCCGCGGTCCATGGCCCAGGCGAGCGCGGCATTCTGAGCGCGCGGCACGTAGCCGAGCTTGTGCTGTTGCCACCGTACGCTTATCGCCCTCGCGTCATGGGCGTTGTCCGGCTCGCGCTCGAGCTTGAGCGCATCGCCGACGCGCATGCCCTGCCATACCTCGGATGCCTGGTGGTAGTTGAACCCGGCGAGCGGCGAGCTCTGCACCAGGATGCGCACCTGTTGCGCCTCTGCCCGTCCCGCCGTGGCGGACAGACCGGCGAGGAGCGCGGCCGCGAGAAAAGCACGTTCATTCACCGAAGGCATCCTTGATCCATTCGATACGGTCCGGGTCGAGCGCATCGAGCAATATCACGTCGAAGCGGCAAGGCCCCTCCGGCCTGCCTGAGAGGTAATGACGCGCGGCCCTGAGGATGCGTTGACGCTTGGCCGACGTAATGCTCGCCGCCGCCCCGCCGAAATCGAGGTTGCGCCGCAGCCGCACTTCGGCGAACACCAGCGTAGGGCCATCGGCCAGGATCAGATCGATCTCGCCGAGGCGGCAGCTATAGTTGCGCTCAAGCAGCCGCAAGCCGCGCGCCTGCAGGTAGTCTGCCGCCAGCGCCTCGGCGAGCTTGCCGCTTGCGTTCGCCTGGCGCGTCATGGTCCGGCGTCACGCCGGCGCCGTGCCCGAATACCGCCTGCTTGCGCTCGCCTTTCCACCGCGCTTGCTTCATTGCCGGCGGCAACGCACAATTCCATGCCATGGAGAAGCGGCACAAGAGCGAAAAGCGCGCTACGCAGTCGGAACGGCAGGGCCATGGGGAGCAAGCCTCGGAGGGTGCCGGGAAATTATATGTCGTCGCCACGCCGATTGGAAACCTGGGCGACATCAGCGCGCGCGCCCTCGCGGTGCTGGCCGAAGTCGATCTGGTGGCCGCGGAAGACACGCGCACGACGGGGCACCTGCTCGCGCACCACGGCATCGGCGCCAAGCTCGTCACTTTGCACGAGCACAATGAACGGGTGCGCGCAGCCGAGCTCGTCGCGCAAATGCGCTCGGGCAAGACTATCGCCTTGGTAAGCGATGCCGGTACTCCCGGGATCTCCGATCCGGGAGCGCTGCTGGAGGCGCGCGCCCTGGCGGCGGGTATCCCGGTAT
>JACRAS010000234.1 GCA_016234705.1 Betaproteobacteria bacterium | reverse complement strand
GCTTGTCGAACTGCGCCGCCGTCATGGGCATCGGGTCGACGCCGAGCTTGCTCATTCGTTCTTTGGTTTCGAAATTGTCGAGCGCCGTCTTGATTTCGGCATAGAGCTTGTCCTGCACCTGTTTCGGCGCCTTCGCCGGAACGAACACGCCGATCCAGAATTCGTAACTGGAATTCGGCACACCGGCCTCGATTGTGGTCGGCACATCCTTCAGCGCCGCCGCACGCTTGCCGCCGGACACCGCCAGGGCCTTCAGCTTGCCGTCGTTGAGAAGCGCGCGCGCCGGCAGCAGCGGGCTGAAATAGAAGTCGATGCGATCGGCGATGATCTCGCGCAAAACCTCCGGCGCTCCCTTGAAGGGCACATGCACCGCCTCGAACTTCGCGCTCAGACGCAACCGCTCCGCGGTCAGATGCGACGCGCTGCCCGGCCCGGCGGAGCCGTAATTGAGCGAGCCCGGCTTGGCCTTTGCGGCTGCGATCAGATCGTTGAGCGACTTGTAGTTTTTGGTGGCCGAGACGACGAGAACATTGGGCAGATTGCCGACCGGAATCACCGCCGCGAAATCCTTCAGCGCGTCATAGGGCAGACTCGAATAGGTCGACGGCGTCACGGTGTGCGAGGACGAACTCAGTAGGATCGTGTGACCGTCCGGCTCCGAGCGCGCGACATCGGCGGCACCGATCGTACCGCCCGCGCCGACCTTGTTCTCGATGACGAAAGGCTGTCCGACGCTGGCGGACACCTTGTCGAAAATCGTGCGCGCGATCACGTCCGTGGCGCTGCCCGCACTGAACGGCACAACGACCTTGACCGCTCTGGTAGGCCAGGTCTGGGCAAGAGCCGTACTCGACAGGCCAAACACGGCCGCACAAATAATCCATAGCCGCCACGTCCCATAAAATCGGGTCATGCTGCCCTCCGGGTTTCGCGTCCCAAATCATCTTGGGCGACGTATTCGCGCCCACCATTAATAATTGTAGAGAAAATTGGACGGCTTGCCGCCGCCTGTCAATACGGCCGCCGTGTCGCATCGCGCGGCTGTCTTGAGTCTTGTCGCAAACGCTATTTACGGCTCGATCTTCGATGTTCCCAGCAGGCTCGCCGCCACGATATCGACGCAAGGAAGGGCACACGAGTTTTGAGGGGCTGAAGCTGATTTGACGAAGTCAGTTTGCAGAAAGCATGCACGCCGAATGCCTTGTCCACGAAGCGCGAAGCCAGTTGTCCGCACCAGAGCGGACGTGGCAATGTCGCCTGGAGTGCATGGCATCAAGTCACACATGATGACCATGATGCCTATTCCGGAGGGATCGGGCTCTGGATGAAAACACGAGCCATCATGGCTGCCTTGATCGGCCTTGCCGTGCTGTCCACGCCGGCTTTGGCCAAGAAGAATCCGTCAATGCGTACGGATCAGATTCGCGGCGTAGCCCTGCCGCCGAAGGATGTGAAGCACCAACCCATCCACGATGCGCTGAGCGAACGCCGCGTACTCGAGCTGCTGCGCGAATTGCTTAGTCCATTACGCTTGCCGCGCCGGCTGACGCTGCAAGTAAAAAGTTGCGATGGCACAATCGATGCCTCTTACGAGAATGACATTGCAACCGTCTGCTACGAATATATCGAATACATTCAGCAGAATGCGCCCAAGTTAGGCACGCCGGGCGGCCTGACCCCGGCCGATGCAATCACCGCCGCGACTCTTGATACGTTTTTGCATGAGGTCGGGCACGCCGTCTTCGACATGCTTGACGTCCCGGTCCTCGGACGTGAGGAGGACGCGGCCGACTATTTCTCAGCCTACATTCTCCTGCAATTCGCGCCCGAGGACGCGCACCGCTTGATTCAGGGCGTCGGATTTCTATTGGCTACCGAGGCGAAAACGGCGCTGGAAAAGACGCCCAAGGCCACGACGTTCGCCGATGAGCATGGAACGCCCGCGCAGCGCTACTACAACCTCCTGTGCATGGCCTATGGGTCAGACCCGAAAACGTTTGCCAATGCGGTTCTCAGCGGCAGATTGCCAAAGCAACGCGCCGAAGGCTGTGCTGAGGAATATAAAATGCTTCAACGCGCATTCCGCAAGCTGATCCTGCCCCACTTTGATCAGGCACTATTCAAGAGTGCGCACAGCAAGGTGCGCTTCAAGTGGGACGAGATGATTTTGCCGGACGCCGAACGCGATGCGCCGCCTCCTTTGGAATGATGTTCTTAAACAATGAGCCGCGCTTCGCGCGGACCCCTTGGCGTCGTCACTGAATGTCAGGACTTCACTGCCTTATCAGCGTGATCTGATCGGCGCTTTCCGGCAGGCGGCGCCAGGTGGTGGCGTCGATTTCCTCGAACCGCCAAGAAATTCCGCGCGGCGACACCAGCACCAGTTCGCCGCGATCCATGCGCCATTGCGTGAAGCCGACCCGCACAATCGCCGCGTCGCAGCCGGGCTTCACCGTCAAGGCGAGATCGTCGCGCAAGGGCGTGTTCGCCAGCGTCAGACTGCACAACAGTCTATCGGGCCCGCGCCTGATCGCCCAGTTGCCGGCCACCTGCTCCGGCGGCTTGGGCGCCGGACCGGCGGCGGCGGCGTTCTGCAGGAACAGCACGCCGACGCCCGGCGTCGGCGCCTCGTAGATGCCGCTCTCCACCTCGCTGAATTCGACCAGCGCCTTGCCCTCGGCATTGAGCAGCCGCAGCAGGTCGTTGTCGGGG
>JACRAS010000232.1 GCA_016234705.1 Betaproteobacteria bacterium | reverse complement strand
GCCGCAACCAAAAGGACAAAAACATTCGCGCGGATGTGGCAATTGTTGCGGAGTACTTGCATAACCGTGTTTTCTGCACGGATGGTTTTTATCCGTGCAGAAAACACGGTTGGCGCACGCAGCGCGCAATGGTTTGGACGCCGTATATAGCGAATTGCCGCCGCGCCCCCTGATTACACTTCCACGGTGCCGAGCGCAGTGGTGTTGAAGCCGCCATCCACGTACGTCACTTCCCCGGTGATGCCGCTGGCCAGATCGCTGCACAGGAATGCGGCGGCATTGCCGACTTCGTCGATGGTGACATTGCGCCGCAACGGAGCATGCTTGGCGTTGTAGGCGAGCAGCTTGCCGAAACTGGCGATACCGGCTGCGGCGAGCGTCTTGATCGGCCCGGCCGAGACTGCGTTTACGCGGATGCCCTTCGGGCCCAGGCTCGCGGCCATGTAGCGCACCGCGGCTTCCAGGCTGGCCTTGGCCAGCCCCATCACGTTATAGTTCGGCATGGTGCGCACCGCGCCCAGGTAGGTAAGCGTCAGCAGCGCGGCGCGCCGGCCCTGCATCATCGGCAGCGCCGCCTTGGCCAGCGCGGCGAAGCTGTAGCTCGATACCTCGTGCGCGATGCGAAAGGCCTCGCGCGAGATGCCTTCGAGGAAATCGCCGTCGATCGCTTCGCGCGGGGCGTAGGCGATCGAGTGCACCAGGCCGTCCAGGCCATCCCAGCTTTTGCCGAGTCCGGCGAATAGGCTGGCGATCTCGTCGTCGCTGGCAACGTCGCAGGGAAACACCATGCGGCTGCCGAAATCCGCGGCCATAGTGGTGACGCGCTCCTTGAAACGCTCGTTCTGGTAAGTAAACGCGAGTTCGGCGCCTTCGCGATGGCAGGCGCGGGCGACGCCATAGGCGATCGAGCGGTTGCTGAGCAAGCCGGTGATGAGAATACGCTTTCCTGCCAGAAAACCCATGGTAACTCCGCGCCGCGCAAAAAAGGAATTATACCGGGGTGACGCCCCTTGCGGGTTCGGCTAAACTCAGCCGATGCGTTTCCTCAGTGCGCTCGGTTGTTTGCTCCTGCTCGCCGCTTGCAGCGATGCCTGGAACAATCCCTATCCGGCGGGCGAGTCCGGTAAGAACATACTCTACAGTTCCTTCTCCGAGCGGCCCAAGCATCTGGATCCGGCGCAGGCTTATACTGCCGACGAGTACGATTTCATCTGGCAGGTGTACGAGCCGCCGTTGCAGTACCACTATCTCAAACGTCCCTACACGCTGATCCCGGCGACCGCCGCCGCCATTCCCAGGCCGCGCTATTTCAACAAGGCAGGCGTCGAGCAACCCGCGAACGCCAGGGATATCGATTACAGCGTGTATGAAATCCGCATCAAGCCGGGGATTCGCTACCAGCCGCATCCGGCCTTCGCGCGCGATACCGCGGGGCGCAGCGTGTATCTCGATCTGAAGCCCGAAGATATCCAGGGCAAATACAAGCTCGCCGATTTTTCACAAAGCGGCAGCCGCGAACTGGTGGCTGCGGACTACGTCTACCAGATCAAGCGCCTCGCGCATCCGCGCGTACACTCGCCCATACTTGGCCACATGAGCGATTACATCGTCGGCTTGAAGGAATACGCGGCGCTGCTGGAACAAGAAGACAAGAAGCTGCAGGCGGCGCGGCCCAAAGGCGCGCCGCCTGCCTGGCTGGACCTGACCCGCTACGACATCGGCGGGGTCGATGTCGTGGATCGCTACACTTACCGGATCAGGGTGCGCGGCAAATATCCGCAGTTCATCTATTGGCAAGCGATGCCGTTTTTTGCTCCGATACCGCCGGAAGCCGACCGTTTCTGCGCCCAGGCAGGCATGGCGGAAAAAAACCTGACGCTGGACTGGTATCCGGTCGGTACGGGCCCATACATGCTCACCGAAAACAACCCGAATGCGCGCATGGTGCTCGAGCGCAATCCGAATTTCAGCGGCGAGGCCTATCCGGCCGAAGGCGAAGCCGGTGATGCGGCGGCCGGATTGCTCGCCGATGCCGGCAAGCAGGCGCCGTTCATCGACAAAATCCTGTTTACGCGCGAAAAAGAAGGCATTCCTTATTGGAACAAGTTCCTGCAGGGTTATTACGACCAGTCCGGCATCAGCAACGACAATTTCGACAATGCGGTGCGCATCAGCATCGAGGGCGAAGCCGGGCTGTCGCCGGAGATGGAAGCGCGGGGCATCCGGCTGAAGACCTCGGTCGCCACTTCGATTTACTATCTGTCCTTCAACTGGCTCGATCCGGCGGTGGGCGGGCAGGGGGATGCGGCCGAGCAGGAGCGCGCGCGCAAGCTGCGCCAGGCAATTTCAATAGCCATAGACAACGAGGAGTTCATTTCGATTTTCGCCAACGGCCGCGGCATTCCCGGACAGGGCCCTATCCCGCCGGGCATTTTCGGTTTTCGCGAAGGCAAGGACAGTTTCAATCCGGTGGTGTACGAAGAGGCAGGCGGGCTCTGGCGCAGGCGTTCGGTTGCGCAGGCGAAAAAGTTGATGACCGAGGCGGGGTATCCCAACGGGCGCGATGCCAACACCGGCCAGCCGCTGGTGCTCTATCTGGACACTACCGGAGGTGGGCCAGGCGGCAAGGCGCGGCTCGACTGGTACCGCAAACAATTGCAGAAAATCGACGTTCAGCTCGAGTTCCGCACCACCGACTGGAACCGTTTCCAAGAGAAAATTCGCAAGGGCAACACGCAGCTGTTCTTTATCGGCTGGAACGCCGACTACCCGGATCCGGAAAACTTCATGTTCCTGCTAAATGGGCCGCAGGGAGGGGTCAAGTTCGGCGGCGAGAACAAGGCCAACTACTCCAATCCGGAATACGACCGCCTGTTCGAAACAATGAAGAACATGGAGAACGGGCCCGAGCGCCAGGCCGTCATCGACCGCATGGTGCAAGTGCTGCGCCAGGATGCGCCTTGGGTATGGAGTTATCATCCCAAGGACTACGGCCTGTTTCACACATGGTTGTATAACGTGAAGCCCAACCAGATGGCGCGCAACGGCCTCAAGTTCTACCGTCTGGACGCGGCCGAGCGCGAGGCGCGGCGCGCCGAATGGAACCGGCCGGTGGTGTGGCCGGCGCTCGCGCTCCTCGCGCTCCTGGTCCTGTTCACCCTGCCAGCGCTGCGCACCTGGCGCGCGCGTGAGACGGCGAAGGCCTAGTGTCCTGTCCCGTAAATTCGCTCGATAGGTCGCGGCGCATTTGGCCGCCAGGCGGCGTTGCTCGGCTTCGCCGTAGGCCCAGCTACTGTCTCAGCCTCGCGCCTTGCCTGACGGCCAACTGCGCTCGCTCCTTTATCATCGGAACTTACGGGACAGGACACTAGAGATGTACGCCTATATCGTTCGGCGTATCGCCTATGCGTTCTTCATCCTGATCGGCGTCAACCTGATTACGTTCGTGCTGTTCTTCAAGGTCAATACGCCCGACGATATTGCGCGCCTGCAACTGGGGGCGAAACGCGTCACGCCGGAGGCGATCGCCAAATGGAAGGCCGACCGCGGTTACGACAGGCCGCTAATCTACAATGGCGCCGCCGCAGGTTCGAAGAAATTCACCGACACCATCTATTTCGAGAAATCGGTGGAAATGTTCCGCTTCAACTTCGGCAGCGCCGACGATGGCCGCGACATTGCTTACGAAATCAGGACACGCATGTGGCCCAGCCTGGCGCTGGCCGTGCCGGTGTTCATCATCGGCCTGTTTGTGCAAATCGTGTTTGCGCTGATGATGGCCTTCTTCCGCGCTACCTACGTCGACTTCTGGGGCGTGGTGCTGTGCGTGATCATGATGTCGATCTCGGGCCTGTTCTACATCATCGGCGGCCAGTACCTCATATCCAAACTGTGGAGCCTGGTGCCGATCTCGGGTTATGCCGAAGGCATCGACGCGATCAAGTTCCTGCTGCTGCCGGTCGTGGTGGGCGTGATCGGCGGCATCGGCAGCGGCACGCGCTGGTACCGCACTATTTTCCTGGAGGAGGTGGGCAAGGATTATGTCAGGACGGCGCGCGCCAAGGGCCTCGCCGAAACGGTGGTATTTTTTCGCCACGTGCTGAGGAATGCCATGATTCCCATCCTCACCGGCGCGGTGGTGGCGATTCCGCTGCTGTTCATGGGCAGCCTCGTTGCGGAATCCTTCTTCGGCATCCCGGGGCTGGGCAGCTATACCATCGAGGCGATCCAGGCGCAGGATTTCGCCGCGGTGCGCTCCATGGTGTTCATCGGCTCGGTGCTCTATATCCTGGGGCTGTTGCTCACCGATATTTCCTACACGCTGGTGGATCCGCGTGTGAGGTTCGAGTAGCCATGCCGTTTCTTCCCGTTCCTCTCGGCACCGACGTTCTGGTGTACCTGCTGCTCGCGGTGGTGGTCGGATTTGCCTGGTACGTGCGCCGCCACGAGCATCTGCGCCTGCCATGGCTGCGTGTTGCGCGAACCCCGGCGGCGATGAGTGCCCTGGTGCCTCTCGTCGTGTTCCTTCTTATCGGATTTCTGGATTCCCTGCACTTCCGGCCGGCACTGCCGGCCGCGCCGGGGGCGCAGGCGCAGAATGCCCCGGCAGCGAAGGGTGTGGCCTATGCCGTGGATGTGAAAAGCGTCCTGGACGTGCTGCTCGACTCGCTCGCGAGCAAGACGGAGCGCACTTATTCGGCGCCGCTTGCCACCCATGCTTTTGCCAAGGAGACCGTGGAGGTTCGGGGTGAGGGCGGAAAAGCAGGCCGGCAAATCCGCGACTATCCGCGTCTGCAGTACGGCGGCACGCATTTGCTGAATCCCGAGCGCGACTGGCAGGCGGACGTATTGCTGACGCTATTTCGCGGCGTGGCGCTCGCCGTGCCCTTGTGGCTGGCGCTGTCGCTGTTTCTGGTCGCTGCCTGCAGCGGCAATGAAAACGCGGCCTCGCGAAATTACTGGCGCGCGGTTTGGGCCGGAAAAACCGAAATGCCCTGGCGGGCAATCCTGATTGCACTCGGCTTGCTGTTGGCCGTCGTCCTCCCGGTCATCCTGCTGTCCAGGCATTATCACGTGCTCGGCACCGACAAGGTTGGGCAGGACGTACTTTACCTGTCCCTGAAAAGCGTGCGCACCGCCCTGGTGATTGGCACCCTGACCACCCTGGTGATGCTGCCTTTCGCCGTGCTGTTCGGCATCATGGCGGGCTATTTGCGCGGCTGGGTGGACGACGTCATCCAGTACCTCTATACGACGCTGAACTCGATCCCGGGCGTGCTGCTGATCGCGGCTGCGGTGCTGGTGCTGCAGGTGTATATCGAAAACCATCCAGACCTGTTTCCGACAGCGGCCGAGCGCGCCGATTTCCGCCTGCTGTTCCTGTGCCTAATCCTCGGCATTACCAGCTGGACCGGGCTGTGCCGCCTGCTGCGGGGCGAGGCGCTCAAGTTGCGCGAACTCGAATACGTGCAGGCGGCGCAGGCGTTCGGCGTGTCCGAGTGGCGCATCATGCTGCGCCACATCCTGCCCAACGTGATGCATATCGTGATGATTTCCGTGGTGATGGACTTCTCCGGCCTGGTGCTGGCCGAGGCCGTGCTGTCCTATGTAGGCGTGGGCGTGGACCCGTCGATGAACAGCTTCGGCACCATGATCAACGCCGCGCGCATGGAAATGGGGCGCGAGCCGATGGTGTGGTGGTCGCTTGCGAGCGCCTTCATTTTCATGCTGGCGCTGGTGCTGGCGGCGAACCTGTTTGCCGATGCGGTGCGCGATGCGTTCGATCCGCGCGTTCGCGTCGGCGCGCGGCCGGTGTTTGCGCCGGTATTGTCGTTGAACAAGGCGGCGTGATGGAGCAGACGCTGCTCGAGGTCGAAGATCTGAAAACCTGGCTGGACAGCTCGGCTGGCACGGTGCGCGCCATCGACGGTATTTCCCTCGACGTGGCGCGCGGCGAAACTTTCGCCATCGTCGGCGAGTCGGGCTGCGGCAAATCCATGACGGCGCTGTCGGTGTTGCGGCTGTTGCCGGAGGCCGGACAGATCGTGGGCGGCTCGGTGCGCTTGTCCGGCGAGGACTTGCTCACCCTGCCCGAGTCGGCGATGCGCAATGTGCGCGGCCGGCGCATCGCGATGATTTTCCAGGAGCCCGGCACCAGCCTGAATCCGGTGCTGACGGTGGAGCGCCAGATTGCCGAGGTGCTGGAGCGTCACACAAGTTTGCGCGGTGATGGCGCGCGCCGGCGCATGCTGGAACTGATAGCCGCCGTGGGTATACCGGACGCCGAGCGGCGTCTGGGCGAATTTTCGTTCCAGCTCTCCGGCGGACTGAAACAGCGCGTCATGATCGCCATGGCGCTCGCCGCCGAGCCCGATTTGCTGATCGCCGACGAGCCGACCACGGCGCTGGACGTGACCATACAGGCACAGGTGCTCGAGGTGCTGCGCGAGCTGCAGCAAACGAACGGCATGGCCATCCTGCTCATCACCCACGACCTGGGCGTGGTGGCGCAGATGGCGCACAAGGTCGCGGTGATGTACGCCGGCCAGATCATCGAGATCGCCACGCGCGAGCAGTTTTTCAGTGCGCCGCGGCACCCGTACTCGCGCAAGCTGTTCCTGGCGCTGCCGGGCGGCGCGAAACGCGGCGGCGACCTGGCCGTAATCAAGGGGCAGGTGCCGCCGCTGACCGTCGAGTTCCGCGGCTGCCGCTTTGCCGAGCGTTGCGATTCGGCGTGGGAGCGCTGCTTTGCTGAAGTGCCCGGCTGGACCACGGTTGACGACGGACATCAGGTCCGCTGCCACCTGTACGACGAGAAGCGTGCGCCAGCGCTTGCATCTCAGGCGGAAGGGGCTGCCAGGGCGGACCAAGCCGTGCAGGCAGGCGTCGCTCTATTGCAGGTGCGCGAGCTCAAAGTCCACTTTCCGATACGCAAGGGCTTGTTCAAGCGCCCTGTCGGCCAGGTCAAGGCGGTGGACGGCGTGTCCTTCGCTATCGCGGCCGGCAGGACGCTCGCCTTGGTCGGTGAATCCGGTTGCGGCAAGACCACGGCGGGCAAGGCCATATTGCAGCTGATCCGCCCGAGCGCCGGCGCCGTGCAATTCGAAGGCCAGGATCTGACCAGGCTGCGCGGCCGTGCCCTGCGCGGGCGGCGTGCCGATTTCCAGATGATTTTCCAGGATCCCTACTCGTCGCTCAATCCGCGCATGCGCGTGGCCGACATTCTGGCTGAAGGCATGAAGGCGCTGGTGGTTGCCGATACGCCCGCGCAACGCGCGGCAGGCATGGACAGGATGCTGGCGCAGGTGGGTTTGAACGCGGAGGCCAAACTGCGCTATCCGCACGAATTCTCCGGCGGACAGCGCCAGCGCATTGCCATCGCGCGCGCGTTGGCGGTGAGTCCCAAGCTGATCGTTTGCGACGAGCCCACCAGCGCACTCGACGTTTCGGTGCAGGCGCAGATCCTCAATCTGCTGAAACAACTGCAGCGCGATCTGGGCCTGGCCTACCTGTTCATCACGCATAACATCGCCGTGGTCGAGTATCTGGCGCATGACGTCGCGGTGATGTATCTGGGGCGGATCGTCGAGCGCGGCACGGTCGACGCGGTATTGCGCAGGCCCAAGCATCCCTATACCCAGGCGCTGCTGTCGGCGGTGCCGACGCTGGATCAGGCGGGCGAGCGCAGGATCATACGCCTCGCGGGCGAACTGCCTTCGCCCGCCAATCCGCCGCCAGGCTGTCATTTCCACCCGCGCTGTCCGCAGGCGATGGCCGAATGCAAACTGAAATATCCCGAGGCAGTGCGCCTCGGCGACAGTCAGGAGGTGAGTTGTTTGCTGTATACGGCGTCTTGAATACCGTCGTTGCGTGACCATTGCGCGCTCGCGCAGTTCTAGCGCTACAGTTCGGCGCATCGTTCCACGTGTCCGCCAATGTCGCAGTGCGACCATTGCGCGCTGCGCGCGCCAACCGTGTTTTTGGTGCGGATGAAAAGCGTATCCGCACCAAAAACACGGTTATGGAAAAAAGCAAAGGCGGTTTCGCGTCGGTTTTAATTCAAGATCGCCGATTGTGCGCGGACGTGCTTTTCGTCCGCGCGCAGTCGG
>JACRAS010000239.1 GCA_016234705.1 Betaproteobacteria bacterium | reverse complement strand
TGGACTGCTCAGTTGTGGTCGACACTTTTCGTCTCCTCGATGGTGCGCTATTTGGGTCCGAGCCGGATCGCGTTGCCCACCAATTGGTGCACGCCACCCACCATGCTCATATTGAATTTGTAATACGGCAAGACCTTGCTGAACTGCGCCTTGCAGATGGCGCAGATGGTCGCCATGAAGTTCACGCCGTCGGAGTCGACTACCGACTTCAGCGCTTCCATGCGCGGCAGCGCGCCCTTCACGCGCAAGTCGAGCAACTCGTCGGAGAGCAGGCCGCCGCCGCCGCCGCAGCAGAAGGTCTTTTCGCGGATGGTCTCCGGGTTCATCTCGACAAACTTGTTGGCGACGGCGCGGACGATAGCGCGCGGGATTTCGAACTGACCGCCCGGCAGGCCGCCCATGCGCGAGGCGCGCGCGACGTTGCACGAGTCGTGGAAGGTGACCACGTAGCGGTCGTTGGCGCTCTTGTCGAAGGTCAGCGCGCCACGCTGGATCAGGTCGTAGGTGAGTTCGCAGACGTGCTGCGGCACCGGGTAGTTGGGGTCGAGAAAATCGAACGGACCGATCAGCGTGTTCCAGAAGCCGTAGGCGACGCGCCAGGCGTGGCCGCACTCGCCCACGACGAGGCGCTTTGCCCCCAGGTCCAGAGCCGCCTCGCGCACGCGCATGGCGATCTTCTGCATCTGGCCGTAGTTGCCGATGAACAGGCCGAAGTTGCCCGCCTCCGAGGCGTGGCTGGAAAGCGTCCAGGGAATGCCCGCGGCGTGGAACACCTTGGCGTAGCCCATGAGACTGTAGACGTGCGGCTCGGCGAAAAAATCGGCCGAGGGCGTGATCAACATCACTTCCGCGCCTTTATCGTCCAACGGAAGGCGTATGTCCAGGCCGGTCTCTTCCTTGAGGTCTTCCTCGAGGCTTTGCAAAGTGTCGAGCAGCGCGGGTCCGGGCAGGCCGAGGTTATTCCCGACCTTGTGCACTTTGCCGATGATCTCGTTGGAGTATTTCTGCCCCAGGCCTATCGAGTCCATGATCTCTTTCGCGGCCATGGTGATTTCGGCGGTGTCGATGCCGTAGGGACAGAACACCGAGCAGCGGCGGCATTCCGAGCACTGGTTGAAGTAGGAGTACCAGTCGTCGAGCACCGCTTTGGTGAGGTCCTCGGCGCCGACCAGTTTCGGAAACCATTTCCCCGCCCAGGTGAAATAGCGGCGGTAGACCTTGCGCAGCAGGTCCTGGCGCGCGACCGGCATGTTCTTCGGGTCGCCCGTGCCGAGAAAATAGTGGCACTTGTCGGTGCAGGCGCCGCAATGCACGCAGGCATCAAGATACACTTTCAGCCCGCGGTAGTTCTGCAGCAGATCGCCCAGCTTGGCGATCGCCTTGTCGTGCCAGCCTTCGACCAGTTCTCCGGGAAAACCGAGGGCCTGCTGCATCGCGGCGTTGGCGACATAGGGCTTGCTCTTCGCCATCGCCCCGACCTCGAGGATCGGGATCACCGGATAGGGTTTCAGCGGCGGAGCGGTGATTTCGGCGGCGGCCACGTCGTCAAACCTTCGCTTTTTCCAGCTTGGCCGCCCAGGCGGCGAGGTGACGCCGCTCGCGCGCATTGTCAGCCTGATTGCGTCCGGGGCTGAAGAACACGCCCGGCGCATGCAACAGCTTCGAATAGGGAAAGATCGCAATCAACAGAGCAACCAGAAACAGGTGGACGAACAGGCCCGGATGCTCCGGCAGAGGCTGCCAGTCGAACAACATCAGGCCGAGGGCAAAGGCCTTCACGGCAATGATGTCGGTGTGGCTCATGAACTTCATCGACAAGCCGGAGACGCCAATACCGAGGAGCAGCACCAGCATCAGGTGATCCGAAGGCGTCGAGATGTAGCGGATGCGCTCCACCAGAAAGCGCCGCGCCCACAGGGCGGCAAGTCCGCCGACCATGGCCAGGCCGGCGTAGAGGCCGAAGGGCTGGATCCAGACGACCCAGAACCACACCGGCTCGGTGAAATAGCGCAGATGCCGCGCCAGCACCAGCGCGAGCGTGACATGGAACGTCCAGCCGAACAGCCAGATCCAGAGATTGGCCTTGAACAGGCTCTCGAACAGCACCACCTCGCGCAGCATGCGCAGCACCACGCCGCCAGTGGACGTCGGCGCGGGGGTGGTCGGGATTTTGAGCGGTGCCGGCGTGCGCGCGTAGTCCCGGATGCGCCATGCAAGTCCGGCCGCGCCGAGCAGCGCGGCGGCGTAGCACAGCAGCGCAAAAATCACTGTCGCCGCGCTCATCAGACACTCATCTCACCGCGGCAAGCGCGCCGGACTATATTGGGCAACCGGATTCTCCCTGGCGACGAAACCTCAGATGCACCCGGTCGGCTTGGGCAGGCCGGCGATTTTGCACGCCTGCTTCGCCGGGCCGTAAGGAAACAGCTCGTACAGGTATTGGCTGTTGCCTTTTTCCGGCCCGAGCTTCTTGCCGATCGACTTGGTGAGCACGCGCACTGCCGGGGCGATCTGAAACTCGTTGTAATACTCGCGCAGAAAATTGATGACTTCCCAGTGGTTGGGTGTCATCTCAATCTTTTCCTGCTCCGCGAGGATCTTGGCGATGTCCTCGTCCCATTCGGCGAGGTTGACCAGATAGCCTTCCTCGTCGGTTTCGTACGTTTTGCCATTTACTTCGATAGCCATATGCACTCCTTAATGTCCGTACCCCCACGAGGGATCGATTCCCCACGTGCTCCCCAAAACCCGGGGCCGTAACAGATTTTCCGTTACAGCCTCCCAGACCATAACTAAAGCCAGGATTGGCAGCTCTTGTGCTGCGCCACCAGTTCCACGAACCCTGTGTAATCGACCGGTTTCACGCCCTCGGCGAGCGATTGCGCCATGCCGCGCGCCTCCAGATCGGGAGCGAGGACGTAGATTTCGAGGTGCGACAAGGCGGCCCGCAACTTGCCTTCCGCAGCATGGCCGCGCGTCGCGGCGTACACCCCGTCCTCGATCAGCAGCACGGCGGCGCCCGGCTGCGCGGCGGCGAGGCAGCTATCGAGCGTGTTGCGCTCCAGCGGTGACTTGTTGACGATGTGCAGCATAGATTGTCCTTAAAGTCCCTAACAATACGAGGGGACACGTCCCCTCGTGCTCCCCTAAGTCAGTCGCCTAACGGCAATTCAGTTAGGCGCCCCCGGTCTTTCTAGAAACTGAGCAGCACGTCCTGCTCTTCCATCAGTTTGCCGATCTCGGCCGCGCTCTTCACCTCCACCGGCACGCACAGGTCCTCTGCGCAGAGGCCGCGCGCTTCCAGCGCCTCCTTTTCCACGTACAGCTTGTTGACGTCGTAGTCGTCGAGCGCGCGGTAGGTGGGCTGGAAATTTTTTACCTCGATGCCCTTGGTCTGATGACCTTTCTTCAGTTGGTACACGCCGTCGTCCATGAATACCAGGCTCACGTCCTGGTCGAAGGCGGCCGCGATCAGCACCACTTCGAGCGATTCCAGCGCGTAGATCGTTCCGTACGGCGCCTTGCGGTTCACGTACATGATTTTTTTTACCGTTCCCTCGCTCATTGCGTTTCGCCTCCCGCGGCCATCAGTCGCCGAAGGTCACCATCCGGTCGGCCTGGATGCTGGATTCGATCAGTTGGCCCAGGCCGGAAATGCGAAAACCCGCCGCCAGGTTCTCGTCCTTGATGCCGCGCCGCAGCGCCGCCGCCACGCATACCACCAGATCAACCTTGTGATCGGCCGCGAACTTCGACCAACGGTTGACGATGTTGCGGTCGTCCTGCGGCGGCTCGGTGAGCCGGCTCGCGTTGTTCACGCCGTCGTGATAGAAAAACACGCGCTGGATCTGATGCCCGGCCGCCAGCGCCGCCCGGCAAAACTGATAGGCGCTGTCGGAAGCTTGGTGCGTGTACGGGCCTTCGTTGACCAGGATGCCGAAGTTCATATTTATCTTCTGAATCTCTGATGTGGGGGATCTACAAGGGGGCGTCGCCCCCTTGTACCTCTTAGCCCTAGAACCGGATGTGCGTCGACGCGTTGAGACTGGCGCGGCTGCCGCGCCAGTCGTCGATCAGGTACTTGGTGAAGGTCAGTCCGGTTTTTTCGAAAAAGCGCGGCCAGCCGATGCGCTCGACCCAGTCGGACAGACGCTCCCACGGCCGCGCGTCCTCCTTGTAGACGTGCAGGATCTTTTTCACCACTTCGGCCACCTCGATCCAGCGCGGCGGGTTGTTGGGCAGTCCCGAAGCGACCATTTTCATGAAAGTCGGCTTGGCGCGGGCATTCGAGTTTTTGCCGCCCACCCAGATCGCGAGCTTGGTGTGGTCGGGATCGTTGATCTGCATCGGCGGGCACGGCGGGTAGCAGGCGCCGCAGCACATGCATTTCTTCTCGTCGATTTCGAGCGAGGGCTTGCCGTTCACCAGCGCCGGCCGGATCGCCGCCACCGGGCAGCGCGCCACCACCGCCGGCCGTTCGCACACGTTCGCGACGAGATCGTGGTTGATCTTGGGCGGCTTGGTGTACTGCACGATGATGGCGATGTCGGCCTGCCCGCCGCAGTTGATCTCGCAGCAGGAAGTGGACATGTGCACCCGGTTGGGCATCTCCTCGTGCCTGAACTCGTAGTGCAACTCGTCCATCAGCGCCTTCACCACGCCCGAGGCGTCGGTGCCGGGAATATCGCAGTGCAGCCAGCCCTGGGTGTGGGCCATCATCGACACCGAGTTGCCGGTGCCGCCCACCGGAAAGCCGCTCGTCTCCAGCGCTTCGATCAGTGGCGCGACTTTTTTCTGGTCGGCGACCATGTACTCGATGTTGGAGCGGATGGTAAAACGGACATGGCCGTCTGCGTACCGGTCGCCGATGTCGCACAGTTTCCTGATGGTATGCACGTCCATCTGGCGCTGGGTGCCGGCGCGCACCGTCCACACTTCCTCGCCCGAGTGCGACACGTGGTGCAGCACGCCGGGGCGTGGCCGGTCGTGGTATTTCCAGTTGCCGTGGTTTTTTATCAGGGTCGGGTGCATGTACTGCTTCGCGTCCGGGACCCCGGTTTCCTTGGCCTTGCGCATCTGCTGCTGTGGTTGAGCCATTGCTTGTCTCCAGGCGTGCTATAGGGGGCCGGTTCAGGCGGCTGCTTTCTTGGCCTTGATCCTGGCCACTTCCTCGTCCCAGCCGTCGGCGCGTACGTAGGGGTTGGTGCGCGGCGCCGAGACCATGTTGGCATCCGGCTCGAGGCCGATGCCCTCGAGGAAATTGACCAGGCCGATGCGCTCGATCATTTCGCCGGTGCGCTCGTGCTCGAGCGCGTTCTCGGCGAAGAAGTCGATGATCTTTTGCCCCAGCTCGACGATCTGCTCGTAGTCTTCCTCGCTCTGGAGCCGCTGGAACGGCACCACCACGGTGCCCATCTGATCGCCGATTTTCAGCGTGCGCTTGCCGCCGCAGAGAATGGTGGCGCCCTTGTCCTTGCCCGGGGCCAGGGCACCGGTCATCACGTTGATGCAGTGCATGCAGCGCACGCAGTCGCTGTTGTCGATCTCCAGGGCATGCGTGTCGTCGAGCGCGACCGCGGTGATGGCCTGGCCCTTGCGCACATCCTTGGTTTCTTTCAGTTGGATCGCCTTGGTCGGACAGCGCGCAATGACATCGTTCACCAGCTCGTTCATGCCGTGTTTGGCGTACCACTTCTTCGCCAGGGGCTCATCGGTGCGTATGTTGTCGCGCCAAGTGCCGATGACCGCCAGGTCCGCGCGCTGGATCGAGTTCATGCAGTCGTTCGGGCAGCCCGAGAACTTGAACTTGAACTTGTACGGCAGCGCCGGGCGGTGGATATCGTCGAGGAAGCTGTTGATCACCATGCGGTGCGCCTTGCCCTCGTCATAGCAGGACTGTTCGCAGCGCGCCGCGCCGACGCAGGACATGGCGGTGCGCAATGCGGGCCCGGCCCCGCCCAGATCGAAACCGGCCTCGTTGATCTCCTCGAAGGCCTTCTGCACGTTCTCGGTGGTTGCGCCCTGGAACATGATGTCGCCCGACTGGCCGTGAAAAGCGATCAGGCCGGAGCCGTGCTTTTCCCAGATGTCCGCGAGCTTGCGCAGGATCTCGGTGCTGTAATGCATGCCCGCCGGCGGCATGACACGCAGGGTGTGGAATTCAGCCGCGTCCGGATACACCGGTTTCCCGTTCTCGTCCTTGATCTCGGTGAAGCGTGGGATGATGCCGCCGCCGTACCCGTAGACGCCGACCGTGCCGCCTTTCCAGTAACCTTTTTTCGTCGCGTAGGAATGTTCCAGATGGCCGAGGAGGTCGACCGCGGCATCCTTGTCTTTGGCCAGACGCTTGAGGCCGGTGACAAAACTCGGCCAGGGACCGGTTTCGAGCGCGTCCAGGTTCGGCGTGGCATGCGGTTTTTTCGCCATCTGTTTTCCTCCGTTCAGGGTGAGAGCATTTTATTTTGCTTGCGATGTTACGGTGCGCCGCCGGCGTCGGCCATTACTCGGGCAGGGGGGCGGGCCCGCCCAGACGGGTGACGCCGCACCTACCCGAAGGGGGTAGTCGCCACTCCTCCAAGGCGGTGATTTGCGCGTCCCGCGCCGGGTGCCATAGTAGCTGCCGGTAACGAGCGGAGCGCGCGGCATGGACACCATTCGGAGTCTGGACAAGTTCACCTGCCCGTTCGGGGGCCAGGAGGTCGAGCTGGCGCAGGTCGATTACGAATCCGGCGGGATGCCGCTGTTGCGGCTGCGTATCCGCGAGCGCGGCGCCCGCTTCACCATTTTCGAGATCGATCCGGGCACGGCCGAGCGCTGGGGCCGCGGGTTGCTCGCCTGGTCGCAGACGCAGGAGAAAAACTGACCGATGGATATGGTCGATGTGGCATTTTCGCTGCGCGGTGGTACCATTCCCGCGGATCACGGCTGGCACCTTTTCCGGCTGCTCGCCGAGCGGCTCGACTGGCTGGCGGCAGAAGCCGATGCCGGGGTGCATCCGATCCGCGGCGCGCGCGCTCTCGCAGGCGAAATCCACCTCGGCGCCCGCGCCCGGCTCATGCTACGGCTGCCGCGGGAGCGTGCGCAGCAGTCGTTCGCGCTGTCGGGTGCACGCCTGGCTCTCGGCAATAGCGTCGAGGTCGGCAGCGCGCGCTTGCGGCAGTTGTTCGCCCACGCTACCTTGTATTCCCAGTTCGTCGCCACGGGAACCCCCGATGAGGCCGGCTTCCAGCGCGACGTTAGCGCCGAGCTTGAGCGGGCCAGGATCGGATGCAAAGTGATTTGCGGCAGGATGCGCCATGCGCAAACCGAGGACGCAGAGATCGTAGGCTTCAGCCTGATGCTGCACGAGCTCTCGCCCGAGCATTCGCTCAGGATGCAGGCAGCGGGCCTGGGAGCGGGGCGCAAGCTCGGCTGCGGAATTTTTATCCCGCACAAATCGGCCGGCGCAGTGGGTTCGTGATGGGCGCGCGGTTTAACGCCGGAATGTTCGCACAAGCGAGAGGAATTGCCATGAGCACGGAAAAGAATTCTGACAAACCCCTGGTCACGCTGGATCTGTGCGGGCTGAATTGCCCGGCGCCGCTGCTTGGCGCCAAGCACGTGATCGACGACCTGCGGCCGGGGCAGGTGATGCAACTGATTTCGGACTGTCCGGGCACGCCCGACGACCTGTTCGCCTGGAGCCGGCATACCGGCAACGAGGTGATCGCCACCGACAAGCTCGGCGGCCTCAGGGTGGCCTACACCATCCGGCGCGGCGCGAGCCGGGCAGTACGACCGATGGCGAATGCGACGCTGGATATCCGCGGCGTCAGTTGTCCAGGTCCGATCATCGAGGCGAAGAAGCTGCTCGACGGCATGAAGGCGGGCGAAGTCCTGCTGCTGGTGAGCAACTGCCCGGGTTCGCCCGACGACGTCAATTCGTGGGTAAGGGCGACCGGGCTCGAACTCGTCGCCAAGCTGGAAGTGGCGCCGGGGAACTACGAGTTTTTCATCCGCAAGACATAGAACAGGCCTTGGCGGATAGCAAACGCCGGGACGACCGGCCGATTGACAAGCAACGGAGGACCGCAACATGGCTTATGTCGTGAATGGCGCCGAACTGGAGACGGATGTCGAAGGCTATCTGCTCGCGCCCGATTACAGCGAGGAAGCCGTGCGCGTGATCGCGCAAGCCGAGGGCATCGAGCTGAACGACGATCACTGGATGGTGGTGCAATACCTGCGCGACCAGTACAAGGAGCGCGGCCAGACGCCGAACTTCCGCGCCATGCTGAAAGACATCGCCGGTCTGATGCCGGGGTGCGACAGCAAGGCCCTCTACGACCTGTTTCCCCTCGGGCCGGCCAAGCAGGGCGCGCGCGTCGCCGGTTTGCCCAAGCCGTTTGGAAAAGGCGGATACTAGCCCGATAGGACGGCACTCCCTTTGGCCATCCGCATCCGCAGCCACTTCCATAGAGAGGGGCGCGAACGCAGCGCAGCCGAGCTGGCGAGTGTCATCGCCATGCTCGGCTGGAAGCTGTCGCAGGACGCCATCCGCCGCATGCGCGCCGCGCGGTTCGACATCGACATCGGCCGGCAGTACTTCGATTTCGTGTGCGAGTACCTCGCATTCATGCTCCACGCGGCCGACCGCGTCGCCTATCGCGCGCTCGACGCCGGCAAGCGCTCCGAGTTCACGACCGCGCTCGCGCTGAAGCTGGCGGAGGTGGTCGAGGACAACCGCGACATGCTGGTCGCCGAGCCCGAGCCCGGGCGCTGCCGCCGCCATTTCATCGCCCTCGCCAACCTGCGCGGCGCCGATTACGCCGACTTTGCCTATGAAGAAAAAGAAGGACCCGACTTCGGCTTCCGCCGCTTTTTCGGCAGCCGGCTGCTCGACATCGTCCCGCAGAAGGACCATGCCTGGGTGATCGATCAGATCATGGAGATCGAAGCGCCCGAGGCGGTGAAGGCGCTGGAGCGCACGCTCGCAGGCCTGTTCGCGCCGGCGGGCGAGGCGCGCCGACCCCGGCGTGAAGGCAACGTCGGCGAATGAACCGGCGCATGGATGCGCCAACGGGCGCCGCCTTCGATCTTGCCGACGACGCAACGTATCTCGCCTGGCGCGCGGAGAAGCTCGCGCGTTTTCCAAAAACGCTGGCCGAGCTTGTGGTCGAAGTGCGCGACCCGCGCGCGCTCAGCCCGGGCGAGAGGCAGGCGCTCATCGAGCGCTGCGAGCGCGCCAACATGGCGGTCTACGCGAGCACGGCCGGTGCCGATCCGGACAAGGAGATCCCGCGCCGGCTCGGTCTGCAACTTGGCCTGCGCGACCTCGATCCCAACTATCTCGCCGACGACGACGGCATTTCGCCGCTCGCGCTCGCCCTGCGCGGCACCCGCGGCGAATTCATCCCCTACACCAATCGCGGCATCAAGTGGCACACCGACGGCTACTACAACCCGGGCGAGCGCACGGTGCGCGCCGTGCTGCTGCACTGCGTCGAACGCGCCGAGACCGGCGGCGAGAACGACTTGCTCGACCACGAGATCGCCTACATCCTGCTGCGCGACCGCAATCCGCGGCATATACGCGCGCTGATGGCGGAGGACGCCATGACCATTCCGGCGCGCATCGAGGACGGGCGCGTCGAGCGCGCGGCGCAGGCAGGCCCCGTATTTTCCGTCGATACCGGCGGCTTCCTGCACATGCGCTACACCGCGCGCGCGCTGAGCATAGAGTGGAAGAATGATGCCGCCACACTAGCCGCGCTCGCGGCGCTGGAGGACATCCTCGGCGCGGCCTCGCCCTGGGTGTTTCGCGGGCGGCTCGAGCCGGGCATGGGACTCCTCAGCAACAACGTGCTGCACACGCGCACGCCCTTCGCCGACTCGGCGCGACACCAGCGCCTGATCTACCGCGCGCGCTACTACCAGCGCGTCGGCGCCGGCTGAGGCCGCAATTCCGGTCCTGCTTCGGGTCGTGGACAGGACACCGCGCCGGACGGCCGCGCCGTTGGCTGCGGCCGCAGGTAAAATGAAAGGTTCCTTACCTTCTATAGGCGTAACGCAATGAGCGATGCTCTGGATTACCTGCTCAAGGTGCGGTCCGATGCGATTCCGCACTACTTCAAGTTCCTCAAGGAAGCCGGCAAGCACCTCGATCCCAAGACGCGCTCGCTGATCTCGGTCATCACCAAAGTCTACGCACAGACCGAAACCGGCTTGCGCCAGTACCTGCTGCGGGCACTGCGCGAAGGGGCGAGCCCGATGGAAGTGCTCGATGCGCTGCTGATGGCGTTCCCTGCGCTGGGGCTGGCGAAAATCGTCTGGGCGGTGGACGTCATCCTCGCGCTCGACCTACCCGAGTTCCGCCCGGAGAACATCGGCGCCGCGGCGCGCTGGCACGAGGTCGCGCCGGCGGCGCAATTCGCCGACGGGTCGGCAACGCGCTTGGACTGCGACGGCCGCGGGCTGTTCGTCTACCGCGAAGGCGACGCTTATGGCGTCTACGACAGTCGCTGCCCGCACCAAGTCACCAACATCCCGCACCTCGCGCTCGAAGGGCGCGAGCTGACCTGCCCCAAGCACAAATGGGCATTCGATCTCGCCACCGGCGCGTGCGTGAAGAAGGGCACCCTGCCGCTGAAGCGGTTCGAAGCGAAGGTGGAGAAGAGTCGCCTACTTGCGTACTGGTAGAAGCGGGGCCGTCTGAACACTGTGCGCTCACCGAGTCGTAATTGCACTTTTGCGATTTACCGCAGAGCCAGAACTGGCGCGGTTTTCCAGTCGATCGGAGAAATGTTGGGCTGAAGGCGAAGCGCGACGCCCAACACCGAATCACAAAAAAAGAGAGATGAGCGCGCTCGCGTCGAAGAACGCGATCACCAGTCGCGTACGGTTTTGAGCAAGGCGTCGATCTGTGCCTTGCTGCGCTTGCCCGTGGGCGGCTGGGAGAGCAACCACTGCACCGCAGTAACAGCCGCGGGCGCGCTAAGCTTGCCGCGAGCGAGGCGCTGGTATTCATCTTCGGAGATCACCACCGCGGCAGGTCGATTGCGTTTGACGAGATGCAGCGGGCCACGACGCAAGCCGTCCTCGATGGCGGCCATGCCGCGGCGCTTCAGCTCGGCGGCGCTAAGCGTATTCATGTGTACTCCGGAAACGACCGTAGTCGGTACTAACTGTATAACGAATGGTACTGAACTGCACTGGCTGTTTTCGTTCCGGCCGGCGCGATGCGGTCCTCGGCCTGGCTGGCTGCAGAGCTAATACGTGCCGGACCCCTTGAGGCAGTTCGAAGCGAAGGTGGAGAAGGGCCGGCTGCTCGCTTACTGGTGGAGGCGGCGCAGTCTGAACGCGGCGCGCTCCACGCGCCGCAACTATGGGTTGCTATTTGCCGCGGAGCCAGAGCTGGCGCGGTTCTCCAGCCGATCTCAGACTATAGTGGCTCGGTGCACGAAACCGGGGGCACACGATAAGTTACTCCGACCCGGATTTTCAAGCCGCGTGCTTGAGCAGCGGCCAGCGTACGTCGATTTCATCCCATGGCACGAACACCAGCCCGGCATCGTCCTTCTCGATCACCGTCCATTCGATCATGGCGGTTACGTCCTTGTGCACGTTGCGGTAGTGGCGCCCAAGGCGCTTGGCAAGGGCGTAGATCGTCAGCGGCCCGGAGGCTTTCAGGAACTCCACCAACTCCCAGCGCTTCGGGGTAAACACCTCGCCAAATTGGGCCATCGTGCGAAAGCCGATGCCGAAATACGGTTTCACCTTCTCGCCGGCCTTCGCCGCTGATAGCGTCTTTCCAAACCGCGCAAGACTCGTCTTGACCGCTTCCCCAACTCGCACTTCCAGCACGCTCATGATTCAGTCTCCTGTACGTCCTGCAAAAAATCGCGGATCAGCGTCGGCACATCCTTGAAAGCGTAGGGTGCCTGCGCGCCCCGGATGTGCTTGTGATCACCCTTGCCGCGCTCGTTGTCGTAACCCACCACGCGCTCGCCGCCAACCACATAGACCAAGCGATACTTGATGCGATGCGCCGAAGGCTGCGCCGGCGCAGGCACATCCCAAACGACCCCTTCGACGGTGCCCCGACCGTAGGCTTCCTTGATCCGGGCGATAAGTCGCGCCTTCATGGGGCGTATCGTGCCCTACAGTAAGAGGCACGTCAAGCCCCATATGGCGAAATTGTCGGCGTGATGGTCCCGCTCCCTGGGCCTGCCTGGCTGCGGCGCCAATACCCGATCTTCCCTCTGAAACGGTTCGAAGCGAAGGTGGAGAAGGGCCGCCTGCTGGCTTACTGGGAGCGCAAGGCGACGGCGCCGATAGGCGTGGACACACCGGCTTAGTTCAAGTAGACTAAGTGATGATAACGGACTGTGAGGAGGATCAACCATGGAAGCGGTCAATATGCACCAGGCAAAAACTCATCTTTCGCGTCTGGTCGAAGAGGTCGCGGCGGGCGCCGAGATCGTGATTGCGAAAAACGGCGTGCCGCGCGCGAAGCTGGTGCCCCTGGATGCGCCGCGTTCCATCAGGTTCGGCGTGCTGAAGGGCAAGATTCGCTACCCCGAGGACTTCGACGCGCCGCTTCCCGCGGAAGTCATCGCCTTGTTCGAAGGGCGTCGCGCATGATGAGGCTGCTCCTGGACACGCACCTGTTCCTGTGGATGCTCGACGATTCGCCGCGCCTGTCGCGCGAGGCGCGCAACAGGCTAGGCCGTCCGGGCACCGAGTGCTTCGTGTCGGCGGTGAGCTTCTGGGAAATCGCGATCAAGGCGAGCTTGCGCCGGAAGGCGTTTCGAGTGGATGTATCGAAATTGATCGATGCCGCGATTGCGTCCGGGCTGAGCCTGTTGCCTTTCCTGCCGCAGCATGCGGCGCGCGTCGCCGCACTTCCGGCGCACCATGCCGATCCCTTCGATCGCGCGCTCATCGCGCAAGCCCTGGCCGAGCCGCTTGTTCTTCTTACACAGGACCGGCAGCTTGCTCGCTACGGCCGCGGCGTAAGCCTCGTTTGAGGCAGGGGAAAATGATGTTCGTTGGGCTTCGCTACGCTCAGCCCCACAATGCTCCCCATCCATTATCGGCCCCAAAACCATTGCTGGCGCGGTTCTCCAGACGATCGCAGGCTGTCGCACCGATGCGTGTGGTAACGCTGACGCATGCAGCGCCTGTCGCCTCGACGATAAATCGAGGCCGGGACGGGCGCCGCGGCGGGCCGCGGGGACGGCACCCTTCGCGGCCGTTCTCATCATGGCAGGCCCTGGACGCTAGTTTGCGCTCCCGGCGCGACCGTGATCAATACCCGGGTCCGAGTAACAGTTCCGCTTACAAAGTTACTCCGACCCGGATTCCGCGGATTCCCGTGTCCGGATTTCCGCGTAAAAGCGGTTTTATGGTAATATGGGAAAAATGAAAACGACACTCGAATTGCCGGACGAGTTGATGCGCCGCGTCAAGCTGCGCGCGGTTCACCGCAACCAAAAACTGAAAGATGCGGTCGCGCAACTGCTGGAAGCCGGCATTGCGGCGTTGCCGGCCGCCGAGCCGCCCGCGCGTCCACCAAGGCCGGTGCGGCTGAAAAAGCAGGCTCCGCTGACGATCGACGCTATCGAAGCCGCCATTGCCGCCGGTCGCGATTAGCCGGTTCCACCGCATGGTCGTCGTCGATACGAATATCCTCGCCTACCTGCTGATCGAAGGCGATCGCACAAAACAGGCGCAGGCCTTGTTCGCGAAGGACTCCGACTGGCGCAGCGAAGCCTTTCTCCTGGTCGAATTCAGCAATGTACTGGCGACCTATCGGCGCATGGGGGCCCTGAGCAGCCAGCAGACAGAGTCCTTGCTTACCGAGGCCGCGAGACGCGTGCGCGAGCTGCTGAGCGTCCCGAACTTGCGCGCCCTGCGCCGCGCGGAGCGCTTCGCGGTGTCAGCCTACGATGCCCGCTTTCTCGCGGCGGCGGATACGCTGGGCGGGAAACTCGTGACCGAAGATGCGAAACTGCGCGCCGCTGCGCCCGACCTGACGCGCTCGCTTGCGCAAGCGCTCGCCGCGTGATCGAAAAGCAGTTCGAAGCGAAAGTGGAAAAGAGCCGCCTGCTCGCTTACTGGTAGGCGAATCCGGCGGCTCAAAGCGCAAGCGCGCCAGGATTCTCGCTCCAGGCGGCGATGACTTCCTCGGCGGCTGAGGGATCGCTTTGATGCACGCGCAGCAAACGCAGGGCGACCTGCTGCCAGTGCGCGCGGCCGGCTTGGGCTGCCCTGGCCAAGCCATCGGGATTCCCGCTCTCGCGCCAACTGCGGTAGGCCACATCAAGCAACGGGAACAGGCTCGCGCGCATGCCCTCGAAGTTGGCGAAATAAAAATGGATCGAGCAGGCGGCATTGCGCTCGATCAGGCGCGGCAGGGTGGACAGGCAGTCGGCCAGGTTGTCGCGCACCGCGCGCGCCACAATCTCGGCGCGCCGGCCGGTGAACGAAGCGATCAAATCCCGCCATGCGGCGCCGAGCAGCGGCTCGGCCATGGCTTCGCCGAGTTCGTGCAGGATTAGCGTCTCCGCCTCCCGCTCGGCCATGCGCTCGAGCCCCTTATCCGCATCTGCCGCAAAGCCATGGCATTCGAGCGCCGACTTCAGCGCGCCGTCGGCCTTGCGCACGCCCCAGATCTCCACCTTTTCCCACAGCCAGCGGCGCAGCGCGTCGCGGCGCAGGAACACCGCCCCGTCCAGCAGGGAGGCCGGAGGAGCGGAAATGTCGCGCGCGTACTCGCAGCCCGAGACGAACAGCGTGAGCCCCTGCCGCCGCTCATGGCGCTCCAGTTGCGCCAGAAAGAAATGCGGCTTGCCGAAACGGCCATAGCCGCCGCCATACACCAGGCCCCGCGGCACCAGCGCCGCGTTGATCGCGCCTACCTCGAAGGCGCCATAGCTGTGTTCGCCCACGCGCAACGGCTCCAGCTCGTCGGCCTGCACAGCGTCCCACAGCGCCTCGCGCTCCGAAATCCAGCTTCCCAGCTCCTGCCGCGGCAACGCCCGCGCCAGCGGCACCTCGTGCTCCCAGCGGTAGAACTCGCGCATTTCGAGCAAGTAGTTGCACAGCGTCATCTCGCGCGCGTGGCGCGCGTCGGCGATGTGGCAGTTGCGCTGCACGCTTTGCACCAGATCGGGAAGATTAGACAAAGGCGTCATTGCATGAGCTGGCGGCACCTGATCTTGTAGGCGCTCAGTCGTCGTCGGGGTTGGGCTGTGGCGCGCGCTGCTGCGACAGGAGGTCTTCGGCATGCAGTTCGTTGTCGGCGAGGATCACCCTGATCGTACCCGCCTCGCCGGAAGCCGGCTCCGCGCGCAACAACTTGGCGCGCGCGGAAGCGTCGCGAAAGGCGGCGTACTGTTCGAGCTTCTCCAGCCGCCGAATGGGAAAGGCGGCAATCCTGTAGATGTAATAGGGCATGCTCAGACGATCGCGGCAGTCAGTTGCGCCTGCGGGAAACCCCGCTCGAGCAGCGCCATCGAGGCGGTGGCGACAAACGCTTCGGGCCCGGCGAGATAGATGTCGAACGCATTCAGATCGGCGTGCTCCGCGCCGATGCGCCGGACCAGCTCCGTCGCATCCGCATGCTCCGCGGCAATCGGCGCATACCTGAAATTGTCCAGGGCATCGGCCCAGGAGCGGCAGAGGTTGGCAAGATAATGGCCGGCCGGGCGCGTGGCGAGCCAGAAAAGATGCAGCCGCTCCGACAACTCCAGCGCCATGGCATGTTCGATGAGGCTCTTGATTGGCGCAAAACCGGTGTCGCAGGCGAGAAATAGAATGGAACGCGGCGAGTCTGCGCGCAGCACGAAATCGCCCCAGGGACCGAACAAGGTGATGGCGTGGCCGGCCTTGAGTGAGCCAAATACCCTCTGGGCGAAGCTGTCCCGCGCATTGCGCACGACATGGAAATCCAAATTGCGGTCGTCGCACGGGCAGCTCGCGATCGGCAGTTGCGCCGAGGCTTCGCCTAGCGTCAAGGTCAGGTTCTGACCGGCCAGAAAACGCAGGCGGTTGGTGCGCGGCGTTTGCAGGCGCAGCAGCATGAGGTCGTCGCCGAGGGCTTGCATCGCCTTGACTTGCGCGACGATCTGCTGCGGCGGGATGTCTCCCGCCTCGACGGACTCGAGCGCTTCGATGACCAGATCGCCGACCGCGGTGTGCGAGCACAGCAGGGTGTAGCCCTGGCGCTTCTCCGCCTCGCTCAACACGTAGTCCTGCTGGCGGACTTTCTGCACCTGGCCGGACACGACGCGCGCCTTGCACAGTCCGCAATTGCCGTTGCTGCAGCCGTAATTCAGGGCGAGGCCGGAGCGCAGCGCGGCATCGAGGATGGTATCGGCGCCGTCGACGAAGAACTCGTGGCGGCTCGGGTGGACGACGACATGGGCGGACATCACGCGCAGCATATCATCCATCAAGGCGAGCGCGTTTGGCGCCTCGGATTGGCCGAGAACGGCTTCCAGCGCGCGGTCGAGAAGCTCCCCCAGTTTCCCCGCGCTCTCCCGCACTGCACCCACTCCTCGCGCCTCCTCGTCGCGCAGGCGCTCGCGCAGCTCGACCACCATGGCATGATAGCGTTGCAGGTGCGCGCGCAGGTCGGCCAGTTCGCGGCTTTGCTCAAACAGGCGTTGGGACAGAATTGCCTGGCTCGGCAGCATGCGCTCGCGCAGGCGCATACCGAACGCTTCCTCCCTGATTTTTTCGACACGCTCGAACCCGATATCGCTCTCCAGTTCGACCGCCGGATAGAGGCGCAGCAGATCGTCGGCGGACAGCATGCCATCGAAGGATGGAAGCTCGCCGCTATGGATCTTTTGCTGCAGTGCGCCGCGCGCCACGCCCACCAGCCGCGCCGCCCTAGACAGGCTAAGCAGTTGCCGCATGTCTTGCTCCTCAAGCACGACCACCACAAGGGAACCGCAGATGCACAGGCTAAACTCGGGAGAAGGTCCTGTCCAGCGGGCCGGGGCCAGACTCAGGAAATCGCCTGATAGTACAGGTTCTGCGGGTGCCTGGCCTGGGCGAAAAAGAACCAGCGCTCGGCCAGGAGCCCCAGGTACTGCAGCGCGAACGCCAATCCCAGTGCCGGCCAGGATGCCGAAGCGGCCCCCGCCGCGAGCAGGGCCAGCGGCAAAGGGAACACCAGCAGCAGAAATCCCCACTTCACCGCGCGCAACCAGGCAAACGAGCGCGCATGGAAGAATTCGCGCGTGTTGAACGAGCCGCCCATGAAGCCCTCGGACTTCTGCGCGATGCGCGGGTGCTTCACCCCGATCGCCGTCTGCGGCGTCGATTTCGGCCTGAGGCGCGCGTTGCGCGCGAGCGACGCCACGCGCGTGACTAGCGCCGCCAGAGTGAATGCCGCGGTCCACAGCGCCGATGCGACGACCAGCGCGGGCGCCTGCGCCGCCGCCCAGGCCGTGCCCAGGAGGAAACCCGAAGCGCAGCCGAACAGCGTGTAGTTGATCACGGTGAGCGGCGAATGCCATTCCTGCAGGAAAGGCAGGCAGGCGTAGATCATTCCGGTACATACGAACAGCAGCAGGGCCAGGGTCAGACCCGCCGCTCCCAGCGCCAAGGTCAGGTCCCCGGCGCCGCGCAGATAATGCGCCAGGCCGAATGCCGCGACCGCGGCCATGAATGCCGGGAGCAGGATCACTTCACGCGACAGCCAGGAGGTGCGCCACATCGCGGCCGAACGCCAGGCCCGCTCGGGACGGCCGAGATGAAAAAACGAGGCGAGCAGCCCGGCGCCGAGCAAGGAGAGCGACAGTGCGCAGCCCAGCGCGAAGTACAGTTCGTCGGGCATGGCCCAGGCGCCGAGCGCCGCCCCGAGTTCAGCGACGCAGAGCGCAATGAACAAACCCTGCCCCGCGCCGATGAGCGTGGTGAGGAAAATGACCGAGAACGCGGGACGCATCGGGTCTACCAGGTGGTACTGTCGTCGAGCGACGGCGCGCGGACGTCTGGCTTGGGCAACTTGCCGTCGATCTTGAGCGGATTGTCCACGCGCTCGAGCTGGTCGCGATGCAGGGTGATTTCGATCTTGCGCCGCGGCAGGTAGTGATTCGCCGGGTGCGTGCCCCACTCGGGCATCAGCGCGTAGCCGCCGGAGTCGCGTATCGCCTTCGACACCACGGATTCCGGGTCGTGCACGTCGCCGAACAGGCGCGCGCTGGTCGGGCAGGCCATGACGCAGGCCGGCTGCCTATCGGCCGGCGGCAGCAATTCGTCGTAGATGCGGTCCACGCACAGGGTGCACTTCTTCATCACCTTCTGGTGCTCGTCGATCTCGCGCGCGCCGTAGGGACAGGCCCAGGCGCAGTACTTGCAGCCGATGCATTTGTCGTAATCGACCAGCACGATGCCGTCCTCGGCGCGCTTGTAGCTCGCCCCGGTCGGGCACACCGGCACGCAGGGCGGGTCCTCGCAGTGCAGACACGACTTGGGAAAATGCACCGTCTGCGTGTTGGGAAATTCGCCCACCTCGAAGGTCTGCACCCGGTTGAAAAACGTTCCGGTCGGATCGCGCGCGTAAGGGTTGTCGTCCGACAGGAACCCGGCCTCGCCGGAGGTGTTCCATTCCTTGCAACTGGTGACG
>JACRAS010000236.1 GCA_016234705.1 Betaproteobacteria bacterium | reverse complement strand
TGCGTTTTTTATCCGTACAGAAAACGCGGTTGGCGCGCGCAGCGCGCAATGGCCGCTACGTCGGCATCGATCGACGTAGGACGACACATCGAGCTGCAGCGATCGAGCTTGCGCGGACGGCGACCCGTCCGCGCGGATCGTGTTTTCTGTGCGGATGCGCTTTTCATCCGCACAGAAAACACGGTTGGCGCGCGCAGCGCGCAATGTTTCCCGTGACATGCGACGGCATTTAAGACGTCGTAGTTAGTTCAGGCACTCGCCCCGCCAAACCGAGTCCAGAGCCCACGTATTACTCGTAACGCACATCAATTATCTCAAATTCGCGCACGCCCCCGGGCGCCTGCACCTCAACCATGTCGCCCGCGTATTTGCCGATCAGCGCCCGGGCAATGGGCGAACTGATGGAAATCTTGCCGTGCTTGATGTCGGCCTCGTCGTCGCCGACGATCTGGTAAGTCACCTTGTCGCCGCTCGCCTGCGCCTGCAGGTCCACCGTGGCGCCAAACACGCAGCGACCGTCGGCATCGAGCAATTTTGGATCGATCACCTGCGCGTTGGCGAGCTTGCTCTCGACCTCGGAGATGCGCGCTTCGATAAAGCCTTGCCGCTCCTTGGCGGCGTCGTACTCGGCATTCTCGGATATATCGCCGTGCGAGCGCGCCTCGGCGATCGCGGCAATGATGCCGTGCCGGTCAATCGTCTTCAGGCGCTGCAGTTCGGCGCGCAACGCCTCGGCGCCCTTGACCGTAAGGGGAGTCTTGCTCATATTAGTGCAATCCTAATCAAACCAGCTTTTGATGCAGACTCTGCAAAGCGTAGGGAACCAGGGCCTGTATGTGGCGCATGCCGGTACAGGCGGCTCGGGCTCCGGCAATGGTAGTGTAATACGTGACGCGGCCCTGTAGCGCGCCGTTGCGTATGGACCATGAGTCCTGTACGGCGCTGCGTTTTTCGTCCACGGTATTCACGATCAGGCTGACCTCGCCGTTCTTGATCATGTCGAGGATGTGCGGCCGGCCTTCACCCACCTTGTGGACCGTCACCGCCTTGATGCCATTCTCGTTAAGGACCTGCGCCGTGCCGCGCGTAGCGAGCAGGCCGAAACCCAGTTCGAGCAGCTCGCGCCCGATCTGCACCGCCGCGTTCTTGTCGCTGTTCCTCACGCTGATAAAGACCTTGCCAGCCTTGGGCAGTTTCACCCCGGCGGCGAGCTGCGACTTGACGAAGGCCTCGCCGAAAGACTCGCCCACGCCCATCACCTCGCCGGTGGATTTCATCTCCGGCCCGAGGATGGTATCGACGCCGGGGAATTTGATGAAAGGGAACACCGCCTCCTTCACCGAGTAATAAGGCGGAACCACTTCCTTCGTCACGCCCTGTGCATCCAGGCTCTTGCCCACCATGCAACGCGCCGCGATCTTGGCCAGCGGCAGGCCGGTCGCCTTGGACACGAAGGGCACGGTGCGCGAGGCGCGCGGATTGACTTCGAGCACGAACACCGTGCCGTTCTGGATCGCGAACTGCACGTTCATCAGACCCACGACGTTCAGCGCCAGTGCCAGTTGCACCGTCTGCTGCCGCAATTGCTGCTGCAGTTCGGCCGAAAGCGAATAAGGCGGCAGCGAGCAGGCCGAATCGCCCGAGTGCACGCCCGCCTGCTCGATGTGCTCCATGATGCCGCCGATCAGCACGCGCTTACCGTCGCAGATGGCATCGACGTCCACTTCGATGGCGTCGTTGAGGAAACGGTCGAGCAGCACCGGCGAGTCGTTCGAGACCTTCACCGCCTCGCGCATGTAGCGCTCCAGGTCGCGCTGTTCGTGCACGATCTCCATGGCGCGGCCGCCGAGCACGTAGCTCGGCCGCACCACCAGCGGATAACCGATTTCCGCGGCAAGCGCGAGCGCGTCTGCCTCGTTGCGCGCGGTCCGGTTGGGCGGCTGCTTGAGGCCGAGGTCGTGCAGCAGCTTCTGGAAGCGCTCGCGGTCTTCGGCCGCGTCGATCATGTCCGGGCTGGTGCCGATGATCGGCACGCCGTTGGCTTCGAGGTCGCG
>JACRAS010000238.1 GCA_016234705.1 Betaproteobacteria bacterium | reverse complement strand
GGGCCGCCGCCGTCCTGCACGATGAAGCCGAAGCCCTTTTGGGCGTTGAAGAACTTAACGGTACCTGTGGCCAATATGGCCTCCTTTTGAAAAACGCAACGTTTGCGTCTATGCCCCACGCGAACCATTCGCATGGGCCTCATATCCGGATTTTTGCGTGTTCTTGGGAAAGGCCCGTGCGGGCGAAACAGCAAGTCAGGCTAAATCACGAATGCCGTTCATATAGGTCTGCATTGCGCTTTTCGCAAGCCTCGCTGCAGCGCACACTAAGCGCTGCGCCAAAAGCGGCATATCTGGCCGGCGTACCCGAAACGTTTTTTATTGGTTAAGCAAGGCCTTGCGACAGATCAGCGCATGAATTCATGCCGGTCAGCCATGCTTACCTGTCGCTACTGTGCACCGCAACATAAGCGTATATTGCATACAATAAGAACAAGAGCTTGGAAACGTCTTCGGATTCGTCGGGCCCGCAACGGGAGATGAGATCCATGGCCTTTGCCTCCACCGCACCGCGCACCTTTTCGTTCACCTTTCCCAAGTTCATCTCGCCATCCAGTCTGTGGCGGCTGCTGCGCAATGCCCTGATCGAGGCGCGTCAGCGCCAGGTCGAGCACGCGATCGGGCGCTATCTCGAAAGCACCGGCGGCAAGTTGACAGATGAAGCCGAGCGCGAGATCGAACGCCGCTTCGGCTGGAACTCACGCTACTGGTGAGATTAATTCGCAAGAGTAGGAATAGCACCGATGTCGACCATACGAGTTCACGCCCCGCTTGATTTCTCGCACGTGCTGCGTTCCGTCGTCACGCGCATCGTTTGGGAAATCAACCTGCTGTCTGAGTCCTTCGCCGAGGCGAAGAAAATGGCACGCGCCAGCGACGAGCGTTTTCCCTTCGCCGAGTCGTGAGCGAAAATAATCGGCGCGGCGCCGGCCTCTATTTGCCGGACTTCGCCGCGTCGAAATAAGTTGCGCCGGGCGTGCGCACAGTGCTCGTGTAGTGCAAGGCCCACGCGATCGCGATGGCGAAGGCGGCGAATATAAATACGATGATGGAAATAACGATGGTTTCCATCGGCATGTTTCCCCCCTTATTCCGAACGCTTTAAAGGTTAAGGTCGCCGGGGCGGCGGGCCTTGACTTGCGTCAAGACGTTTTGCGCAAAATTTTCGTACCCGGACCGCAGTTCGCGTAACGACGCGACTTAAATCGTGATGGAACCAGGCGCGGTGACCGCTGTTGCGTCACACAGTTGCCGGGGTTCCCAACGACAAACTGACGATCCCAAAAAATCTGGAGCTGACATGATTCGCAAACTCTGCCTTGCCTCGATTTTGGCCGCGTTAATTTCCGCGCCGCCCGCTTTCGCGCAGGATCAGCGCATCGCCCGCCTGGACGCCAACGGTAATCTCGGCGCGATGATCGCGCGCCACGCCGCCGCCAATAACGTGCCGGAGGATCTGGTTCGCCGCGTCATCATGCGCGAGAGCGGCGGCCGTGCGCATGTCGTCAGCAAGGGCAATTTCGGCCTGATGCAGATCAAGCTCGCGACCGCTCGCGGCTTGGGCTACCGCGGCACCGCCGCCGGCCTGCTCGATCCCGACACCAACATGACCTATGCGGTGAAATATCTCGCCGGCGCCTATCGCGCCGCCGACGGCAATGCCAACCGCGCGGTGCATTATTATGCCGCCGGTTCTTATTACGCCGCCAAGCGCAAGGGCCTGCTGGACAAGACCGGCGGCACGTTTGCTGCGGCCGCGGCGGGCGACATAACGGGTAGCGTCACGCCGGTGCAGCCGACCGCAAAACTGCGTGCGGCACAGGCCGCCGGCGCAAGCGTGTCATCTTCGTCGAGTCTTTATGACGCGCGGCTCGATTTCCACTGAGCTAATACTGCTCGGCGCGGATTATTAAAGCGGAGTTGCTAGGTGGCGCCGGTTGCGGTTTCGCTGGCGTCTTGGCTTGGCGCGTGCGTTGCGGCGTTTTCTTGCGGCTTACGCTCGATGCCTTGTGTTCCGGCGGCTTGAGCACAGGCGGCTTTGCCTCCGGCGCAATAACCGTCAATTCGGTCGACGAGGTTTCGCCGATATCGAGCGGCAAGATCAATTTCGGGCCGGTTTCCTCTTCGGGATCGCTTTCGGTGCGGCCGGTCGGCAGACCCGCAATTTTGTCGGCTTTGTCCTCAACTCGAACCGGCGTGTCGGGCAGTTCGCGCAGCCGGCTTACTTCATCGGCGCGCCGGACGGCGGCCAGGATGAGGAATTGCCGCCACTCCGGGTGGTCGTCCATGCGCATCAGCGCGCCGTGCACCGGCATTTCCGCTTGCGTGCGTGCCGTATGCGAAGCGCCCGGCGGCTCGTGCGCCAGGAGCACGATCATGATGGCGAGTAGTACGCCGCCCACTGGGATGATCCGAAATAACGGCAGCATCCCCTGTGCATAACTGAGTCGGCCGAAACGCTAAAGCAAACTCTGCATCGCTTGCGCGGGAATTTTGGCGCCGCCGCCCACGAATTGGTGAACGATCCGCACGGCCGGACAGGCCGTGACAGCGGACGCTCCGATTGCTAGGACGAGGGTTCCAAAAAAACGTCGCGGGGAAAGCGCCATGTTCAAAAAGCCGAATTGTCCGGTCATCGCCATTGAAGAGCATTATTGGGATCCGGAGCTGTCCAAGCATTTCACCGGCCCGGAAGCCGGGCGCGGCAACGAGACCGACCAGCGGCTTTACGATCTGGGTGCGCTGCGGCTGAAGGAAATGGACGAGGCCGGCATCGACATCCAGGTGCTGTCGCACGGCGCGCCCTCGACCCAGAAGCTGCCGATCGAGATCGCCGCCAAGCTGGCCGCCGAGGTCAACGACCGGCTGGCCAAGGTCTGCGCCGCCAATCCGAAACGCTTCGCGGCCTTCGCGGCGCTGCCCACCGTCGATCCGAAAGCGGCCGCCGACGAACTCGAACGCGCGGTCGGCAAGCTCGGCTTCAAGGGCGCCATGATCCACGGCATGAGCAATGGCGAGTTCCTCGACCTCAAGAAATTTTGGCCGATCTACGAGCGCGCCGAGAAGCTCGACGTGCCGATCTATTTCCATCCCTCATTGCCGCATCCGGCGGTGACCGAAATCTACTACCAGGATTACGCCAAGGACTTCCCGCTGGTGGTGCGCCCGGGCTGGGGCTACACGGTGGAGACCGCGACGCAGGCGATCCGCCT
>JACRAS010000235.1 GCA_016234705.1 Betaproteobacteria bacterium | reverse complement strand
TGCGCGCCTGCAGGTGGAGACGCTGGACAATAATTGCGCCGAATATGGCGTGACCGAATTCAAAATGAACGATGTGCGCCAGGGCATCGTACATGTGATCGGACCGGAGCAGGGCGCGACTTTGCCCGGCATGACGGTGGTGTGCGGCGATTCGCATACCAGCACGCACGGCGCGTTCGCCGCGCTGGCGTTCGGCATCGGCACCTCGGAGGTCGAGCATGTGATGGCGACCCAATGCCTGCTGATGAAGAAATCCAAAGTCATGCGGGTGGCGGTCGAAGGCGCGCTGGGCAAAGGCGTGACCGCCAAGGACGTCGCGCTGGCGGTGATCGGCAGGATCGGCACGGCGGGCGGCACCGGCTACGCGATCGAATTTGCCGGCGGCACGATCCGCGCGCTGTCGATGGAGGGGCGCATGACGCTGTGCAACATGGCGATCGAGGCGGGCGCGCGCGCCGGCATGATCGCGGCGGATGATACGACGATCGATTACCTCAAGGGCCGCCCGTTCGCACCGCAAGGCGCGGCATGGGAACAGGCCGTGGCCTACTGGCGCACGCTGCACAGCGATGATGGTGTGCAGTTCGATGCGACAGTCAAGCTGGATGCCGCACAGATCAGGCCGCTAGTGACCTGGGGAACATCGCCGGAAATGGTAGTGGCAGTGGACGGGCGCGTACCCGATCCGGCAACCATGTCCGATCCGGTGAAACGCCACGATGCCGAGCGTGCCCTGCGTTATATGGGATTGGCGGCGAACACGCCGATCACGGAGATCAGGATCGACAAGGTATTTATCGGTTCTTGCACCAATGCACGCATCGAGGATTTGCGTGCCGCTGCGGAGGTGGCGCGCGGCAAGCGTGTCGCGCCAAATGTGAAGTTGGCGATGGTGGTGCCCGGTTCCGGTCTGGTGAAGCAGCAGGCCGAGCGCGAGGGGTTGGACAAGATATTCATCGCTGCGGGTTTCGAATGGCGTGATCCGGGCTGCTCGATGTGTCTGGCGATGAACGACGACCGGCTCTCGCCGGGCGAGCGTTGCGCTTCGACTTCCAACCGCAACTTCGAAGGGCGGCAGGGTCAGGGCGGGCGCACCCATCTGGTAAGCCCCGAGATGGCTGCCGCTGCCGCGATTGCCGGCCATTTTGTTGATGCGAGTAAATGGTGAAAGGAACGTGCATGAAGAAGATAGCGGCTTTGTTGATAGTACTTGGGCTGATGGCGCTGGGTGTGCTCGCTGGCAGCAACGTGTTTGCCGATGACAGCGTCGATCGTGCCGGCAAGGGAATCAGGAAAGGCGGCGAAGCAGCGGCCAAGGGGATAGAGAAGGGCGGCGAAGCAGCGGCCAAGGGGATAGAGAAGGGCGGCAAAGCGGCAGCCAAGGGGATAGAGAAGGGCGCAAAAGCGGCCGAACCAGCCGTCGAGAAGGGCGGTAAGGCGGTAGTCAAAGGCGTTAAGAAGGGCGGCGAGTGGTTGGGCCGCGGTCTTAAGAAAACAGGTGAAAAGCTGGAAAAGGCAGGCAAGGAATAATGCAGAAATTTACCGTATTGGATGGCTTGGTCATGCCGTTGGATCGCGCCAACGTGGATACCGATGCGATCATCCCCAAACAATTTTTGAAGTCGATCAAGCGTTCCGGCTTTGGCCCGAACGCGTTTGACGAATGGCGCTATCTGGATCACGGCGAGCCGGGCATGGACAACAGCAGACGTCCGCTTAACCCTGATTTTGTGCTGAACCAACCGCGCTATCAGGGTGCACAGATTCTGCTCGCGCGCGAAAATTTCGGCTGCGGCAGTTCGCGCGAGCATGCGCCTTGGGCGCTGGAAGATTACGGTTTTCACGCCATCATCGCGCCGAGTTTCGCCGACATCTTCTTCAACAATTGCTTCAAGAACGGCCTGCTGCCGATCCGCTTGGCTGCGGAACAGGTGGATACCCTATTCAAGGCAGTGGAGGCCGCGCCGGGCTATCGTTTGAAGATCGACCTGGAACGGCAGACCATTGCAGCGCCGGACGGCACGGTGTACAAGTTCGAGGTGGAAGCGTTCCGCAAGCATTGCCTGCTGAACGGGCTGGATGACATCGGCCTGACCCTGCAGCATGTGGACGAAATCAAGGCATTTGAGGCGAAGCGTCGCGCGGCGCAGCCGTGGCTGTTTGCGTAAGTCAAAGGCGGGTTGTCCGCAGATTACGCAGATTCACGCAGATTAAAAACGGTGCCTGCGGGTGCATCAAGGTTTTTAATCCATCTAATCTGCGTAATCTGCGGATAAAAAGGTTTAGTTTTTTGATGATGGAAATGTAAATGAAAATCGCAGTATTACCCGGTGACGGCATCGGCCCGGAGATTGTCGCGCAAGCGGTGAAAGTGCTGGAAGCATTGCGTAGCGACGGCTTGAAGATCGAGATGGAATACGCGCACCTTGGCGGTGCTGGCTATGACGCGGCGGGCGATCCGTTTCCGCCCGCAACCGAGAAACTGGCGCTTGCAGCCGACGCGGTGCTGCTCGGCGCGGTTGGTGGTTACCAGTACGATACGCTGCCACGCCCGATGCGTCCGGAGCAAGGCCTGCTGCGCATCCGCAAGGGTTTGGGATTGTTCGCCAACCTGCGCCCGGCGATGGTGTATCCCGAGCTGGTGAATGCGTCCAGCCTGAAGCCGGAATTGGTGTCAGGTCTGGACATCATGATCCTGCGCGAGCTGACCGGCGATATTT
>JACRAS010000233.1 GCA_016234705.1 Betaproteobacteria bacterium | reverse complement strand
GAAGGAAGTCCCCTTGGGGGACGCCCCGAAGGAAGTCCCCTTGGGGGACGCCCCGAAGGAAGTCCCCTTGGGGGACGCCCCGAAGGAAGTCCCCTTGGGGGACGCCCCGAAGCAAGTCCCCTTGGGGGACGCCCCGAAGCAAGTCCCCTTGGGGGACGCCGATAATAAACGGGGATGCCGGGACCGATCGTCGCGGCGACGCCCGCCTACCGGCCGCGGCGGGAGCGGGGTTGGCCTGCCTGGGAATCCCGGACCCCGGGGCGGATGCTGGATTCGCGGCTATTCGCCCATTTTCAGTTCACATCCAGCGCATTGGTGGCTTTCCCTGACGTCCGAAATAATCCCGCGCTCATCAGCCCGAAGGTTAATTCACGGCTTCGGCGGCTGCCGGCATCCCGGATTTGGCCTCGCGCAGAGTGATATAGGCCGCACTGCAGAAAATGATCGTCCCCCCCGCCCAGGTCCACAGGCCCGGGATTTCCCCGAACAGCAGATAACCCAGGAGGGACGCCCACAGCATGCGGGTGAAATCCAAGGGCATCAGCGCCGTCGCATCGGCCAGCATGAATGACTTGGTGTAGGCGAACTGCCCTACGGTGGCGATGAAAGCCATGAAAATGAGTGCCGGAAGCACGTGCCAAGTGGGCCACTCCCAAACGAACCATGCCCCGATGAAAGTCAGCGGAGCCACTATCACCGCCATATAAGTTACCTGGGTGCTGCTGGATTCGGTCCGCGCCATCATCTTGATGACCAGGGTGGACAGGCCCCACATCAACGCCCCGAACACCGCCAATAACGGGCCCCGCGTAATTTCGATGATGCCGGGACGCAGTACCACCAGCATTCCGATGAACCCGAACAAAACCGCGAGCCAACGGCTTAAAGTGGAACGCTCCTTCAAGATCAAAATAGCCATGATGGTCCCGAATATCGGCGCGATAAAGCTCAGGGCCGTCACTTGTGCCAGAGGCGTAATGCTGAGAGCGGTGAACAGGGACCACATCGACAACATCAGCAGGACGCTGCGGATCAAATGCAAATGCAGATTGGAGGTCTTCAGGATGCCGAAGCGGCTCTTGGCTATACCGGGCAGCAGAAACAGCAAAGCGAAGAAATAACGAAAAAACGTAATCTCGAAGACATGCAATTCCTTGGAGGCATAGCGCACCGAGGTGTGCAGCAAAGTAAACGAAGCCGCCGCTATCAGGGCGAGCAACATTCCCCGTACCCTTCTTGGGATGCGCGACAGCAGGCCCGTGACCCGGGGGGCAACAGAATGGTTCATCGCGACTTTCTCGATAAAACGGCCGCAGGATTCTCCCGAACCGGGCTTGGAGTTGGGCGATCGCCGCGGAAAATCCCCGTCCCCGCCGGGTGGACGCCCTCCGGGGGGGAGCCTATGACCGTCATCAAAGCGTGGCTTCAGACCCGAGGATGTTGGTGATCTGGCTCGAAAGCACCCCGCCGTTGCCATGGCACAGCGCCACCTGAGCGTTTTTCACCTGCCGCTCGCCGCATTCCCCGCGCAACTGCCGCACTCCTTCGACCAGGGTAAACATGCCGTACATCCCGGGGTGGACGCAGGACAAGCCGCCGCCGTTGGTGTTTACGGGCAGGCTTCCCCCCGGTGCGATGGCGCCGCTGGCGACGAAGGAACCACCTTCGCCTTTGTTGCAGAAACCCAAGTCCTCCAGGAACAAAATAGCGTTGATGGTGAAGGCATCGTACAGTTCCACCACATCCACGTCCTCAGGCTTCATCCCGGCCATCCGGAATGCCCGCGGGCCCGAATCCTTGGCGGCGGTTTCGGTTAGATCGGCCATGGCCATGATGTTCATGTGGGTGGTGGCGGCCGCCGCCCCCAATAGATACACCGGCTTCTTGGGAAAATCCTTGGCCCGCTTGGCCGAAACCATCACCAGCGCGGCGCCGCCATCGGTGACCAGACAGCAATCCCGCACCGTGAACGGGCTCGACACCATGCGGGCGTTGAGCACGTCCGACACCGACAAGGGCCCTCGCATGAAGGCTTCTGGGTTCATGTTGGCCCATTGGCGGGCGGCCACGGCAACGCTGGCCAACTGTTCCCTCGTCGTCCCGTATTGATGCATGTGACGAGAAGCCGCCAAAGCGTAGGACGTCGCCGGCAAAACAGGATTGTAGGGAGCTTCGTAGAGGAAGGGACGTACCGCGGAAACCAGTTTTCCGGTATTGGAGCGTTGGTTGCTGCCGTAGAAAATCAGCGCCGTATCGCACAAGCCTTGTTTGATGGCCAGGGCGGCCATCAGCGTATAGGACAGGAATGTGGAGCCGCCGGTACGGTTGTTGTCGGTGAACTTGGGTCGGATACCCATGATTTCCGCCATCAACAGGCCGGATAACGGAGTGCAATCCCCGGGCAAAGAGCCGAACACGGCATCCACATCCTGAGTGGTCAGCCCTGCCTCGGCCAGCGCCTTATAGGTGGCCTCGATAGCGATGTCTTCCGAAGTGCGGCCGGGCGCTTCCCCGAGCCCAGCCAAAGAGGCTCCTACGATCGCGGCAGCGCCGCGAATGCTGTTGGGCATGATTGCTCCTTATGCGGGGTCGAAAACGACAAAGGGCGCCTTGCCGCTGCTATCGATCTTGGCCTTGACGGCCATGCCGATTTTCACCTGCTCGTTATCCACCCCGTCGACCCGGCCCATCATGCGGGCGCCTTCCGCCAAATCCACCAGCACCACGTTGTACGGTCCGCCCTTTTCGGTTCGGCGGTTCACGATGCTCACCGCGTAGACGGTGCCCCGCCCGGAGGGACGCACCCACGCGAGCTTGATGCTACCGCAACCGGTGCAGGTCAGGCGGGGATAAAACACCTGCTTGCCGCAGTCGCCGCAACGTTGAATACGTAACTCGCCTTTTCCCAGGTATTCCTGATAGACTCTATCCGGCCCCGGCCCGTTGAACACCGCGTCTTGTATCGCACTCATGAAATCCGCCCCCCTATGACGGCGCCTGGTAATGGCAAAAACCCTTTAACCCGGCAACTCCAGAATTGCCTTGGCGAGAATATTGCGCTGGATCTCGTTGGTGCCGCCGTAAATGGAGGCGGGACGAGAGGCGAAATACTGGTTGGCTGGATGCACTTGGGCGCCATCGGCCAAGGCCAGCATCTCGTCCAGCACCCCGGCCTCCCCGGTAATTTCAATAATCAGGTCGGTAACCCGCTGATAGGTCTCGGTGATCCAAATCTTCAGCAGAGACACCTCCGGACCCAATTCTTCGCCTCGCCGCAACACCTCCGCAAAACGCACAAAAGCCGCGTCCAAATCGGCCACGTCCAGTCGTAACGCGTCATACTGGGCACGAAACTCGGGGTCTTGCATCAAGCCCCTTTCCTTGGCGAGCTTGCCGAGCAGTTGGAGAGGGTATTTGGCGACCCGGGGACTGCCAATGGTGATGCGCTCGGAGCCCAGCAGCGATTTCGCCATGGTCCAACCCTGGTTGAGTCGGCCCACGATGTTTTCCTTCGGCACTTTGACGTTGTCGAAGAAGACCTCGCAAAACTCCGAATTGCCGGTGAGGTTCTTGATGCGCCGTACGGTAATGCCGGGCGCCTTCATATCCCCCAACAGAAAACTGATGCCTTCCTGTTTCTTGGCGTCCTTATCGGTTCGCACCAGCATGAAGATCATGTCCGCTTCATGGGCATAGGAAGTCCATGTTTTCTGACCGTTGACGATGAAGTGATCGCCCTCCGGCACGGCGCTGGTGCGCAGCGCGGCCAGGTCGGAACCGGCTCCCGGCTCGGAATAGCCTTGGCACCAGCGGATCTCCCCCGACAGGATACGCGGGAGGTAGTACTGTTTTTGCGCCTCGGTGCCGTAGCGGATCAACAACGGCCCGAGCATGGTAACCGCCATGTTGGGGACGATATTGACGCCATGAGCGTCGCTTTCTTCCTGAAAAATAATCTGCTGATAGGGCGTCAGCCCCATGCCTCCGTATTTCTCGGGCCAATTGGGCGCCGACCAGCCTTTCGCGTAAAGTTTGCGCTGCCAAGTTTCGGTGTGCCGCAAACTCAAGCGGTGGGGGGGAAAGCGCCACTCCTGTGGAAAGTTCGCCCTGATCCACTCGCGCGCTTCAAGTCTAAATGCCTGCTCGTCCATTTCTTCACCTCTTCAGGATTTACTGCCGATCAAAGCCCGGCATGCATTTGTAGTCGCTCATTAGGCCGCCTCGGCAACCAACTCGCCATGGCGACGACGATGGTAGGCCGCCGAGCCGAGCCAGGCAGCCAACACCATGGACTTTTTGAGGAACAGGCCGATATCGCATTCGTCGGCGTAACCGATTCCGCCGTGCAATTGCACACAACCCTTCGCCACCTTGAGGGCTGCGTCGGAACAACGGGCCTTGGCTTGGCTGGCGGCGATGGCCCGCCGCGTTGGGTTCTCGTCGGCATCGAAAACGGCCGCGCTACGGACTAGCACCGAGCGGGACAATTCGGTCAAGATAAACAAATCCACCGCTCGATGCTGCAACGCCTGGAAGCTCCCCACGGGGCGGCCGAATTGTTCCCGTTGCCGGATATAAGCCACGCTGATTTCCAAGGCACGGGACATCACCCCCAGCAGTTCCGCGCTCACCGCCAGCCGGCCCTCGTCCAACACCCGTTCCAACACAGCCTTGCCTACGGATGGGGAAGCCGCGCAACGGCTTGCGGGTAGGCGGACCCCGGAGAGTCTCAAGGTTCCAAAGAACCCGCCATCCACCCGCGGATGGGTTTCTATGGCCGTACCGGCGCTCCCTTTGTCCACCAGGAACAGAGCGGTTCCCGCGGAGGCACGGGCCGCCACCACAAACGCATCCGCACCTTCGGCGGCGGGGATAAAGTGCTTGCTCCCCGTAAGCGTGAATTCGCCACCTGCGGCAACAGCGGTGACCATCGTGGATTCGGCTTGCTGAGAGGACGCCGCTTCCTGCCAAGCCAAGGCCGGTTTCCAGCCCCCGGCCGCCAAGCGCGGCAAGCATTGCGCTTTCAAATCGTCGTTGTCGCCGTGGAGAACGGCTCCGCCCGCCAGCAACGCCGCTGAAATAAGCGGCTCCGGGGCCAGCGCCCGCCCCCCCTGCTCCAACAGCAACGACGCCTCCGCGAAACCCAGACCCGAGCCATTGTATTTTTCTGGCAGGCATAAGCCCAGCCAGCCCAGTTTGGCCATGTCTTCCCAGATTTTTTGGTCATATCCCGGTGAAACGCCCCGCCGGGCGCGGATTCTCTTGTAATCCCCCTCGGCGGAAAAAAACGACGTGGCGCTTTCCTGAATCATCCGCTGTTCGTCGGCCAGACGATCAACGCGGGCTTTAAGATCGATCATTGAAACTCCTATTGACCGGACCAATGATTCGGCTAATCCTTCACCGGACCACAGGCATAATGAGCATCGGTTGTGTAGGGTACTTTAGAGGTGGTATCGGGTCTTTCCGGGAAAATTGCCAGCTTCGACAATCGGCGTCAAACCGGGCCGCATGTTCTTCTCCGGATTCCGATGAATTATACTGTCATTTTGGGCTCCCTTGCTGCGCGGGGTAAACTTCGCGAAGAATTTGCTTTCTTCAGGGAGAGCTAAATAATCCACCCGAAGGAGAATCCGATGAAAGCCATGATATTGAAGGGCTATGGCGGCCTGGAGCAGTTCGCTATGGAAGAGGTGCTGACGCCAAAGCCGCAAACCGGGGAGGTGCTGGTGCGGATTCGCGCCAACGGTGTGTGTTACCACGACGTGCTGGCTCGCCAAGGGCATTTCCCCCGCACCAAGACGCCCGGCATCATCGGTCATGAAATCGCCGGCGAGGTGGCGGAGTTGGGCGCCGGAGCCGGCGGCTTCAAAGTCGGCGACCGGGTTGCCGTGGTGATGAAGGACCATTGCGGCCACTGCCGGCCCTGTCTCAAAGGACACGACAATCTGTGTCAGAACACCGGCGGCTTGTTCGGCGAAGAGATTCCGGGGGGCTATGCCGAATATATTTCGGTGCGTGCCCATGCCCTAGTGCGGATTCCCGACGGGGTGAGCTACGAAGAGGCTTCGCTGGTGCCGTGCGCCATGGGCACCGCTTACCACGGCTTGCACGCCATAGGCAAAGTCCAGCCCGGCGAATCTGTGCTGATTACCGGAGCCACCGGCGGGGTGGGCATCCATGCGGTGCAGGTGACCCGCATGCTGGGGGCGCGGGTGATCGCCGTCACTACTTCGGCGGGGAAGACCGACTTTCTGCGGCGGCACGGCGCCGACGAGGTCATCGTCAGCCCCGATCTGGATTTCGTCCAGGAAGCCCGGCGCCTGACCAACGGCGAAGGGGTGGACGTGATTTTCAACATCGTCGGGCAATTGGCTTGGAATGCCGCTTTGAAGAGCATGGCCTTAGGCGCGCGGCATGTGTTCGTCGGCAATCTCAATGCCGCTCCGGTGAATCTGCGGCCCGCCCATGCGATTTTGAAGGAATTGTTCTTCCTGGGCACCGATGGGGTGACCCGCGGCGAAGTGGAAACCCTGTTGGAGTTGGTGCATTTGAAGCGCATCAGCAGCGTGGTGGGAGCCACCCTGCCGCTGGCCGACGTGGTGAAGGCCCATGAATCGATGGAAAGCCGCACCTCGTTGGGCCGTATCGTACTGACCATGTAATTTTGCCGAAGGAAAACGTAATGGTAGGGGGCTGCATCATTTTTCCATCGGAGGAGTTTGGATATGACCTATAAGACATTGCTTTACGAAGTCCGGAACGGGATTGCGCTGCTGACGCTGAATCGTCCCGAAAAGCGCAATGCGCTGAGCCTCGAAATGCGCGACGAGTTCTCTACGCTGCTGCGGACGATTCGCGGCGACAAGGAAGCGAAGGCTCTGGTGATCACCGGCGCAGGCGACGTGTTTTGCAGCGGCGGGGACGTTGGAGATCAGATGAAGTACATGGATAAGCGGACTCCCATGGACAATCGCCAGGTGCTGCGGGACGTGAATGCTTGGTTGCCGGAGTTTGTCAATCTGGAGAAGCCAGTGATCGCCGCAGTGGATGGGGCGGCTTTCGGCGCCGGCTTCAACATAGCTCTGGCCGCCGACTTTGTGCTATGCACCCCGCGGGCCAAATTTTGCCAGGTGTTTATCCGCATCGGGTTGGTTCCGGACTTCGGCGGGCTGTACCTGCTGCCCCGTATCGTCGGGTTGCAAAAGGCCAAGGAGTTGATGTATTCGGCCCGGGTGGTGGGCGCCGAGGAGGCCAAGGAATTGGGTATCGTCTACGCCATATACCCTCCGAAAAAATTGATGGATGCGGCCATGGAACTGGCCGGACGGTTCCGCCACGCTCCCACCGAGGCCATCGGCATCACCAAAAATCTGCTTAACCAGTCGTTTCATACGGATCAGCGCATGCTGGGAGAATTGGAGGCTTTCGCCTCCATGGCGGCCAAATCAGTGTCCTACCACCGGGAAGCGGTGCAGCGCTTCTTGTCCAAGCAGCCCCCGCTTTACGACTGGGATCGCATGAGTAAAGAAGGGGAGTAGTTTTTCGGGCGCGACGCCCGCCGCGCCGATGCCCTGCCCCGGCGACGATGGCCACCTTCGCATCAAGCGCCTTTCGTTTAACATCTGTTAAGGAAATTGGTATGATGAAGCTCTTGCCGGCGGATGCGGCGCGCAAGATGCTTGAGCCGGCAAATGGTCCAGAATAGGGCCGAAGTCAAGTAATGCGTGTTCTAAGAAACCGCGTTTTATGGAGGAGGGCAGCGTGTATAGATTGTTCCGCTTTTCTCGCGGCGCTCGGCCTGGCCTGGTTCGGCAGCTTGGCGCAGGCGCAAGGCTTTCCCGGCAAGCCCATCACTCTAATCGTGCCCTGGTCGAGCGTTTGAGCCTGCTCGCCGAATAACCGCCGGTTCTCACATCAGGAGGTTCCATGTACAAGAAAATCCTTATGGCTTTCAACGGATCGCGCGAGGGACGCGCGGCACTGCTGGAAAGCGCCGAGATCGCCGCGTTCATCAATGCGGAAACATATCTTCTGGCGGTGGCCGGGATGCCGCCCAGCCTGTTTCTGACCGAGGGTTTCCTGCCCGAGGAGTTGCTGGAAGAGGAAAAAAAACGCACCCAGGAAATCCTCGACGAGGGCATCAAGCTCCTCAAGGGGAAAGGTTTCAATACCACCGGGCACCTTACGGTGGGCGAGCCGGTGGAGGAGATTTGCCGCGTCGCGACCGAACTCGGGGTTGATCTGATCGTGCTCGGACACCGGCAGAGACTTTCCTTTGCCGCGCGCTGGTGGAGAGGTTCGGTCGGCGCTTCCCTGCTCGATTACGCCCCGTGCAGTATCCTTATCGCGCGCGCTAGTCTTGCTCCTTGATTGGCCCTATCCGGACGTGTCGCAGGGCGGCGTGCCGGAGTTTTCTTCAGGGCGTCTGCAATAATCCCATTTTTGTCATTCCGAGGCCTCGGTATGAGAATTCTTGGAGGTCCCCTATAATCAAGCGGTTCTGAGTTTGTCCATAGGGCGTGCATGAAACCGGCTGTTGGCGCTGCTCGATTGCTTTTGCATGCTCTGGCGGTGGTGCTGGCGCTGGAAGTGGATCACTACGCCTGCGCCCAGGCGCCGCAGAAAAAGCAGCAGGCTGCGCCGCGTCCGGCGCAGCCGCCCAAGCGCGCGGATGACCGTCGTTGGCAGGAACTCATGGATCAGGCCGAGGCACAGATCGCCAAGGGCGAGTACGCGCGCGGCGAGGACACCGGACGCCAGTTGGCAGAGGAGGCGCTGAGGCTATTCGGCGACAGCGACCCGGATACCGCGACCAGCCTCAATGTCTTCGCCGACGCCCAGATGCGGCAAGGGAAGTACGCAGATGCACAGAAGAATTTCAGCGCCGCGCTGAACATTTATGAAAAGCGCCTGGGACCGGAGCATGTGAACACGGCGGCCGCGCTGAACAATCTGGCACTGGTTCTGGAAAAACTGGGCGATTACCCCAGCGCCGAATCGCTGTTGCGCCGCTCGCTGCGTATCCTCGAAAAAACACTGGGGAAGGAGCACCAGGACACGGCGACGACCTTGTCCAACCTCGGGCGGGTGCTGGATCTGCAAGGCAAGTTCAGTGAAACCACCGGGGAGGGAGCCGGCGAGGATACCAAGCAGTTGAGCGCGCGCGCGCAGGAGTTGATCGATCGCGGCCAGTACAAGGAAGCCGAGACCCTGCACTATCGAGTGGTCGCGATTCACGAGAAAACCCTGGGCAAGGAGCATCCGAGCACCGCGACCAGCCTGTCCAACTTGGGAAATGTGCTCTACCTGCAAGGCAAGGCCAAGGAAGCCGAGGCGATACACCGGCGTGTCCTGGCGCTACGCGAGAAAGTGCTGGGGTCGGAGCACCCGGATACTGCCACCAGCATGAACAACCTGGCCAATGTGCTGCAGGAGCAGGGCAAGGACGAATTGTTGTCGCCGAGCGAGGCGCGCGCCCAGGCGCAATTCAACCTGCAGGCTTTTACCGAGACCGAAAGCCTGTTCCGCAAGGCCCTGGTCATCCAGGAGCGTACTCTGGGCCCCGGCCATCCGGCCACGGCCAATACGCTCAATAACCTCAGCACTTACCTCGACCGCCGCGGCCGGCCGCAAGAGGCCGAGCTGCTGCAGCGGCGCGCGCTCGACATCCTCGAAAGGAGCCTGGGTTCCCTGCACCCCGATACCGCGGCCATGCTGACGACGCTGGCGGTGATGCTCGACCGCCAAGGCAAGGTGGTTGAAGCGGAGGCGCTGTATCGCAAAGCGGTTGAGGTCGCGCGCCAGGCGGGCAACCCGCGCATTCTGCTGCTCAACAGCAGCCGGCTCGGATTCTCTCTTGCCAAGCATGGACGCTACCGCGAGGCGTTGCCGTTCTACAAGGAAGCCGCCGACACGCTCGACTACCTTTACGTGCGCACCCGCGGGCTGTCGGAGGAAACCCGGGCCGCCTTTCTCGGCCAGTACGGCAATATCTATCTTGAAACCATCAAGGTGCTGCTGCAGTTGCACCGCGCCTCGCCCCAGGCGGGATACGAGCGCGAGGTGCTGGAGATCGCTTCGCGCAACCAGAGCCGCGTGTTTACCGAAATGATGCGCCAGGCCGACGTGGCTAAGTTCTCGGCCGACCCGGCCTTTCTCGGCCTGAAGCGCAAGCGCGAGGATCTGCACGAGAAAATCGAAAACCTGCGTCTGGCCATGGTCACCATGCCTCTCGATCAGCCCGGCTTGGACGCGCGCCGCAGCGATCTGAATGCGCAGCTCGCCGCCGCGAAGGGGGAACTGGCGCCTCTGGAGGATGCGCTGTGGCGCGACTACCCGCGCTTCATGGAATTGACCAACCCGCGTCCGGTCAGCGTGCAGGATTTGCAGCAGAAGCTGCTGCGGCCCGATGAAGTGCTGCTCTCCTACGTGCTGCTGCCGCAGGAGGTCGCCATGTTCGCGGTGACGCGCGAGCGCTTTCGGATGGTCAATCTCCCGGTCAAACGCGAAGACGTGGCGCGACGCGTGCGCGCGATCCGCCGCGCGATCGAAAAAGTGGCGGTGGGCGAGTCGGTCCTGTTCCTGCGTGAAATCGACCCCGCCAACCTCAATTCCCTGTATCGGGACCTGGTGGCGCCGCTCTCTTCGGCGCTCGCGGGGAAGCAAAAGATCATCGTGGTGGCCGACGGACCATTGCTCACCGTGCCGCTTGAGCTCCTGGTGACGCACTACGGCCCGGCCGAACAGCAGGCGTTCGAGTCGGCGCGCGCGGCGAGCGATGGCAATGCCGAGCGGCCTTTTCTCGGCGAATACGGCGCGCTCGCTTATCTAGGCAAGGAGCATCGCTTTGCCTATCTCCCCAGCTTATCGGCGCTGGCTTCGCAGCGTCTTTACCCCAAGCAGTACACCGGTCCGCGCCAGGAGTTCACCGCATTTGCCGACCCGATATTTGCTCCGCCGCCGGGACAGAGCTATTCGCCCGTTACGCGCGCGGCGCTGGGCCTGCTCGCAAACAATTACCGCGTCGGCAAGGACGGCCTGCCTGACATTCCCCGCTTGAGGGAGACTGCGGACGAGGCGCGGAGCATTGCCCGGATCCTGGGTGGCACTAATCGCATGTTCATCGGCGCTGAGGCGCAGGAGCACATGGCCAAATCGGGCGAACTCAAGAACAGCCGCTACGTGCTATTCGCCACTCACGGTTTTCTCGGCGGCGAATTCCTGCCCGGCGCGGATCCGGCCGCAGATCATGCGGCCGGCGCGGCGCGCGCGAAAAGCGGCGCGCAGCCTTCGCTTGCGCTGACCCTGGCCGGCGACTTGAACGGCGAGGACGGCATGCTCACCATGAAAGAGGTGATCGAAGACGTCGAATTGAACGCCGACCTGGTTGCCTTGTCGGCGTGCAATACCGCCGGCGAAACGGCGCAGGCCAACAACGGCGAGGGCTTTGCCGGACTGACGCGGGCTTTCATGTACGCCGGCGCGAAAGCTCTGCTCGTGTCGCACTGGAGCGTGGACAGCTTGTCGACCGAGGCGCTGATGACTTCGACCTTCCGCAACATCAAGCGGGGCGAGACCGCGCTCAAGGCGGTGAGCGACGCTCAGCTCGAACTCCGGCGCGGCAGCTACGCCAGCGGGCAATATCGATTTTCGCGCAGCCATCCGTTCTTTTGGGCTGCGTTCGTCTACGTCGGGGATTGATGGCAACCGCTACGAGCCTTTCGTTCCGCCTGCGCAGTTTCTGGCGCTTTGTGCTTGTGGTATCCGTCGCCTTCGGCTGCAGCGAAGCGATGACGCAGCTGGGCTGGATGGTTCCTCTGGAGAATGTCTACTACGATTACTGGCACCAATTTGCCGGCAAGCGCCGTGATGCGGAGCATGCGGCGGTGGTCGCGGTGGACGAGCAGACCCTGGACGAATACAAGGACGATCCGCTCGCGTTCTGGCAGCCGCACTTCGCGCGCGCGATGGAGACGCTTACGCGTGCGGGCGTGAAGGTGATCGGGCTGGACTACCTGTACCAGGTCAGCGCCGAGGACTGGCTGAGGAAGCTCAATCTGCCGGGGAACGAAAGCAGCCGCAGTTACGATTCGCCGTTTCGCGCACAGCTCGCCGCGGGGAACAAGATACTGATCACGCAGCTGATCGAACTATCGAGCGGTGAGAACAGGTTGCTGTTTCCGCCGCGCGACCACCTGTACTTGCTGCCCCAGGGCACCAACGATCTCGGCATCGCCAATCTTCCGCCTGACGGCGACAACACGGTACGGCATTTCTGGCCGGTGTTTGACCCGGATCCGCAAAAGCCGGCCATGGGTTTTGCCACCCAACTCGCATTGCGCGCCGCCGGACTGGACCCGGCGCTGACCGGATGGGATATCGCCGGGGTGAAATTGCCGCGCGATGCGCAAATGCGGCTGATCGGCTACGTCGGACCGCCCGGCACCATACCCACTGTGTCGATGAGCAAGCTGCTCAAGCCCGACGCCCTCGCCGATCCCGATGTGCAGCAACTGAAGGGACGCGTGGTGATCATCGCCGCCAACGATCGCGGCACACAGGACCGCCATCCCAGCCCCTATTCGCGCGGAATATTCAGCAAGCAAGGCGACCAGATGATGATAGGAGGGGAGATCCACGCCAATATCGTCGAAACCGTTCTCTCGGGCCACTACCCGCGCCGGCTGCCGCTCGCAGCCGAATGGATCTATGTGCTGGCGCTGGTCGTGATCGCAGCTTGGCTCTATCTGCGCCTGCACCCGGCGGGTGGCTTGGCCACCGCGCTGGCACTGGGCTTGCTCTGCCTGATACCGGGGTGGTTCATGTTCCTGGACGACTGGCTGCTGCCCGTGGGCAGGATGCAGATGGCATTGGGCATAGGATTTCTCACCACGCTCGGCCTGCGGCTGACCGGCGAGGAGCGCGAGCGCGCGCGGCTAAAAAAAATGTTCGGTCGTTACGTTTCCGATGATGTGGTCAAGGTGCTGACCGAAGGCGAACGCCCCGATCTTGCCGGCGAGTCGGTGCATGTGACCGTCCTGTTCTCCGACATCCGCAATTTCACCACCATTTCGGAGAAGCTCGACGCGCACGAAGTGGTGGAAATGCTCAACGCCTATTTCAGCCGCACCACCGAACCCGTTCTCGCCGAGGGCGGGATGGTGAACAAGTTCATCGGCGACGCGGTGATGGCGATTTTCGGCTCGCCGGTGCGGCATCCCGACCACGCGCGCCGGGCGCTGCGGGCCGCGTTGCAGATGGCGAAGGAAGCAGAAGACTTTAAGCAATGGATGCGCGAGCGCTTTCCCGACCGCGGCCTGCCGGAATTCGGCATCGGCATCGGCGTGCATAGCGGTGATGCGGTGATAGGCGACATTGGCTCGGTCAAGCGCACGGAATTCACCGCCATTGGTGATACCGTGAACGCGGCTTCCAGGCTGGAGGGCGTAACCAAGGAGATGCAGTGCGTGCTCGTCGCCAGCAAGGCGAGCGTCGATGCCGCCGGGGCTGGTGTCATCACGGGCAAGCAGGAAACCGTCAAGGTCAAAGGCAAGGACGAACCCATCGAGGTATTCGAGATTTTGGGGCTCAGTCCCGCGATAGCCGAAAAATAAGCCGCAATTGCGGCGAAATACTCGCTCGCACGCGCATGCTAGCGTGACAAAATACCTGGGAAACGCGCGAAAATGGGTTTACACTTAAAACTAGTAAAATAGAAAGAGAGGTTCCTATGAGCAAGCTGCAATCGGTCTCGGCTGCCGCGCTTTTGGGCGTGGCGCTGGGCGTGAGCGCCCAGTCGAGTGACGTAGGACTGGTCAACCAGTTGTCGGGCGAGGTGAGCTATGCCAGCCAGGGTGGCGCCCAGTCCAAGGCGCAAGCCTTCATGAAAGTGCGTCAGGGCGATCGTTTCACCCTGCCTGCCGGCGCGCAGTTGCGTGTGGTGTATTTCAACGGCAGCCGCCAGGAAACCTGGAAGGGTCCGTCCAGCTTCAAGGCGGGCACGCAGCAAAGCGAAGCAGTGAGCGGCCAGGCGGCGGAAGCGGCGCAGTTGCCTTCGGGCGTGGCGCAGAAGATTGCCCAGGTGCCTAACCTAGTCCAAATTGCGAAACTGGGCCGCTCTGGCGGTATCGCAGTGCGCGGCGGCGGCAAGCCCGGACGTTTGTCGTCCGAACAGCAGGCAGAAGTCAGCCAGGCCAAGGCCACCTATGCCCAGTTGCGCCAGAAGTCGTCGGCCGAGGACATCACGCCCGAGCTCTACTACTATTCGGTGCTGCAGGATCACCTGCTCTACGACGAGATGAAGACCGTGACCGATGAAATGCTCAAGCGAGCGCCGGGCAACCCGGAGGCGCAGGAACTGGCCGCTTACGTGAAAAGCCGCATTTAATAGATTCAGTCCAAAGAAACACCAGGGGCGCGTGAGCGCCCCATTTCTTTTCTGCCGGGCGCATAATCGCGTCGGTTTGCGTTCACCATTGTTTCATTCTTCGACGATGCCATCCACACGTACCTGGGACATCTTCTGCACCGTGGTTGACAACTACGGCGATATCGGCGTTTGTTGGCGCCTGGCGCGGCAACTGGCGGCCGAGCAAGGCCTGGCGGTCCGCTTGTGGGTCGACGATCTCGCGAGCTTCGCCAAGATCTGTCCCGACATAGTCCCCGGCCGGGAATCGGAGCACAGCCACGGCGTTGAAGTGAGCTGGTGGCGCGAACCATTTCCGGCGGTCAGCCCCGCGGACGTCGTGGTCGAGGCGTTCGCCTGCAATCCGCCGGCGAGCTATGTCGCGGCAATGGCTGCGAGGCAGCCCAAACCGGCGTGGATCAACCTCGAATTTCTAAGCGCCGAAAATTGGGTGCAGGGATGCCACGCGCTGCCCTCGCCGCATCCGTCGTTTCCCTTGGTCAAGTATTTTTTCTTTCCCGGTTTTGTCGCCGGCACGGGCGGGCTGCTGGCAGAGCAGGGTCTCGCGCAGGCACGCGACCGGTTCCAGCGCTCGGCGGCGGAACGAGCACGTTTTTGGGAGGTTCTGGGCGTCCGCGCGCCGCGCGCGGGGGAACTGCAGGTTTCCCTGTTCTGTTATCCGCACGATGGGGTGGCTGCATTGCTGCGGGCTTGGGCGGCGGGGCGCACGCCGGTGCGCTGCCTCGTGCCCGAAGACACCGTGACAGCAGCGTTGTCGGCATTCTTCGGGGCTGAACACCTTGCTCCGGGGGCGATTTTGCGCAAGGCCGGCCTCGAAGTCGGAATTTTCCCATTCCTCGATCAGGATAGCTACGACCGCTTGCTATGGGCCTGCGATCTCAACCTCGTGCGCGGCGAGGATTCTTTCGTTCGCGCGCAATGGGCGGCGCGGCCTCTGCTATGGCAGATCTACCCGCAAAAAGAGGGGGCGCACTGGCCCAAGCTCGAGGCCTTCCTCGGATTGTATTGCCAGGGACTGCCGGCGGAGACCGCGGCGACGCTCACACGATTCTGGCGGGCCTGGAACAAAGGCGATGGTATGGCGGTCGAGGCCGCCTGGACTGGCTTCTGGGGACACCGGCTAGAGTTGCGCTCGCATGCCCTGCGCTGGACGGGACAGCTGGCCAAGACCGGCAATCTGGCAAATAACCTTGCGCAGTTTTGCGAAAATTTGTTAAAATAGAAAGCTTTAGAGTTCATTGCAAAACGAGGGGATATCTTCCCTCATGCTCCCAAATTCAGAGGCCGTTTCGGGAATTCTGGAACGGACTCTTAGACCAATCCAACCGTGTAGGACGAAACATATGAAAATTGCACAAGAACTACGCGCAGGCAACGTGATCATGCTCGGCAATGATCCGATGGTGGTGCAGCGGGCCGAATTCAGCAAGTCCGGGCGCAACGCTTCCGTGGTCAAAATGAAGCTCAAGAACCTGCTTTCCGAGTCGGTCAGCGAGAGCGTGTACAAGGCCGACGAAAAATTCGACGTCGTGGTGCTGGAGCGCAAGCAATCCACCTACTCTTATTTTTCCGATCCGATGTACGTGTTCATGGATGCCGACTACAACCAGTTCGAAGTGGAGAAAGACAACCTGGGCGAGGGGATCAACTTCCTCGAAGACGGCATGCAGTGCGAGGTCGTGTTCTACGACGAGCGCGCGATTTCGGTCGAACTGCCGAACACGGTGGTGCGCGAAATCCTGTACACCGAACCCGCCGTGCGCGGCGACACTTCGGGTAAGGTGCTCAAACCGGCGAAAATCAACACCGGTTTTTCGGTGCAGGTGCCGTTGTTCTGCGCCACCGGCGACAAGATCGAAATCGACACGCGCACCGGCGAGTACAAGCGGCGGGTCTGATCGAATTGCACCAAAGAAAAAGGGTGCGCACGCGCACCCTTTTTCTTGTTCTTGAAACGGCTATTGCTTCGTTGCCGTGATGATCTGGAAGTTTCCGAAAAAATACGTCGTGCGTTCGCACGTCCATCCGCCCATATCCTGCAGACAGCCGAGCGGGTCATGGGTATCCCAGAGCGCCAGACCGAGCGGCTCGAACACCTTGAAGTAAGTCCAGCTCAGGGCGCGCAGCACCCACAGTTCCGGTCGATGAAATTCCGCAAGAAAGAGCTTTCCTCCCGGTGCGAGCATGCGCCCCGCCTCACTCAGGGCTTGTCCCTTCAACCGGTGCGGCAGCTCATGCAGCAGAAAAAACATGACGTTGGCAGCGGCCACGCCATCGCTTTGCCGCATGGACGTGGCGTTGTCTTCGATGAAATCCACTTTCCCTGCAAAATCGCCGAGCTTGCTCCTTGCGTGAACGAGTTCATTGTGAATGATGTCCGCGATGAGGACGCGCTCGGCACCCGCCTGAACAGCCGCTTTCACGACTTGTGGAATGACATTTCCGAATGCGCATGAGGTGATAAGCAGCTTTTTATTTCTCAAATCCAACTGCTTGAGTTCGGCGACGATCTTCGAGACTAGTCGGTGATACTGAAACAGCAATATCGCCGAGATGATGGGTTGAAAATCAACCAGCTTGATGAGCCGCATGTTCGAATAGATCGGATACACGTGCGACTTTTCGCTTTGCGAACCCGGCGACAGTCCGCGCACCACCAATGCCCCCCTGGTTACCACAAAGAAAAACAGCCCGGTAGACACCAACAGAGCAAACAGGGCAAAAACCGCATTCATCATCCACGTATTCATTGCACTTCCTCAAGGACGGAAAATTCGATACGTTCTTTGTCCGGTCAAAGCTTTCCCCGAGTTGGGCCGAACCAAGGGGCGCACCCTCATTCAGCCCATCCTTAAATACCAATAACCACGGCTGTTCGTGTTGATGTGGGTCAAATCATCAAGCCTAAAACCGGAAAATTGCGCTGCCCTTGCCGGACGCAAGTCCGCTGCAAGCACGTGCACGGTTCGGACTCATGCGAACTTGGGTCGGCCCCCCTTGACGATTTCGCGATTAGCAGGTATAACCCGCACAAGTGTTTAGTTTCAAGTGCTTGAGAGCGGTTCCCTGAGCGGTACGTCCTTTTCAGTCTTGAGATTCAAACATTCACCGGGCTCGGCCCGGAATTCTCAACTTTAAAAGGAACGCGACATGGCAACCGGCACAGTGAAATGGTTCAATGACTCGAAGGGCTTCGGCTTCATCACTCCTGATGGCGGCGGCGAAGACCTGTTCGCACATTTCTCTGAGATCAACATGCAGGGCTTCAAGACCCTCAAGGAAGGACAAAAAGTGTCCTTCGAGATCGTAGACGGCAAGAAAGGCAAGCAGGCAGCCAAGATTCAAGCCGCTTGATCGAGCCAGCTCCTCATTGGAAAAAGCCGGGCATGCTGCCCGGCTTTTTTATGTCCGCGCCGTGCAAGGAGGTTGCATCTTTCGCTGCCGGAGTAATGGGTAACCCGGTCGCCGTCGATATTTCCAACCAGGCCAATCCGGAGAAACAATCATGAATATACCCGCTCCCGACCAACACCAGGAGTTGCGCGAAGCGCTGCGCGACTTGTGCCGCCAGTATCCCGACGAGTACTGGCGCGAGCTCGATTACGCGCGTGATTTTCCGGTGGCGTTCATCGATGCCTTGACCAAAGCCGGCTGGCTGGCGGCGCTGATCCCGCAGGAATACGGCGGCTCGGGGCTGGGCCTCGCCCAGGCTTCGGTGATCATGGAAGAGATCAACCTATGCGGCGGAAACTCCGGCACCTGCCATGGCCAGATGTACAACATGGGCACGCTGCTGCGCCACGGCTCCGAGGAACAGAAACGCAAATATCTGCCCAAGATCGCCTCGGGCGAACTGCGCTTGCAGTCGATGGGCGTGACCGAACCCACCACCGGCACCGATACCACCAAGCTCAAGACGACGGCGGTGAAACAGCGCGATCGCTATGTGGTCAACGGCCAGAAGGTGTGGATCTCGCGCATCCGGCACTCGGACCTGATGATACTGCTGGCGCGCACTACGCCGGTCGCCGAGGTCAAGCGCAAGTCCGAGGGCATGTCGATTTTCATCGTCGATCTGCGCCAGGCCATCGGCAAGGGGCTCACGTTGCAGCCGATCCGCAACATGGTCAGCCACGATACCAATGAATTGTTCTTCGACAATCTCGAGATCCCGGCGGCGAACCTGATCGGCGAGGAAGGCAAGGGGTTCAAATATATTCTCGACGGGCTGAACGCCGAGCGCATCCTGATCGCCGCCGAATGCATAGGCGATGCTTACTGGTTCATCCGCCGCGCGAGCGCTTATGCCAAGGAACGGGTGGTGTTCGACCGGCCCATCGGCCAGAACCAGGGCGTGCAGTTCCCGATCGCGGATACATTCATGGAAACGGAGGCGGCGAACCTGATGCGCTGGAAGGCGTGCGCGCTGTTCGATCAGCACCAGCCCTGCGGCGCGGAAGCGAACATGGCCAAGCACCTTGGCGCCAAGGCTTCATGGGAGGCGGCCAACGTCTGCCTGCAGACCCACGGCGGCTATGGCTTCGCCTGCGAGTACGATGTCGAGCGCAAATTCCGCGAGACGCGGCTGTATCAGGTGGCGCCGATCTCGACCAACCTGATTCTGTCCTACGTCGCCGAGCACGTGCTCGGCCTGCCGCGTTCGTTCTGATCATGGTGAAGCTAAGCGGCCGTTCCGCATTTCTGAAGCTCCTCATCGACGAGGGGGTAACCCACCTCTTCGGCAATCCGGGCACCACTGAGTTGCCCCTGATGGAAGTGGTGCCCGATTTTCCCGAACTGAACTATGTGCTCGGCCTGCAGGAAGCCGTGGTGGTGGCGATGGCCGACGGCTACGCCCGCGCCTCCAACCGGCTCGCCGCCTGCAGCCTGCACGTCGCCCCGGGCCTGGGCAACGCGATGGGCGCGCTCTACAGCGCCAAGTTTTCCGGCTCGCCGCTGATCGTGACCGCCGGTCAGCAGGAGCAGGGCCACGGACTGCTCGAGCCCCTGCTCTACGAGCCGCTGCTGCCCATCGCGCAGCCGATGGTCAAATGGGCGGTGGAAGTGACGCGCGCCGAAGACCTGCCGCGCGTCGTGCGCCGAGCGGCGAAGCTGGCGCTGACCCCGCCGACCGGCCCGGTGTTCATCAGCCTGCCGGGCGACGTGCTCGACGCCGAGGTCGAGCTCGATTTCGGCAAGCCGACCAGGGTGGACGCGCGCGTGCGGCCCTCGGACGAAGTGCTTGCGCAGCTCGCGGCGAAGCTGCTGGCGGCGAAGAATCCGGTGATCCTCGCGGGGCAGGAGCTTTCGATCCATGACGCTTTCGCCGAAGCGGCCGAACTCGCCGAGTTGCTCGGCGCAGCGGTATTCCAGCAGCCCATTCCCTATGCGGCCCAATTTCCCACAGCACATCCTTGCTATCTCGGCGCGCTGACGCGCAATCAGAAGCAAGTGCGCGCGGCGCTCGCGCCGTTCGATCTCATGCTGTGCATGGGCGCGGATTTGCTGCGCATGTCGGTCTACAGCCCGCTGGCGCCGCTGCCTGAAGGCATGCCGGTGGTGCACGTCAGCGAGCGCGACTGGGAGCTGGGCAAGAACTACCCGACCGAGCTTGCGCTGCGGGCGAACGTGAAGGAGACGCTGCGCACCCTGCTGCCGCTGCTGCGCCAGCGGCGCACGCAGGCGGGGGCCGAAGAAGCCGCGCGCCGGCTCGCCGCTCTCAAATTGCGCAACTGGTCGGTTCAGCGCGAGCAGGCGCGCGTTGAGGTCATGCACGCGGCGCAAACCACGCCGATCGATCCGCGCTACCTGATGCTGCGCATCAGCGAAGCATTGCCGCAGGATGCGATCGTGGTGGAGGAGGCGGTCACCTCGTCGGCGTCCCTGGCGGGGTTCCTGCCCCTGCGCGACCCCAAGTGCTTCTACGGACTCGCCAGCGGAGGCCTTGGCTTCGGCCTGCCCGGCGCGGTAGGAATCAGTCTGGCGCAGCCGGGGCGGCCCGTGGCGGCGATCATCGGCGACGGCAGCGCGATGTACGGGGTGCAGGCCTTGTGGACCGCGGCGCATCTGAAGCTGCCGATCATCTACGTGAT
>JACRAS010000024.1 GCA_016234705.1 Betaproteobacteria bacterium | reverse complement strand
TGTATGGTGCGAACCTGTTTGCGGGTGTGGCCAAATCAAGAACCTGTCAGGGATAGCGCCATGGACAAGCAACTAGTAATCTGGTTTTTACTCTCAACCTTCTTCGGTACGATGCTTGGATTAGACGGTTTTAAGCTTCTCTATCGGTCTGACGCAACAAGGCTACCTTATTCGACCAGACTAGGCTGCGCTCTAGGTGGGGCCTTTCTAGGAACATTTGGCGGAGCGTTGTTGGTATTGGGTTACACCAACTTAAGCGAGTTTCCAAAGGACTACTTTGTTACCACCGTCCTTGCGATCATTTTTGCTATCGGGTCTCAGAAATACTATTCTGGTTTAGTCGGGCCATAGCGCTTCACAACTCTCGCTAGCACTAAAGTGGCCATCGATCAACGCTGTTGCGCTAGGATGCAAGCCATGACCTTGCAAACGCTTATCCTACCGTTCCTTCTTGCGATAGCAATGAATTTCGTCTGGCGTTACTTTCAGCCAATCAAGGGGCAAACTATTTGGTTTCTTGGTATTTCTTCTATAGCAGGCTCTGCTGCGGGGGTGTTTGCGGGTTTGCTACTTGGTGGTTCTGCGATGACTGACAACTTCTACTGGATCTATGTGGCTCTTCCTCTAGTTGCAGCTGCCATAACCACGAGAGTGCAGGAGCTTGCCATTGGCTGGACCGCGCAAGACGAGAAAGGCGAAGAATAGGGGAGAATTGAATCGCCCCAAGCCGCTGTTCGTGAATCCAATTATTGATGTTGCGGTTTTCCTGTCAATATCCGCCCTTCTCTACTTTCTTTCCAGTCTAATCCGACTCGCCTGCGTGAATTCCTTTTGACGGAACGGTGCAACGGTGAATCCAACACAACATCCCATGAATGAATCCGGAAAGACGAAGCGGTTTGGAGTTGTGTTAGCCATTTTTTGTCTGGCGTACTCAATAGTCGTTTTTTTCAGATACTTCGTTCGGTACGATCCACGTCCGATTTTGGACCTGCTATGTCTGGTCATGGCCACCGGCTTTGCAGCGTTTATTGTTTTGATCATTTGGCTCCGCGAAACACGCAGCGGGTCAATTCGCGATGCCTTAGTGAGACAATGCATGTTCGCGTCATTTTGGACTCTGTTAATGTCTGTGCAATTCGGAATGTACTCCTATAGCTGGATCCCGAGCCAAGTCCTTAGTGTTCTTACGATCGGTATCGCGCTAGCGTTTCTGCTTAACGAGACACGCTTGTCGTAGCACCGCAGGCTACGCTAGTCGAAACATAGATTGATTATCCTGCTCGTTTCATCCGTCGCCGATCTTCCGCGTTGCCTCATGACCATTCTCGAACAATCGCCTGATCTGTGGGTCCGCCACCTTCAACAGCGCCGGGTCAGACTGATACGCGAGCAGGATGAAAGCGCGATTCGCCTCGATTTCCCGCAGGAGCAGCAGGTTCTCTTCAGGTGTCAATTCAACCCGGGCCATGTTGCCCCTCCGCCAGTTGCAGCTTTAATAAAGGGGTCGTGTTCGAATTGATTTCTGAACAATCAAATGGGCCAGGTTCGAATTAGAATCAGAAAACCACTGCCAATGCCCGCCTTGCGCGGGCGTTGTTGTTCTAGCCGTTGCTCAGCAGCGCATTGCAAATGGTAAGCGAGAGATCTTCGGAATCAAACGGGCCAGGCTCGAATTGAATTTGGTCTGAAGTAAAAGAATCGTCTCCACCCGCCTTGCGCGGGTCGCTGCTAAGAGAAGGGCCGCAGCAGCGGCCCTTGGTTCATGCGGTGATCTGCTGGAGGGCCTGAGCGGGGGTGACGATGGGGATGCCGTTGTAGTGGCCGCCCAGGCTGTGCAAGTGTTTGTCGCCGGAGACGATCAAATCGGCGCGTCCGGCCAGGGCGCAGGCGAGCACGTGGTCGTCGTCGGCATCGTGCTCGATCACGCGCGGCACCTGCTGAGGCGCAACCATGTAGGCGAGGCGCCGCAACTCCGCGACGATGCCCTGCGGCTTCAGCCCGGCCTGGGCCAGGCGCGCGGCGACCTTCTCGCGCGACAGCACATCGAGCAATTCGGCCAGCAGCGTCGCGCTGCTGCACGACTCGAAGACTTGCGCTCTTAGCCCATCGAGCAGACGGCGCGGCGGGCCGCTTGGCGAGATCACCCCGGAAACCAGCGTATTCGTATCGAGCACCACGCGCACGATCAGGCGCGCCGTGCCGCGCGGTCCTGACGTGCCGCCTGAATCTCCGCCTCGATTTCCTCATCGGAGATCGGCGGCAGGCCCAAGGCGTCGAGCTTGGTGAGCGCTTCGCCCAAGCGCGCGCTGGCGGCGGCGCGTTCCTCGCGTGCGGCCAGAAACTCCACGAAGTCCCTGACCTCCGCCAGGCGCTGCGGGGGCAGCTTCTGCAACTTCTCGATCAAAGCCGATTCGATTGCGGTCATGCTCATCTCTCATCTCCTGGCTAGCGCCCCTGCTGGGCAAGTACCGATTCCAGCACCTGAATCACGAAACGTTGCTGCGGCTTGGACAACTGGCTGATGCGTTCCATGTGCTGCTGCAGCTTGGGCGCCGGCCCGCGCTTCTTCGTGGCCGCATTGGATTCGCCGAGCAGTTCCTCCAGACCGGCGACCAGCGCCCTGGCCAGCATGGGTAGCGCCGACACGGGCACGCGCCGCTGGCCCAACTCATAAGCGTTCAGCTTGAAAAGCGCCTTGGGCGTCCCGCCCCACAACAGCGCCGAGATCACCACATTGGTATCAACGACCAGCCGCACGCCTGGCCTTGCGTACCGCGTTGACCTCTTCCTTAATGTCATCCAATGACATCGGCGTGATGCCCGCGGCGGCCACCCGATCCGAGACCGACAGGAACTGCCACAACGCCTGGCGGCGCACCGCCTCGCGCAGCAGCTTCTCGATGGCTTTCGGATTGAGTAGTCCAGCCGCCCGGGCTTCCTTGGCCAGGCGCTCGGACAGGGTCAGTCGCATCTCCAAGGTCGTCATGGTCATGCCTCCTGCGTGCTGATGCGCTGCTTGAGCTTGCCGCGCTCGATAAAGGTATCGATGATTTGAATGATCTGGCGTTTCTCTGTGGCGCCGAGCTTCTCGATTTCCATGATCCGGCGCTCCAGGCGGTTGGTCGCCAGCTTCTTCGGCCGGCGCAGTGGGCTCACGCCCAGCAGCACGTCCGCGCTTACCCCCAGCACCTGGGCCATTTGCGGCAGCAGATGGGCGGGCGGATGGGCGTCGGGCGCCTCGTAATAGGCCACCATGCGCTGTGTGATGCCGACCTCGGCGGCGAACTCGGCCTGGGTGAAGCCGGCGTCCTTGCGCAACTGGGCCAGACGTTCTCCAAAGCTCTCGATCACTTCTGTCTTTCGTTTAGGCATGGGGCGCTCTCCAAGGTGGAGCGCACATACTAAGACCGATCCGCTGATCGGCTTGCCGTATTATACGACGCTGACCTCGGTGGCGCGCGGGCTGTTGAGCGCCATGGTGGCCATGATGGCGCCGTGTTCAGTGAAGGCGAGCGGGAGCTTCCTGCGGCTGCCCCAACTTGATGTCGCAAATTGCTACTTCAAGTTGGCGAAGTCTTGCGACAGACCGATACAGGGGATATAAGGGGAGGCATCCCCTTATTTCGAACCAGCCTGGCCCGTCGCAAACTCCTTGACTACGGGCCACTGCCGCCGGCTTACCGCGAGTTTCTCCGCGCACCCGTCGAGCAGCACCGCCCAGCCCTGCTCGCCGTCCTGGACGTCCGCCTTCTCCAAACCGCGTATGCGCGATTTCGCCACCAGGCAGTTGCGGTGAATGCGCACGAAGGTCTCGGCAAATTCCTGTTCCAGGTGGCTCAAGGACTCCTCCAGCAGATGCTCGCGCTCCGCGCTGCGGATGGTGACGTATTTCAACTCCGCCTTGAGATAGAGGATATCGGCCACCGGCACCAGCGTGATGCGCCCGCGCTCGGCCACCGACAGATGCCGGCGCGGCGCGCCCTCCAGTCCGCGCAGCGCTTCGCCGCTGGGAGCGGCCAGGCTGCGCGCGCGCTCCAGCGCGGCCAGCAATCGCGCCCGGCGCACCGGCTTCAACAGATAGTCGAGCGCGCGCAACTCGAACGCCTTGATCGCGTACTCGTCGTAAGCGCTGACGAAAATGATCGCTGGCGGCGACTGCAGCGCCAGCGCGTGGCGCGCGAACTCGATGCCGCTCATCTGCGGCATGCGGATGTCCACCAGCACCAGGTCCGCCGCGACCGAGGCGAGCAGCTCGAGCGCCTCGCGCCCGTTGGCGGCTTCTCCCACCACCTTCGCCGGCGCGAGCGGCGCGCAATCGGCGATCAACTGCTTCAGGCGCGAGCGCGCCGGGGCCTCGTCGTCGACCAGCACCACTCTCAGCGCGTCGGTCACTCCTGCCTCCGGTAAGGCAACACTATGCGGATCTCGAACTTGTCGCCCACCATTTCCGTGGCAAGGCTCGCCTCGAGATCGAAATGCAAGGCCAGGCGTTCGCGGATGTTGGCGAGCGCCATGCGGTTGCCGGCGCGGTGCTGGTGCTCCGGGTGATAGGGATTGGAGAGCAGCAGCCGCACCTGGTCTTTATCGCGGGAAATGCGGATGAGCACCGCGCCCGGCCCGGCCCCCGGTTCGATGCCGTGATAAATGGCATTTTCCACCAGCGGCTGCAACAGCAACTGCGGTACCTGCGCATCGCCCAGCGTGGTCTCTACATCCCAGTCGACTTGCAGACGCTCACCCAGGCGCAGTTGCTCCAGGTTGAGATACTGGCGGCACAGCGCAAGTTCGTCGGCTAGAGTAGTCAGGCGCCGGTTGTCCTGCATCAGGGCGCGAAACAATTCCGCCAGGTCCTCCAGCGCCGCTTCGGCGCGCTTGGTGTCGTTGTGCATGAGGGAGAGCACGGCGTTCAGGCTGTTGAACAGGAAATGCGGCCGAATGCGCGCCTGCAGCGCCTGCAGCCGCGCGTCGGTCAGGGCGGGCGAGTAGGCGCGCCGGCGCCAGAAGAAGTAGGCGACGATGAATGCCGTGAGCAGCGCGCACAGTATCCATGCTCGCGCCAGGCCAAGCGGCGTAATCGCCTCGCCCGGGACCGTGTTCGCATACAGCACCAGCGCCGTCCAGGCCGTCTCGAGCAGCATCACGGCGGCAATGCCCCAGGCGTAGGGGAGGCGCGCGAGCCATTTCGACAAGGCATACAGCGACACCAGCGACAGCAGCAGCACCGGCTCGAGCACGGCGGCCAGTTCCAAGAACTGCTGCGCAAGCTGCGGCGCGTCGCGCGACTGGATCAACGCGGCGGCGAAGCCGGCGACATTGCCGAGCAGCAGAATGCGCACCGCGACACCCAGGTTGCGGAAATCCGGCAGGGAGTCGGCAGGTGCGTTTTGATCTATACTTGGCACGGATAAAGTATTGAAAGCCAAAGTCAATTAGCATACATGCAGGCGCGGAACCGCCTGTTTTTTCGATTCTGACCGCATTCAGGCGAATGAGCAAGAACACGCACAAGAAAGCGCGGCCTCGCGCCGCCTGGTCCGGACGTTTTGCCGAGCCCGTGAGCGAGCGGGTCGAACGCTATACCGCCTCGATCTCGTTCGATAAGCGCCTGGCCGAGCACGATATCCGCGGCTCGCTCGCGCACGCGCGCATGCTCGCCGCCTGCGCGATCATCTCCAAGCGCGACCTCGCCGCCATCGAAGCCGGCATGCGCGCGATTCTCGCGGAAGTGCGCAGCGGCAAATTCAAGTGGTCGCTCGCCAACGAGGACGTGCACCTCAACCTCGAGCGCCGCTTGACCGCGCTCGCGGGCGACGCCGGCAAGCGCCTGCACACGGCGCGCTCGCGCAACGACCAGGTGGCGACCGACGTGCGCCTGTGGCTGCGCGATGCGATCGACGCGCTCGGCGCCCAGCTCGCCGCGCTGCAGGCGAGCCTCGTCGATCTGGCCGAGCACCACGCGGGCACGGTGATGCCCGGTTTCACCCACCTGCAGGTGGCGCAGCCGGTGACCTTCGGCCACCACCTGATGGCCTATTTCGAGATGTTCGCGCGCGACCGCGAGCGCCTAGCCGACTGCCGCAAGCGCGTGAACCGGCTGCCCCTGGGCGCAGCCGCGCTCGCCGGAACCTCCTACCCGATCGATCGCGACATGGTGGCGAAAGAGCTGGGCTTCGACGGCGTCTGCGCCAACTCGCTCGATGCGGTGTCCGACCGCGACTTCGCCATCGAGTTCTGCGCCGCGGCCGCGCTCGTCATGACCCACATCTCGCGCCTCGCGGAGGAACTGGTGCTGTGGATGAGCCCGCGCTTTCGCTTCATCCGCCTGCCCGACCGCTTCTGCACCGGATCCTCCATCATGCCGCAGAAGAAGAATCCGGACGTGCCCGAGCTCGCGCGCGGCAAGACCGGCCGCGTGGCTGGCCACCTGATGGCGCTGCTGATGCTGATGAAAGCGCAACCGCTCGCCTACAACAAGGACAACCAGGAAGACAAGGAACCGCTGTTCGACAGCGTCGACACGCTCGCCGACACCCTGGCGATTTTCACCGACCTGGTCGCCGCCATCGAAGTCGACGCGGGCGCGATGCGCGCGGCGGCGCGCGAAGGCCATGCGACCGCGACCGACCTGGCCGATTATCTGGTGAAAAAAGGCCTGCCGTTTCGCGACGCGCACGAAGCGGTGGCGCGCGCGGTGCGCGCCGCGGATGCGCGCGGTTGCGATCTCGCCGCGCTCAGCCTGGCCGAATTGCGCCGGTTCTCGCCGCTCGCCGGCGCCGACGTGTTCAAGCTGCTGACGCTCGAGGGGTCGCTCGCCAGCCGCGACCACGCCGGCGGCACCGCGCCCAAGCGCGTGCGCGCCGCGGTGAAACGGGCGCGCAAGAAATTGAAATAAGCGGCGATGGAGAAAGTCGGCAAATACCAGGTTAGAAGAAAACTGGGGGAAGGCGCCACCAGCGAGGTGTATCTGTGCCACGATCCTTTCGCCGACCGCGAGGTCGCGATCAAGGTGGTGTTCCCCGACTCGCTCGCGGACGACGAGAACCGCAACGTATTCAAGAAGCTGTTCATCACCGAAGCTTCGCTCGCCGGCAAGCTCGCGCATCCGCACATCGTGCAGATCTACGACGCGGTGGTGGACGAGGGCATCAGCTACGTGGTGATGGAATACGTCGACGGCGGCACGCTCGAACCGCACTGCAACCCGGACGCCCTGCAGCCGGTGAACAGGATCGTCGAGATCATTTTCAAATGCACCCGGGCCCTGGATTTCGCCAACCGCGCCGGGGTCATCCACCGCGACATCAAGCCGGCCAACATCCTGCTGCACGGCGAGACCGACATCAAGATTTCCGACTTCGGCTCGGCGCTGATTACCACCAGCATGGTTACCCAGGTGAGCGGCATCGGCTCTCCCGCCTATATGTCGCCGCAGCAGATCAAGGAGCATCCGCTCACGCTTCAGACCGACATTTACTCGCTCGGCGTGGTGATGTACCAGTTGCTGACCGGACAACTGCCGTTCCAGGCGAGCAACAACTTCAGCATGATGTACCAGATCACCAACGTCGAGCCGCAGCCGCCTTCCAGCCTGCGCCCGGATATCCCGCCCGCGGTGGACCGGATCGTGCGCAAGGCGATGCAAAAGGAACTGGAGCAGCGCTACCGGGAGTGGGACGAGTTCTCCCGCGATCTGGCGGGCGTCATCAGCAGCGAACAGGCGGCGCAGAAGAAGGAAGATTTTGCCGACAGCGAGAAATTCAATATCCTGCGCGGCTTGCCCTTCTTCGCCAACTTCGCCGACGCCGAGCTGTGGGAAGTGATGCGCGTCAGCAGTTGGGAATACTGCAAGCCGGGCAAGGCGCTGATGTTCGAAGGGGAGACGGGCGATTTCTTCTGCCTGCTCGCTTCGGGCGAAGTCAAGGTGATCAAGCAGGGCAAGCTGCTCAACATACTCAACGCGGGCGAATGTTTCGGCGAGATGGCCTATATCTCCAGGGCGAACGGCAGCGTGCGCAGCGCCGATGTCGTCGCCCTGTCCGAGTCGCGCGTCATCACCATACGCAACGAAGACCTCGATCGCGCCTCGGACATCTGCCGCCACAAGTTCGACCGCGCTTTCATGGCGATCCTGGTCGAACGTCTGTCGCTCTCCAATACGCGGCTCATCGGCGTCTGAGTGGGCCCATGCAGGGCCTGCTCCTCGCGGCCATCGGCGGCAGAATCGGCGAAGTCTTGGGCCGGCGGGTGGATCTACGCAACGCGCAGGAGGTCGGGGGCGGCTGCATCCATAGCGCCTTTCGTGTCACCGACGGCGGCCAAAGCTGGTTTGTCAAAGTCAACGGCGCCAGCCGCGCCGATCTGTTCGCGGCCGAGGCGGACGGCCTGCATGCGCTGGCGCAGACGCCTGTGCGCGTGCCGCGGGTGATCTCGCGCGGCGAAACGGGCGAGCAAAGTTTCCTGGTGCTTGAATGGTTGAATCTTAGCGCAGGCGCGCCGCGCGATTACGCGAAGCTGGGGGAGCAGCTCGCGCGCCTGCACGCGCTTGCCGGGCCGCACCACGGCTGGCGGCGCGACAATTACATCGGTTCCACGCCGCAGCGCAACGCCGCCGATGCCTCCTGGCCGCGCTTTTTCGGAAGCGCGCGCCTCGCGCCGCAGCTCGCCCTCGCCGGGAGAAACGGCCACGCGGCGCTCTGCGCCAAGGGCGAGGAATTGTTCGAAGCGCTGCCCAGACTGTTCGGCGCGCATGCGCCGCGGCCGTCGCTGTTGCACGGCGATCTGTGGGGCGGCAACGCCGCCTTCCTTGCCGACGGCACGCCGGTGATTTTCGATCCCGCGACCTACTACGGCGACCGCGAGGCCGACCTGGCGATGACGGAGCTGTTCGGCGGTTTTCCCGAGGACTTTTATGCCGCCTACCGCGCGCACGCGCCCCTCGACTCAGGCTATCGCGTGAGGAAGATGCTGTACAAGCTGTACCACGTGCTCAACCACGCCAATCTTTTCGGCGGCGGCTACGTGGCGCAGGCGGAGAAAATGATGGACAGGCTGTCGACCGAGGCCTGAACCTCTAGCCGGAGCGTGTCCGCCGCAGCCGGACTGCGGCGGCCAGACGCTCGAGCACGCTCCTCGTCTCGTCCCAGCCTATGCACGCGTCGGTGACGCTCTGACCGTAGCGAAGCTTGTTCCGCTTGTCCGCGATCGCCTGATTGCCTTCAACCAGATGGCTTTCCAGCATCACGCCGCAGAGCGCGAGCGAGCCGCCCGCGATCTGGTCGGCTAAACAAGCCGCCACTTCGGGCTGTTTGCGATAGTCCTTGCCGCTGTTGCCGTGGCTGCAGTCAACGATCATGCGCGGGGGCAACCCGGCCTTGGTCAAGGCATCGGCAGCGCCGCGCACGCTGACGGCGTCGTAGTTCGGCCCCTGCTCGGCTCCGCGCAATACGAGGTGGCCGTGGGGGTTGCCGGTGCTCGCGACGATCATCGCCCTGCCATCGAACGAAATCGATGGAAATGTGTGCGGCTGTGCGGCCACAAGAATCGCGTCCACGGCGGCCTGCACGCTTCCGTCGGTGGCGTTCTTGAAGCCCACCGGGGCCGAAAGCGCCGATGCCATCTGCCGGTGCAGCGGGCTCTCTACCGTGCGCGCGCCGATTGCGCCCCAGGTGAGCAATTCGGCGTAATACTGCGGCGTCACCAAATCGAGGATTTCGGACGCCGCGGGGACACCCAGGCGGGCGCAGTCGAGCAGGATACGGCGTGCGCGGCGCAGGCCCTCGCCGATGTCGCCGCGGCCGTCCAGGTCCGGGTCATAAATCAGGCCCTTCCAGCCCATGCGCGTCCTGGGCTTCTCGAAATAGACCCGCATGACCAGGTTAAGCGCATCGGCCACGCCGGGCGAGAAATCGCGCAGCCGCCGGGCGTATTCGATCGCGGACTCAGGCTCGTGGATCGAGCAGGGGCCGACAATTACGAGCAATCGGTCATCCTCGCCGCGCAGGATAGCCTGCACGGCAAGGCGCGCGCTAGCGATATGCGCGGCTTCGGCCTCGCCGACCGGCAGATCGAGGTGCAGCTCCCGCGGCGCGGGCAGCAGGTCTTCGCGCGCGATGTGGAGGTCGGAGATTTTCGTGGGCATGGTGTTGCAAACACTTCAAGCTTAGACGATTCTCGTCGGAGCGGCTGATGCATTTCATTACTCTGCTCGACCGGGATATCGAAATCCTCATTCGCCCGAAGGCGTCGCCACAGGCGCCGGGATTGGTGTCGGTGCTGCTGGTTGTCTAGCTTAAACGCGCAACAATTTCTGCAGCTCGCCCGACTGATACATCTCGCCCATGATGTCGGAGCCGCCGACAAACTCTCCCTTGACATAGAGTTGCGGGATGGTCGGCCAGTTGGCGTAGGACTTGATGCCTTGGCGGATGTCTGGATTCGACAATACGTCCACGGTGAAGATGTCCTTTACGCCGCAGGCATTGAGCATGGCCACGGCGTTGGCGGAGAAACCGCATTGCGGCGCCTGCGGCGTGCCCTTCATGTAAAGCACCACCGGATGACCTGAAACCTGTTGTTTGATCAGTTCTTGCGTGTCCATTGACGACTCCTTTGCGAATACTTGAGTAAATTACTCAGCTTTGGATTTTACTGGCTGGGTGCCCTGCGGTCAACCCGATTCACGGCCGGTTCGCAGCCGAATTCAAATCGGAAAAACCAGGCAAGTAGTGGTGCCGTGGGCGAGCAGCTTGCCCCGGGCATCGTAGAGATGGCCTTCGGCCGTGGCCGCGCGATTGCCCGGATGAATCACCCGGCCTTCGGCGCGCACGCGCCCGGTCTGGTCGGTCATGGCGCGCACGAAATTGATCTTGAATTCCAGCGTGGTGTAGGCCTGCCCCGCCGGCAACGTGGTATGCACGGCGCAGCCCATGCAGGAATCGAGCAGCGTGGCGGCATAACCCCCATGAGCGATGCCGATGGCATTATAAAAGCCGAATTCCGGCACGCTCTCGAACACGGTGCGGCCGTGTTCCACCTCGACCAACTCGAACTTAAGCGCGGCGGCGATCGGAGATGGCGAAAACCTGCCCTCGAGCATGCCTTGCATGAATTCCAGGCCGCTCAGGTGCTTCACCTGATTTAGCGGCGTCACGCCGGGTGGCAGTGTGTTGCGCTTCTTCGGCGCCTGGCTTGCAGTGGTCATCTCGATCTTTGCCTTCCTTAAACCGTGAACAACGGACGCGCGTTATTTTAGAGCATTCTGGCCATCGATCGGCGCAGAAATCCCGCCGCTCACGCGCGGGATTCCGGCCAGATCGGGCCAGGATTGCACCTCTCGATATCCGTGCGCTTCGAGCAGCGCGCGGCAGGCTTCGGCCTGGTCGTAGCCGTGCTCGAACAGCAACCAGGCGTCTGGACCGAGATGCGCCCGCGCTTTGGCGACGATGGCGCGGATGCCATCCAGTCCGTCCGCTCCGCCCGCGAGCGCGCGCTGCGGCTCGAAGCGCACATCGCCCATGGCAAGGTGCGGATCCCCGGCGGCGACATAAGGCGGATTGGAGACGATCAGGTCGAACGATTCTCCCGGCAGCGCGCCGAACCAGTCGCCACAAAACAACCTCACGCTCACGCCGTGGCGGCTTGCGTTCGCGCGCGCAACGGAGAGCGCGGCATAATCCAGGTCCACCGCGGTCAGCCGCGCCTGCGGCCGTTCATGCGCCAGCGCGACGGCGATCGCGCCGCTGCCCGTCCCCAGGTCGAGCACGCGCACGGCCGCGTTTTCGGGGATGCGCGCGAGCGCGAGTTCCACCAGCAGCTCGGTCTCGGGTCGCGGAATCAGCACGGCTCGCGTGACCCCCAATTCGAGCCCGTAGAATTCGCGCTCGCCGAGTATGTAGGCGATGGGCTCGCCCTGGCGGCGCCGATCGGCTAGGGCCATAAATGCCTGCTCGGCCTCGGCGCCGGCCGCGTCCTCCGCATGCGCGATCAGCCAGGCGGGCGTTTTTCCCAGCGCCCGCTCGAGCAGCATGCGCGCTTCCAGCGGCGGCAGGCCGCACTGCGCCATGAGTTGCACTATAGTCACCTCGGAACTCAGGCCGCCGCTTCCTCGCCGAGCGCGGCGAGCTGCTCGGCCTGGTGCTCGGCGGCCAGCGCCCCGGTCAGTTCGGCCAGGTCGCCGTCCATGATGTCCTGGATCTTGTACAGCGTCAGGTTGATGCGGTGGTCGGTGACGCGCCCCTGCGGAAAGTTGTAGGTGCGGATGCGCTCGGAGCGGTCGCCTGAGCCGATCAGGCTTTTGCGCGTCGCCGCTTGTTTCGCCGCCTGTTCGCGCAGTTGCTTGTCCTTGATGCGCGCCGCCAGCACCGATAGCGCCTGCGCCTTGTTCTTGTGCTGCGAGCGCCCGTCCTGGCACTCCACCACGATGCCGGTGGGCAAATGCGTCACGCGCACCGCGGAATCGGTCTTGTTGATGTGCTGCCCGCCGGCGCCGGAGGCGCGAAAGGTGTCGACGCGGATCTCCGCCGGATTGATGACCACGTCGTTGATTTCATCGGCTTCCGGCATCACCGCAACGGTGCAGGCCGAGGTATGGATGCGCCCCTGGGTCTCGGTCGCGGGCACGCGCTGCACCCGGTGCCCGCCGGATTCGAATTTGAGTTTGGAAAAAACGCCCTGGCCGATGATCTTGGCGATCACTTCCTTGAAGCCGCCGATCTCGGACGGGCTCGCCGAGATCACGTCCACCTGCCAGCGATTGCGTTCGGCAAAGCGCGTGTACATGCGGAACAGGTCGCCCGCGAACAGCGCCGACTCGTCGCCGCCGGTGCCGGCACGGATCTCCAGGAAGGTATTGCGCTCGTCGTCGGGGTCCTTGGGCAGCAGCAGTTTCTGCAGTTCGGCCTCGATCGCCGCCATGCGCTCTTTCGCTTCTTTGATCTCAACCTCGGCGAACGCTTTCAGTTGCGGGTCGGCGAGCATTTCCTGCGCCGTATGCGCATCCGCCTCGGCCTGCTTGAACGACTGGTACAGCGCCACTACCGGCGTGATCTCGGCGTGTTCGCGCGTGAGTTTGCGGTAGCTGTCCATGTCGCGCGCCACGTCTTCGCTGGATAAAAGGCGCGTGAGTTCGTCCAGCCGGCGCGCAAGCTGCTCCAGCTTCGAGGCAATAGAGGACTTCATAAGAAGGAACGCAGTGGCGCGGCGGCTAACGCGGGCTGCGAATCTGGTATAGGCGGGACACCAGCTCGGTGAGCCGGGCGCGCTCTTCAGCGGAAGCGTCGTTGAGCGCCTGAGTCGGCGCATGCATCAGCTTGTTGGTGAGTCCGTGCGACAGCGCCTCCAGCACCTGCTTGGGGTCGTCGCCGCGCGCTAGCAGTTTCAGCGCGCGCTGTACTTCCTCCCCGCGCGCTTCCTCCGCGTGGCTGCGCAGCGCGCGTATGGTCGGCACCAGGTCGCGCGATGACAGCCAGTGCAGAAAACTGCCGACGCTGGTCTCGATGATGGCCTCGGCCTGCGCCACCGCCGACTGGCGCGCGTCGACGCCGGTTTTCACCATCTGGCCCAGGTCATCCACGGTGTAGAGGAACACGTCGTCCATGTCCGCGACCTCGGGCTCGATGTCCCGCGGCACGGCCAGATCCACCATGAACATGGGCCGGTGGCGGCGCGCCTTGATCGCGCGTTCCACCGTCCCCTTGCCCAGGATCGGGAGCGAACTCGCGGTGCAGGACACCACGATGTCGTACTCGTGCAACTGCTCGGACAGGTCGCGCAACTCGATGGCTTGGCCGTTGAAGCGGTGCGCGAGCGCTCGCGCCCGCTCCAGCGTGCGGCTGGCCACGGTGAGGGCGCGCGGCTGCTGCGCGGCGAAATGGGTGGCGCACAGCTCGATCATCTCGCCCGCGCCGATGAACACGATCTTCTGCTCCTTCAGGCTGGGGAAAATGCGCGCCGCAAGCTTCACCGACGCCGCCGCCATCGACACAACGTTAGCGCCGATCTGCGTGTTGGTGCGCACTTCCTTGGCCACCGCGAAGGAGCGCTGGAACAGCTTGTGCAACAGCGTGCCGAGGGTGCCCGCCGATTCGGCCAGGCGCACCGCCTCCTTCATCTGGCCCAGGATCTGCGGCTCGCCCAGCACCATGGACTCCAGGCCCGAGGCGACGCGAAACGCGTGGCGCACCGCCTGTTCCTTGGGCAGGGTGTAGAGGTAGGGCTTCAGTTCCTGCGGCTTGATGCGCTGATACTCGGCCATCCAGTGGAGCGCCTCATGCGGCTCGGTCGAGGAACAGTACAGTTCGGTGCGGTTGCAGGTGGAGAGGATCGCCGCTTCCCCCACCGGCTTGGTCTGGGTCAGCTCGCGCAGCGCCGATTGCAGTTTTTCGGCGTGAAACGCCATCTGCTCACGGATCGCGAGCGGAGCGGTGTTGTGGTTCAGGCCGAGGGCGTAAAGCTGCATTTAGTTTCCGCAGGTTGAAGTAGCGGAATTGAGGGGCGCCGCGTTAGCGGCGTCCCCTCCAATTCCGCATCGCTTAATTATAAGCCAAGTCAAGGGCTTAGTCTTAGCTGCAGTTTGATCTGGATCAATCGGCCAACTGGGTCGCGCGGACTGCCGCCCGCGCGATGCTGTGCGCATCGACGCCGAAAAAGCGCCTCAGCGCGGCGCGCGTATCGCTGCGGCCGAAGCCGTCGGTGCCCAGAGCCGCATATTTTCCCGGCACCCAGGCGCGGATGAGATCGGCCACGGCGCGCACATAATCGCTCGCCGCGATGACGGGTCCGCCGGCGTCGGCGAGGCATTGCTCCACCCAGCTCTTGCGCGGATCATCGGGATGCTCCCGGCTCCAGAGCTCGCACTCGAGGCCGTCGCGGCGCAGTTCGGTGAAGCTGGTGACGCTCCAGACATCGGCGGCGATGTCGTACTCCTCGCCCAGGATGTCGGCGGCGGCTAGCGCTTCGCGCAGGATGGTGCCTGAGCCGAGGAGCTGGACGCGGGGGATTTTCTTCGCCCCGCCGACCCTGGGTGCGGCGCCCCCCAGCGGCGATTGCCGCACGCGGTGCATGCCGCGCTTGATTCCCTCTTCCGCGCCCGCGGGCAGCGGCGGCTGCGCGTAGTTCTCGTTCATCACCGTGACGTAGTAGAACACGTCCTCCTGCGCGGCGAGCATGCGTCGCATGCCGTCCTGCAGGATCACCGCAAGCTCGTAACCGAAGCAAGGATCGTAGGCGACGCAGTTTTCGATGGTGGAGGCGCTGAGGTGGCTCGCGCCGTCCTGATGCTGCAGGCCCTCGCCGGCGAGCGTGGTGCGGCCGGCGGTGGCGCCAATGAGGAATCCGCGCGAGCGCGAATCGGCCGCCGCCCAGACGAGGTCGCCGATGCGCTGGAAGCCGAACATCGAATAGAAAGCGTAGAACGGCAGCATCGGCGTGCCGTGCGCGCTGTAGCTGGTGGCTGCGGCAATCCACGAGGACACCGCGCCCGCCTCGTTGATGCCCTCCTCGAGAATCTGGCCGTCCTTGGCCTCCTTGTAATAGAGCAGCTCGTCGTGGTCCTCCGGCTCATACAACTGGCCGAACGCGGAATAGATGCCGATCTGGCGGAACAGCGTCTGCATGCCGAAGGTTCGCGCCTCGTCGGCGACGATCGGCACGATGCGCTTGCCCAGCACCGGGTCCTTCAGCAACTGCGCCAGCAGTTGCACGAACACCATGGTGGTGGACTGCTCGCGCCCGCTCGAGCCCTCCAGCATCTTGGCGAACTGGGCAAGCGCCGGCACGGCGAGCTTCGGCGCGACGCCGGACCGCGCCGGCAGATAGCCGCCCAACGCCTGGCGGCGCGCATGCAGGTACTGCATCTCCGGCGCGTCGGCCGCCGGCTTGAAAAAGCGCACCTGCGCGATGTCCTGGTCGGAGAGCGGCAGCGAGAAGCGCTCGCGAAACGCGCGTAGCGCCTCGAGGTCGAGCTTCTTCTGCTGGTGCGTGCTCATCTTGCCCTGCCCCCAGTGGCCCATGCCGTAGCCTTTCTTGGTCTGGGCGAGGATCACCGTGGGCTGGCCCCGGTGCTGCGCGGCCGTGTGATACGCGGCGTAGATCTTCAGCGGGTCGTGGCCGCCGCGGCGCAGCCGGTCGATGTCGTCATCGGACATGTGCGCGACCAGCGCGCGCAGCTCCGGATACTTGTTGAAGAAATGCTCGCGGTTGAAGCGGCCGTCGGTGGCGGCATAGGTCTGAAACTCGCCGTCCACCGTCTCGTGCAGGCGCTGCAGCAGCACGCCGTCCTCGTCGCGCGCGAACAGGGAATCCCAATCCGAGCCCCACAGCAGCTTGACCACGTTCCAGCCGGCGCCGGCGTACAGGCCCTCCAGTTCCTGGATGACCGAGCCGTTGCCGCGCACCGGGCCGTCGAGCCGCTGCAGGTTGCAATTGACGACCACGATGAGATTGTCCAGGCCCTCGCGCGCGGCCAGCGACAGCCCGGCGAGGGACTCCGGTTCGTCCATCTCGCCGTCGCCGGCGAAGGCCCAGACCTTGCGCCCGGCGGTGTCGAGAATGCCGCGGCCGGCCAGGTATTTCATGAAGCGCGCCTGGTAGATCGCCTGGATCGGACCCAGGCCCATCGAGCCGGTGGGAAACTGCCAGAAGTCGGGCATCAACCAGGGATGCGGATAGGAGGACAGGCCTGGTCCCTGGTGGCCCGAGGCCTGGTTGACGCCCGCCGGGGGCGCGCCGGTTTCGCGGCGGTAATGGGCAAGCTGCTCCTCGCTCAGGCGCCCTTCGAGAAAGGCGCGCGCGTACACGCCCGTTGCCGAGTGCGGCTGAAAATAGACGAGGTCGCCGCCGTCGGCACCCTTTCTCTCCCCCGCGGCTGCGGCGCGGAAGAAATGATTGAAGCCGACCTCGAACAAATCCGCGGCCGAGGCGTAGCTCGCAATGTGCCCGCCAAGCTCGGGATAGGCGCGGTTGGCGCGCACCACCATCGCCAGCGCATTCCAGCGCACGATCGATGACAGGCGCTGCTCGAGATCGAGATTGCCGGGAAACTGCGGCTGGTCGGCGAGGCCGACGCTGTTGCGGTAAGGCGAGTTGAGCACCGGCGGCAGTTGCACGCGGCGCTTGCGCGCGTGATCGAGCAGCCGGCGCAGCAGATAGGTCGCGCGCTCGCGCCCTTCGGCCTCGACCAGGGCGTCGAACGCATCGAGCCATTCGCGCGTCTCCTGCGCATCGGAATCCCTGGGATTGACGCGCCAAAACGCGGAGGAGCCGAGATCGGAGAGGTCGGTCATGGTGACTTCCTTTGGCAAGTGCGCCCTTCGATGGACTTAGGCTGACGGAGCAAGGCAAATGCTAGCGCAGAATCCGGCGCGCGTGCTTGGGCCGGATCCTGCACCAGGTCTGTCGCGGGATTTTTTTAGGCTAATCCGGCTTTGTAGCACATGAATTGTGCGCTTTTTCCGTTGCGGGCGAGAAGCACCGAGGGCGGACGCATGGACCGGCTGGAACGGCGGGTGGCCGTGCTCGAAGCCGAAGTGGCGGAACTGAAACAAGACCTCAAGACCGCCGCCGGCGCTTGAGTGACAGGCAATCTACCGGCCGACTCACCAGCCGAGCGGCTGGCTGTCTCTGGGCCGGTTCGCTCTGAAGCGAGCACCCGGGTCTTGCAAGCCGACGACACCTTTGTCTTTCAACGCATACCGCAAAACCGCCTCGAGGAGCCCTTTTCCGTCGCCCCTGAACTTGCGGAACGCAAGGCCGATTTTGAACGCGTCGAGCTTGGACGAGTGTATGGCGTAGCTCAACTCGGCCGTGGACATCACGACCTTGCGCGAGGCCCCGGCACACGCGGGTGGCAGAGCCAGGACAACCGCGACTTCGCCTTCCTGAAAGACGTTATAGTCAACGATCATCGACAGGCCGGACATGCCTATGTCCTGGGTTTTCCCATGAAACATTGGCCGGGCCGGACGGCCTTCGTACTGAGGGTAAACCATGGCCAGCTTGAGTTGCAGACGAACACGAGGGCCCTCGCGTCTGTCTTCATTTTTCCACTGGCCGATTTCGATCATCATCACTTCCGTCCTCGGGCAATCGGCGCTGCTCGCGTTGGTTCGACGGCGAATGCAATCGGCGGGCTCCGCCCACAAACGCCCAAATGGGACAGGAAGAGAACCCGAAAGTTTGACATGGTCCAATTATTGGCCGAACCGGCCTCTCCAGACTGTGAACTAATACCCAGCCCGGTGAAGAAATCAGGGGCGTGCGTACCCTCGGGCTATCTTATCCTGCGGGCGCGGGAACCCGGATCCGCGCAGGCGCGTGCGCCTGACGCGCCGATGCTGCCGCACTTCACTCCTGACGCAGCGGAGCCGTCTCAGGCGGCTGATTTAGCCGATGCAAGCCGACGGCGGGCGCTGCCCGTCCTGCGTACGTGAACAGGCAGGCCGCGCCCCTTGGTTTGGCGATGGCTATACGCCCAGGAGTTTCATTGCCTTTGCGAGCGTATCGACCGACTCTTGGTGCTTGCCGGCTTTATGCAAGGCCTCGCCGTCGGCCCGCAATTTCTTCACCTCAGACATTTGCGCCTCGCTCAGCGCGGGTTTCTTGCCCAGGGCTTCATCGATTTTTTTCATGTCCGCAGGGCAATGAAAGGCAAAGGCGCTTGCGCTTGCCAGCAGCAAGGTGCAAAACAGCATAACGACGCGGGTTTTCATACGATCCTCCTGTTTGTGAATGATAGGGAAATGCGCCCGGTAAACATCCGGGTCGTCCCGAATATTCCGGTGGAAGCCCTACATATTTCCGGAAATCGCGCCAGCCTGGCCGGCCGTGTTGCGCAACAACAGCGCGTCGCGAACGAGCGGGAGCCGATCGTTGCCGAAGTACATGTCGTCGCCGCCTATGAACATGGTCGGCGAGCCGAAGCCGCCGCGGCGGATCAGCTCGTCGGTGTTGGCCTTGAGCTGGTCCTTGATCTCCTGCCTGGCGATGCCGGCGAAAAACGCCGCCGCGGAGACCCCGGCGCGTTCGCACACCTCGGCCAACACCGCATCGTTCGATACATCCCGGTCATCGCGCCAGTAGGCCTCGAATACCGCTTGCGCGAAAGGCACCAGCTTTGCTTGCGGCTCCAGCAGGATGCAGCCGCGCATGGCTTTGACGCTGTTGACCGGGAACACGGTCGGCGGGAACCGGATGGTGAGACCGGAGTGCCGCGCCCAATCCTGCAGGTCCTTCGGGTGATAAGCCTGCTTGGCCGGCACCGGGTGTTCGCGCGAGGCGTAGACGCTCGGGTTGACAGTATTGAAAATGCCGCCGAGCAGGATCGGACGCCAGCGTATGCTCACGCCGAATTCGGCGGCCAGCGGCTGGATGTTGTGAAACCCGAGGTAGGTCCACGGGCTCGAACAGTCGAAAAAGAATTCGATCATCGCGCGGCCTCGGCTGCGTCTCAGTTTCGCTTATGTGCGCGTTCGCGCACGCTTTGCGCCGTCTGGCCGAACAGGACCGTGCGCGCCTCTTCGTCCATTTTCGGCGCCCGCAACCCCTTGCCGAGGTCGAGCCCGCGCTTGACGGCCGGGCGCTGGATGAGCGCATTGTACCAGCGCTCGACCTGCGGGAAATCGGCGAGCGCAATCTGTTGCGCCTTGTGGATGCGGATCCAAGGAAAGATCGCGATATCGGCGATCGTATATTCGCCGCCGGCCACATAGTGTCCGGTGCGCGCAAGCTGCGCCTCGAGCACGCCGTACAGGCGATTGACCTCCTTCGCGTAGCGCTCGAGAGCGTAGGGTATTTTTTCAGGGGCATACAGCAGAAAATGCCCGTTTTGCCCGGCCATCGGCCCCAAGCCCCCCATTTGCCACATCAGCCACTGCAGGGCCGCGTGCCGTCCGCGCAGCTCGGCGGGCAGGAAACACCCGGTCTTCTCGGCCAGATAGATGAGGATCGCGCCGCTTTCGAACAGCGCGATCGGCGCACCTGCGCCCGGCGGATCATGGTCGACGATGGCCGGCATGCGGTTATTCGGGCTGATCGCGAGGAACTCCGGACTGAACTGCTCGCCGCGCCCGATATTGACCGGGCACAGCGTGTAATGCAGGCCGCATTCTTCAAGCATGATGGACGCCTTCCACCCGTTGGGCGTAGGCCAGTAGTGCAGGTCGATCATCGGCGCTCCTCGGGTAGTCGGGTCGGGCGTAGTGTAGCGCCCCGGCGTATTTTACTCGTGACCGGCGACGGGCTTGTTGCCACAGTCGGGTACCAGATACCGATGGGGCGTGACCCCATGTTCTTCGGGCGTCGATCGATGCCGAGAGACTCGACCCAAGCCAACGCACGAGTCCGAAGCGAATACCGTATGCCGCTCGGATCTGGATACTGGTTATGCAATTACCCCGCAACAATTGCCACATCCGCGCGAATGTTATCCACAGGTAGTCTGAAAGAAACGCCGTTACTGGCTTCCAGCGATAGCGACATTTTTGCTTTGGTTGCGGCCAGCGGCCGCGCTAAGGATAAAAACAAAGACAATTCAGGGTTGCTTTTATCCAAGATCGCCGATTGCGCGCGGATGTGCTTTTCATCCGTGC
>JACRAS010000230.1 GCA_016234705.1 Betaproteobacteria bacterium | reverse complement strand
TGGCAAGAGCGCTCTTTTTGAGGCTATCAGTCTTGCAACATTCAACAGTTCTCATAGATATCTTGAGTATCTCCGGGATACTGATGCGGCGACGCGGCGTACATCCGACGACTACGCAAGACGATATCTAAAGAACTTGTCGTATCGGAAATGGGGAAATCCTCAGCTATTTATTAAAGACCAGTGGGAATCAATTGGTCTTCCGCAGTCAGAGGAGGAGGCCGCCACTATCGATCGTATGAGCGAAGGATGCCTTTTGTCGCAAGAGAGGGGCGGGGAGTTCTGCAAGCGCTCATCATCCGATTTGGCTGCCGAGGTTCTAAGAGGTTATTCCGATCTGGCTAACGGTATCCAATGGTACGTTGAAGATGAGTATCAAAAGGCCAATGCCGAACGGCAAGAGCTTCTACGGTCACTCGGTCTGCGAACGAACATAACCAAGGTGGACACCGCCTATCAGAAGGTCGCGGAGCAGCAGTTGGTCAATGCATTGCAGTTTTCAACCTCAAATATGGTGGCGTGGCTATCCGTTGCCGCCAAGGACTACCAGGACTTTATGCCGACGGCTGAACGCAATGCGCGACGTTGGCAACAGTGGGAAGCAAAGCGCGGCGATGTTGCGAGCCAATGTGTGGCATTGCTAGAAGAAGGGCTCGCGAAGGAAAGTGTTGAAAAGTGGCTAACAGAATTTAACTCTGCCGCTTCCGAGACCAGAAATGTATTTGGTGGTCACGTACTTGTTCTTCTTGACCATATACGCGCCACGGATAGCGCGATTGCGGAGCAACTTGGAGCGTGGGGACAATGGATGGAACAGCGAGTAGTCGCTCCCGGAAGCGGCAACGAGCAAGCCATTGCATCCGCAAAGAAGGAGCTTGACCTGTTCGCCAAGCAGCAAGCGGATATTGCCAAGCGCGGTTCGCTGATGCGGGCACGCTTGGATCACTTAGGTGGCACTAGAACCGGAATAGAAACGCGTTGGGTTGAAGAGCACGAAGCCAGCTGCCCCACTTGCGGCTCTGATCTTAGTCAGCGTGGTGGCTTAAGCAAGGTACTCGGCGAACTTATCGCAGAAACTGCCAGAAATCGTGGCATCTTAGAAAATGAGTTTCGAGAGATATCAGGAAAGATAAGGGAAGCCAACGCGAAACTCAGTGGGCTTGGAGTGGCACCCAATCCAATTACCGATGAGCAACAGCAGGCATTGGTTGGTCTACTTGGACCGTTCTTGGCAGACGGGGTAACGCTAGAGGCCATGTTGAAGGCGCCTTCATCTCGCGAGAGACTAGTTTCGTTTATTGGGCACTTGCGCTCAAGTATCGTGATTCCGCCGAACGTAGATGTACAGCAAGTCGCGAGTGAGGTTGCAAACATAATTATTAAGAAATGCATAACTGTCTCTGCGACGTTTAACGCGCCGAATAACTGGGCGGCAGTACGAAAACGCCTTACAGAAACACTTGGTGACATTGTCAAATCGCATCTGCCAAATACTTTAGAAGCACTATGGTTGGAACTCGTATTAAATTTGACAGCCGCACCTTGGTTGCTGCGTCTAAAGCCGGCCTTTCATGCGCGTACACAACGTAACGCACAGACTTTGACGATCCGGGTTGGAGCTGACGAGTCTGCGCCATTGGCGCGCCACATTCTCAATACAGCTGAGGCTAATGTTCTTGGTCTGGCGTGGTTCTTCGTGCGATTTATCACAGTCGGTAGGTTTGTCGTACCCATGATGGTGCTTGATGATCCCGCACAACAAATGGATCAAACAACGTATCGAGACCTTTGCCGACTTCTTGAGACAATTGTCAGAATTCATAGGGACAAGGGTTCAAAATTGGCACTAGTCGTTCTCTTTCATCAAGAAGATAGAGCTCTAGACGCAGCGAGAGCGCTCAACGCTACGCTATCCGTTCTCTCTTGGGCTGAAACTCAATCCGCGCGATCAATAAAACGCATTAGGGTATTTGGTGATACGCCACCATTGACGCCATCCGCCGTGCTCGCGTGACGTCCGAGCCGGAGCGGCGTTGGCATTGCGTACGTCGGTAATAGTGAACGAGTTTGCGACGAGGAAGCATGGTAAAGAACGACACACGCTTTCCGCTAAAAGACAAACTGCTGCGCAACCCGGCCGCTTGGTAACGGAGTAGTGCCAAGTGAGATTTGCACGGCGCAATGATTGATTTGGCCAACGAATCGAGTGCGGCCACCGCTTTCGCGCCCCGCTGTCTGTCCATCGATCTCGAAGTGGGTGCGCGCGACGGGCGCATCCACCGCTTCGCCGCTGTGCGCGGCGACACGGGGCAGTCTTTCGTATTTCAAAAAGGGAATTTGGCGACCGCACTCTCCAAGCTCGATGCCTTCGCCGAAGGCTCGGCATTTCTACTGGGCCACAACCTGATCGGTTTCGATGTGCCGCACCTTGCCGCGGCCAAGTCCGATTTGCGCCTGCTCAAACTGCCCGCGGTGGATACGCTGCGTCTCAACCCGCTGGCGCATCCCCGCAATCCCTATCACCACCTGGTGAAGCACTATCAGGACGGACAACTGAAGCGCGGGCGGCTGAACGATCCGGAATTGGACGCGCGGCTGACGCTGGAGCTATTCCGCGATCAGCACCAGGCTTTCCTTGCGTGCCATGAGGCAACGCCGAATCTGCTTCTCGCCTGGCACTGGCTGACTACGGCTGACGGGGCAGTCTCCGGGCTCAACGCCTTTTTCTCGACCCTGCGCCGTAAGCCGCGTCCCGCCGAAACGGAAGCCCGTGCCGCAATCGAGCAGTGTTTGTCGGGCCACGCCTGCCTAACTCACGGCCGTGAGATTCTGGCGGATGCAGAAAAGCACGGATGGGGCTTGGCCTATGCGCTCGCGTGGCTCGCGGTGTCCGGCGGAAACTCGGTGATGCCGCCCTGGGTGCGTCATCAATTTCCCGAGGCCGGACTGTTGGTGCGGCGCTTGCGTGATGCCGCTTGCGACGACCCGGCGTGTGCTTGGTGCCGCGAGCGACACGACGCACGAAAAGAACTCGCTCGCTGGTTCGGTTTTGGTGAATTCCGCCCCGAGCCCGTTGGCGAGGATGGATGCCCGTTGCAGCAGGCTATCGTCGAGGCCGCCATGCGCGGCGAACATGTGCTGGGGATTTTGCCCACCGGAACCGGCAAATCGCTGTGCTATCAGATCCCGGCTCTGTCGCGCTACGACAAGACCGGGGCGCTGACCATCGTGATCTCGCCTCTCGTGGCGTTGATGGCCGATCAGGTGGCAGGACTCGAGGCGCGTGGCATCGCATCTTGTGCCGCAGTCAATGGATTGCTGTCCATGCCCGAACGCGCCGATGTGCTCGACCGGGTGCGGCTGGGGGACCTGGGTATCCTGATCGTATCGCCTGAGCAGTTGCGCAACCGCGCCCTGCGCAAGGTGCTCTCGCAGCGCGAGATCGGCGCCTGGGTGTTGGACGAGGCGCATTGCATTTCCAAATGGGGGCACGACTTCCGTCCCGATTACCGCTATGTCGCTCGCTTCATCAAAGAGAAGGCGGGGGATGGGCCCGTGCCGCCGATACTGTGCCTTACCGCCACCGCCAAGCCGGACGTGGTGGAGGACATCGTGGGCCACTTCCGCGACCATTTGGGCGTCAAACTCGCTCTCTTCGACGGCGGCGCTAATCGCACCAACCTGGATTTTGTCGTGGTGCCCACCACGCCTGCGGAGAAGCTCGCCCATATTCATCAAGTGCTGCTCGCCGATCTGCCGTCGGATACTCCGGGCGGCGCCATCGTCTACTGTGCTTCCCGGAAGCAAACTGAGGAGATAGCGGGCTTCTTACGTGAAAAGGGGCTGGCGGCGGAGCACTTTCACGCCAAGCTGCAACCGGAAACGAAGAAGAGCGTGCAACAACGCTTCATTCGCGGGGATCTGCGCGTAATCGTTGCCACTAATGCCTTCGGTATGGGTATCGACAAACCCGACGTGCGGCTGGTGATCCATGCCGACATTCCAGGCTCGCTGGAGAACTACCTGCAAGAGGCGGGGCGCGCCGGGCGTGATCAGCAGGCGGCGCGCTGTGTGCTGCTCTACACCCCGGAAGATGTCGAGCGGCAGTTCGGCATGTCGGCCCACTCGCGACTTACCCAACGCGAGATCCAGGCGATCCTGAGGGCGCTCAGGAACCTGGACTGGAAAAAGCGCATGGGTGGAGAAGTCGTGGCTACCACCGGTGAAATTCTTGCCGAAGAGGAAGAAGGCGCCTTCGAGCGGGATTCCGCCACCGACGACACTCGCGTGCGCACGGCCATCGCCTGGCTGGAAGAAGCGATCTTGCTATCCCGCGAAGAAAACCAGGTACAGGTGTTTCCTTCGTCGCTGCGCGTGCGCTCCGCGGAAGAGGCGCAAGGGAAGCTGGCCAAAGAGCCCATGGTCGATGCGTACCGGCGCCAGTTGTTGTCGCTGGTGGATGCGCTTATCGCGGCCGATGCCGACGAGGGCATCTCCACCGACGAGTTGATGGGGGTATCGGGCCTGAGCGCGGAAAAGGTCCGCGCGGCGCTTTACGACCTGGAGACGTACGGCATTGCCAGCAACGATACCGCACTGACTGCCTTTGTTCATGCAGGGGTCGAAAGGTCTTCGCGGAAGCGTTTCGAGGAAGCGGTGGCCCTGGAAACGGCGTTGATCGCCGAACTTCGGCAGAGTGCACCCGATCTCGAAAAAGGGCAGATCTGCCGGCTGTCATTGCGCCACGCGGCACAGCACTTGAAGGACGCCGGATACGCGCACGCACTCCCGGAAAAGCTCTGGCGCATCGTCAGGAGTCTCTCGACCGATGGGCGCAGCGAAGACGGCGGCGTGGGAAGCCTCGGCCTGCGAAGGCTGGACGCGGAAGAAGTACAGGTGACGATCCAAAGAGAATGGTCCGCCTTGGACAAGACCGCCCAGTTGCGGCGCGCGGGGGCGGAGCGTTTGCTTGAGCACCTGCTCGCTTGCTTGCCCGAGGGGATGCGCGGCACGGATGTCTTGGCGGAAACGACTCTGGGCAAGCTGCTTGCCGCGCTTGAAGGAGACCTTATCCTGAAGGCGGAGGTCAAGGAACCGACCAAGCTTCTGGACCGGGCGCTCCTGTGGTTGCACGAGCAAGAGGTGATCCGGCTCAACAAAGGACTGGCGGTTTTCCGGCCGGCGATGACGATTCGCCTGGAACAGGACAAGCGCGGTTTTGCTAAAGCGGATTTCGCGCCGCTGAAACTTCATTACGACCAACAGGTGGTCCAGATTCACGTAATGGCGGAGTACGTGCAGCGGGGCCTTCGGGCCATGGCCGATGCGCTGCGCCTGGCGATGGACTACTTCAGCCTCGGAAGCGAGGAGTTTTTGCGCCGCTGGCTGCCGGAGCGCGAGAAGGAGTTGGCCCGCCAGACTACGCCCGCATCCTGGCGGGCGATTGTGGAATCTCTCAACAATCCAGTACAGCAGCGGGTCGTTGCCGATGATCGCGAGCAGACCAACGTCCTTGTGCTGGCCGGTCCGGGCTCCGGCAAGACGCGGGTGCTCGTGCATCGGATCGCTTATCTGGTACGGGTGAGGCGCGAGAACCCGCGCGGGATTCTCGCGCTCGCCTACAACCGACATGCGGCGGTGGAGATCCGGCGCCGGCTTCGCGACCTGATCGGCGATGACGCGCGCGGCGTGACCGTGCTCACCTGCCACGCGCTGGCCATGCGGCTTGCGGGCGTGAGTTTCGCCGGGCGGGCCAACAAGTTGGACGGCGATGCGTTCGAGGCAGTGCTGCAACAAGCGGTGGCGCTGTTGAAGGGTGCGGATTCGGCTCCGGAAGAGGCCGACGAACAGCGAGATCGCCTGCTTGCGGGCTTTCGCTGGATTCTGGTGGACGAGTACCAGGATATCAACGCAGGCCAGTATGAACTCATCTCCGCGTTGGCCGGGCGCACCGTGCAGGAGGAAGATCGCAAGCTCAGCCTATTCGCGGTGGGGGACGACGACCAGAACGTCTATGCCTTCGACGGCGCTTCAGTTGAATTCATCCGCCGCTTTGAGGCGGACTATGCAGCGAAACCTGTGTTCCTCACGGATAACTATCGTTCCACCGCCCACATCATTTCCGCTGCTAACTTGGTCATCGCCACGGCGCGCGAGCGGATGAAGGCCGACCATCCGATCACCATCGACCGCGCCAGGTCGAAAGCCGCCGGCGGCGGCGAATGGAAAAAGTTCGACTCCGTTGGCAAAGGCCGGGTGCAGGTCTTGCCGGCAGGTGGCGACGCAATAACGCAGGCGGTGGCGGTGATGACCGAACTGCAGCGCCTTTTGGCGCAGGCGCCGCAGCCGGATTGGGCCGGCACTGCGGTGATCGCCCGCGAATGGAAGTACCTGGAGCCGGTGAGGAGCTATTGCGAACTCAAGCACATTCCGGTGCAGATGGCCGACGAAGAGGCGCCGCACTTCTGGCGCCTGCGCGAAACTCAGGCCTTGGTCGAATGGCTGCGCGCGCAGAAGACCAAACTGGTGGACACCGGCGGCATCGCGCTTTGGCTTGATCGGCAACGCGCCGGTCCGTGGTGGTCGTTGTTGCGCGAGGCGGTAGCGGAATACGCGATCGAGACCGGCGGGGCCGAACTGCCAATCGGCCATTTCATCGAGTGGCTCGCCGAATGGGGCCGCGAGGTGCGCCGCCGGCAGACGGGATTGATGCTGCTCACGGCACACCGAGCCAAGGGATTGGAGTTCAATCATGTGGCGGTGCTGGACGGCGGTTGGGACAGAGTAGGTCAATATGAAGACCGGGATGCCCCGCGCCGGCTCTACTACGTGGCCATGACCAGGGCGCGGATGACGCTGACACTCGCCCGCTTCGATGGGCGCCATCCGATTCTTGATGCGTTGCGTGAAGGCCCGAGCATTTTGCTTCGTGCGCCAACTGTACTGCCGCATCCCGCACCGGAGTTGGCGCGTCACTATTCGCGACTTACGCTAGGGGACGTGGACCTTGGTTTCGCGGGCCGTCGTGCCCCCGACCACGCTGTGCATCAAGCCATCGCCGCGCTGAGTGCAGGCGATGCCCTTGGGTTGCAAAAGGAGCGGGAGCACTGGGCGCTCGTGGATGCTAAGGGCAACACTGTTGGAAGGCTCGCCCGCGCCTACGCGCCGCCCGCGGGCATGAGCTGCATAGCGGCCAGTGTGGCGGCAATCATCATGCGCGAACGGGAGGATTCCGAACCGGAATATCGGGACCATGCTCGCTGCGAGCGCTGGGAAGTCGTGGTGCCCGACCTGGTGTTCGCACCGGGAGTTTGAACGGATCACCCGCTAATCGGCAGTGGTTGAGTTCGACAGGTTCGCTGGCACCGCGCTCGGGCGTTCGTCGCTTCTCGATGCGTTGATGCCGCAGTCTCCCTGGTATAGCTGATAGAATTCTCCTTCCGCAACCGCCTGCCGCCAAACGAGGAGCGAGCATGATTCATTTTTTAGTGCAGGACGAGCACGATTCGATCGGCGTGGGTAGTACCGCCGAGCTGTGCGTGCTTCCGGCCAAGCAGGCGGCCCTCGCCAGCCTCGGAGTCAAATAGGCCGCCATGAGCTTCCCCGCCACCGAAAACCTGAACGTCGTCTCGTTCGAGGCAATGCCCTCGCCGAGGGAGCTGCACGAACGCATCCCCCTTGCCGATGAAGGCGCGCAATTCGTCGCCGAGGCGCGCGCGACCCTGTGCCGGCTGCTCGACCGGACCGACCCGCGCCTGCTGGTGATCGTCGGTCCCTGCTCCATTCACGATCCGGCGGCGGGCCTGGACTATGCCGAGCGCCTGCGCGCGCTTGCGGCCGAGGTGCGGGACAGTTTCTATCTGGTGATGCGCGTCTATTTCGAGAAGCCCAGGACCGTAACCGGATGGAAGGGTTTCATCAACGATCCGCATATGGACGACTCCTTCCATATCGAGGAAGGCATGGAGCGCGCGCGCCGGTTCTTGAGCGACCTGGCGGTACTGGGCGTGCCTGCCGCCACCGAGGCCCTCGATCCCGCCTCGCCGCAATACCTGGGTGACCTCATCGCCTGGTATGCGATCGGCGCCCGCACCAGCGAATCGCAGACGCATCGCGAAATGGCGAGCGGGCTTTCGGCCCCGGTGGGATTCAAAAACGCCACCGACGGCAACATCGGCGTGGCGATCAATGCCATCCGCTCGGCGCGCGAGCCGCACAGCTTCCTCGGCATCACCCCCGATGGGGCGCCGGCTCTCGTGCGCACGCGCGGCAACCGCTATGGGCACATCGTGTTGCGCGGAGGCGAAAGCCCGAACTACGATACAGCGCAAGTGGCGCTGACGGAACAGGAACTGTTGCAGTCAGGGCTGAGCCCCAACCTGGTCATCGACTGCGCGCACGCGAATTCGCGCAAAAAGCCGGAGCTGCAGCCTCTGGTGTTCAAGGATTGCATTCACCAGGTCATCGAAGGCAATGGCTCCATCGTCGGCTTGATGCTGGAGAGCAACCTCGTGGCGGGCAACCAGCCGATTCCTGAAGACAAATCCAGGTTGATCTACGGCTGTTCCGTGACCGACCCCTGCATCGGTTGGGACACCACGGCAAAGCTCATTCGTGAATCGGCCGCGGCCGTGGCCCCGGCGCTGCGCGCGCGCGCCGGGCCGGCGTAACGGAGCCATGATGCAGCGTCCACCGCCGGGCAACCTGGACGAACTCGCGCTCGTTATCCGCGCTTTTGCCGAGGAGCGGGATTGGGATCAGTTCCATACCCCGAAGAACCTCGCCATGGGCGTCGCGATCGAGGCGGCCGAGCTGATGGAAGAGTTTCATTGGCTCACGCCGGAGCAGTCGGTCCGGCTCGCGCCGGAAAAGCTGGAGGCGGTGCGCCATGAGATGGCCGACGTATTGGTCTACCTGGTTCTGCTGGCCGACAAGCTGGGCGTCGACCTCATCGCGGCGGCCGCGGAAAAAATTGCCATCAACGCCGGCAAATATCCCGCCGACACCGTGCGCGGCAAGGCGACGAAATACGACAAGTATTGATGTTGCAGGTCGGGGATAGTGTGCGGAAACCCATATACGGCGTCTCACACCGTTGCATGCCACGAACGAACTTGCGCGCAGCGCGCGCCAACCGTTCTTTTGGATACGGATGAAGCATCCGTACCAAACACACGGTTATGGTTGAAGGCAAAAACGACTTGGGGTTGCTTCTATACGAGATCGTCGATTACGCACGGATGGCCGCATCATTCGTGCGCAATCGACGATCCGCGCGGACGGCTGCCGTCCGCGCAAGCCGGGCTGCTGAAATGCGAGTCGCCCGGATGCATTTGCGGGTTGCGGGCGATCAAATATTGCGCGCTGCGCGCGCCAACCGTGTTTTCCGCGCGGATGAAAAGCGCATCCGCACGGAAAACACGGTTATGGGTAACACCAAGCAGAGCGTAGGCGTGTTGGCCAGGATTGAAACTCTGTAGCAACGGGGGCGCGCTTTGACTCGCCGCGTATAGATGCTCAGCTACCGTCATGGTTTCCACGCAGGGATGCACGCCGACGTGCTCAAGCACGTCGTCCTGGTGCATCTGCTGCGCTACCTCACGCAGAAGGACAAGCCGCTCTGGTTTATCGACACCCACGCCGGCGCGGCCGCGTACGCTCTGGATGAGGGCTATGCGATGAAGAATGCGGAGTACGCAAGCGGCATTGGGCGCGTATGGGCGCGCGAGGATATGCCTGCGCCGGTGGCTGAATACGTCGAACAAGTGCGATCGCTCAATCCCGATGGCGTATTGCGCCGCTATCCGGGTTCGCCGCAACTGGCGATGCAGATGCTGCGCAAGCAGGATCGCCTACGGATGTTCGAGTTGCACAGCACCGAGAGCCGGCTGCTGCGGCAATATTTTCGCGACGCCGGCCCGCGCGCGATCGTGCAGGCCGGCGACGGCTTTGCCGGCCTGCAGGCCGTGTTGCCGCCGCCGTCGCGCCGCGCTCTGGTGCTGATCGATCCGTCTTACGAAGACAAGGGCGATTACCGGCAGGTACTGGCGGCCTTGCGCGACGCGCAGAAGCGTTTCCGCGCTGGGGTCTATGCGGTCTGGTATCCGCAGGTGCAGCGGCGCGAGTCGCGCCAGTTTCCCGAGCGGCTAAAACAGCTGCAGCATAAGGATTGGCTGCACGTTAGCTTGAGCGTAAAGAAACCAGTGGCCGGAGGCTTCGGCTTGCATGGCAGCGGCATGTTCATTCTGAACCCGCCTTGGCTGCTGCCGAAAGCGCTGGAGCTTGCCATGCCGTATCTCGCCAGGGTTCTGGCGCAGGATGCCGCCGCTGGCTTCAGCCTGGAGTGCGAACTGGCGTAGAGCGGGACGGCTCCCGGCTTACACCACGTGGTCCGGCGCGAGCGGGCAGGGATGGAGTTCGTCGCCGGTTTCGACCTGAATCGTTGCATGCCCGACGCCGAAGCGCTGGCGCAACTCGTTCGCGACCTCGGCGATGAAGCGGTCGCTCGGATGTCCGTCGGGCATGACCAGATGCACCGTCAGCGCGGTTTCGGTTGTGCTCATGCCCCAGATGTGCAAGTCGTGGATTTCGGCGACACCATCGAGCGCGCAAAAATATCCGCGGATCAGTTCGGTGTCGATGCGTGGCGGAACCGCATGCAGCGACAGATTCAGGGAATCGCGCAGCAGCCCCCAGGTGCTGCCGACAATCACCGCCGCGATGGCGAGGCTCATGGCGGGATCGAGCCAGGTCCATCCGGTGTAGAGCATGCCCACGCCGGCGAGCACCACCCCCAGAGAGACGGCCGCATCGGCCGCCATGTGCAGGAACGCCCCCCTCAGGTTCAAGTCGTGTTCGCGGCCGCGCAGGAAAAACAGCGCCGTCGCCGTGTTGACCACGATCCCGCACAGGGCCACCCAGATGACCGTCATGGTGGCGACCGGAACCGGGTTCATCAGGCGCTGAACCGCCTCCACGGCGATGCCGCCGACCACCAGCATCAGCAGCATGGCATTGACCAGGGCTGCAAGGATGGAGGAACTGCCCAGCCCGTAAGTGAAGCGCTGGGAGGGTTCGCGCCGGCCCAAAACGCTGGCCCCCCAGGCGAGAGCCAGCGCCAGAACATCGCTCAGGTTATGGCCGGCGTCGGCCAGGAGAGCCATCGAATGCGAAAGCACCCCATACGCCGACTCGATCGCGACGAATCCGAGGTTCAGCGCGATGCCAAAAGCGAAGGCCCGATCGTGCCCCTTTGGTTCATGGGAGTGGGCGTGATTTTCACGTGCCATGTTCCGCACTTTATCGGATTTGCGCGCTACGCGCGCCAACCGTATTTTTGGTACGGATAAAAGGCGCATCCGTACAGAAAACGCGGTTATGCAATTACTCCTCAACAATTGCCACATCCGCGCGAATGTTTTTGTCCTTTTGGTTGCGGCCAACGGCCGCGCTAAGGATAAGAGTGGCGACGGCTTGGGTTTGCCTTTATCCGAGATCCTCGATTGTGCACGGATGTGCTTTTCATCCGTGCACAATCGAGGATCCGCGCGGACGGGACGCCGTTCGCGCAAGAGGAGCCGCAGCAGTTTGAACTACCCCGGTATATCTGGGGATTATCGACGAGCAACCATTGCGCGCTGCGCGCGCCAACCGTGTTTTTGGTACGGATGAAAAGCGCATCCGTACCAAAAACACGGTTATAGGATAAAGAGGATAAAGGCAACCACGGCTTGGGCCTACCTGTATTTAAGATCGACGATCCGCGCGGACGGTTTTTCGTCCGCGCAAAATCGAAACTCTGCAACGACGGGGGCGCGATTTAAGTCGCCACGTATAAGGCTACGGTGCCAGGGTCCGGCCCGCCGCCAGCAGTTTCCCGAATTCGTCCGCCGGCATGGGCTTGCCCAACAGATACCCCTGCATTTCGTCGCAATGATTCCTGCGCAGAAACGCGAGCTGCTCCGGGGTTTCCACGCCTTCCGCGATCACGCGCAGATTCATGGTATGTCCCAGGGTGATTATCGCCTGTGCAATCGCGGCATCGTCGGCGTCGGTGCTGAGGTCGCGCACGAACGACTGATCTATTTTCAATCGATCGACGGGAAAGCGCTTCAGGTAACTCAGGCTGGAGTAACCGGTGCCGAAATCGTCCACCGATAGTCTTACACCCATGTCCCTGAAGGCCTGAAGAGCCGCGATGACGTGCTGTGCGTCATGCATGATGACGCTCTCGGTGACTTCGAGCTCGAGCTGGCTAGGGGCCAGCCCCGTCTCGGCGAGTATGGTCGCGACCAGTTGTAACAAATTTTTTTCCCGAAACTGCCGCGCCGAGATATTCACCGCCACGGTAACCGCCGGCAATCCGGCGTCCTGCCAGATCTTGCATTGTCTGCATGCCGTTCGCAAAACCCATTCGCCGATCGGCACGATCAGGCCGGTTTCCTCCGCAAGCGGAATGAACTTCGCCGGGGAGACCATGCCCAGATCGGCCTGCGTCCAGCGTATGAGCGCCTCGCATCCGAAAATGCGGTTGCTGCGCAGATCCACTTGCGGCTGGTAGTGGAGCGAGAACTCCCCGTGTTCCAGCGCGCGCCGCAGCCTGCTCTCAAGCGCCAGGCGCTCGGTGACCCTGGTTTGCATTTCCACGGTATAGAGCTGATACGCGTTGCGGCCGGATTCCTTGGCCCGGTACATCGCAAGCTCAGCGCTTTTCATCAGCGACTCCGGGTCCCTGGCATCCTGCGGATATAGCGCAACGCCGACGCTTGCGGTGATGAATACATCCCTGCCATCCACCGCAAACGGCTGGGAAAACAGCTCCACGATCCGTTGCAGTTCGCCCGAAACGGACTGCTCGCTCTTCTGATCGGAGAGCACGAGCACGAACTCGTCGCCGCCCAGCCGCGCCACCGTGTCCATGGCACGCAGCGACGATTCGAGCCGTGCCGCGACCGCGCGCAACAAGTGATCGCCAAGGCTATGGCCGAGGCTGTCGTTCACAAGCTTGAAGTTGTCCAGGTCGAGAAATGCGACCGCCGCGAAATCGCCGTAACGCCGCGTGCGCGCGCAGGTGTGGTCGATGCGGTCCCGCAGCAGATTGCGATTCGGCAGCCCGGTCAGGGAATCGTGGTTCGCCTGCCGCGCCAGTTCATCCTGGTGTGTTTTTGCGTCGGTGACATCGCTGTGCACGCCGATGTAGTGGGTGACCGCTCCCGCGTCGTTTCGCACCGGAGAGATATTCAGTTCGTTCCAGTACATGCTGCCGTCCTTGCGGTAGTTGCGCAGCACGACGTGGCAGGGGCGCTGATCGCGGAGGGCGGCGCGAACGGTAACGAGCTCCGGCTGCGCGAGGTCGGTGCCATGCAGCAGGCGGGGATTGCGGCCGAGCACCTCCTGGCTGGAATACCCGGTGATGCGCGCGAACGCGGGATTGACGTAGACAATGGGATTGTCCGGGGCCAGATTGTCGGTGATGCAGATCGCGCTGACGCTGGATTCGATCGCGCGGTCCCTCAATTTCAGGTCTTCTTCGGCGCTCGAAATTGCGGTCAAAGTTCGATGCACCAGGAGATATAGCAGCCATCCGGAGGCGATGACAAAAAACCATCCGCTGAAGGTCTGAATCCATATGGCGCGTTCGATCTTCATGTCGAGCGCCAGGGCAAAGGGAATTCCGCTCTGGACGAATACCCAGATTGCGACGAGCAAAGAAAAAAGCACCGCAATTCTGAAGATCGCGGTTTTTGCGGACGCTACGCTTACCTTGGAATAGGATTTCACTGCGTTCCCGAAGTTGATTCCTGCGGGGCCGAGCCGATGCCCCCAACGCCCTGGTTATCGATAGCGGCGGTGAAGGCGATGATCAGATGTTTACGGTTTACGCCAAAAGCGATGCAAGCCTGAACGCCCGCCTACCGGTTTTCCTTCGACCGTGTGGCGTATTATGCGCCGTTTGTCCGCGCCGTGCGGTAGCCGTAAGCCGGCTTTGTTGACCGTGGGCGCCAATCTGATAAACTTTCCGCGCGAGCTGCTGTCGCATCTCGTTTCCGTCCTGCAGCTTGGACTTCACCGATTGGGCAAAGTCATGGCGACCAGGACTCTTACCGCGCTCGAACGCTCGAAGGACCACTACGGCGCAGGCAGCGCCGAGGCGAAGCGGGCACTGCTCGCGCGGCTCGCGCACGCGAAGCTAGGCTCCGCGCGCGCGGTCTTGCGCCTGCACGAGGTGTTGTGCTTCCTGCGCGCCTATCCCGACGATGAACGCTTGCTTGCCGAGGTCGAGCGCATGCTCGCGCGCTTCGCCGGGCGCGCCGATCTCAGGCGTCAGCGCGAGGCGCTCACCGACACCGGGATTGCGGGCACGGCAATCCGCTACCGCTTTTTCTGGTCCACCCTGCGCTGGCTCGCCCGGCGCTGGCCCGACCGGATCGAAATCGACCGCAGTGAAGCCGAGATCGCCGACAAGCTCGGTTCGGCGCTGCCGCTGCTGGTCACCTGGGCCGAAGCCGCCGCGCTGAAGGAATTCGACCCGCCGGCGTTCGCGGCGATAGACCGGCTGCGCGCGCGCGGGGAGGGCGATGCGGCGTTTTTTGCGCGCCGCATCGACGCCATGCCGGGCGACGGGTTCACGCGCGAGGCGTTCCACGACGCGATCGAACCGACTTACGAACTGAAACCCGGTCCGGACACGCCCTCGCGCACGCGTGCCAAACATGCCGCGGCGCCGATGGCCTATCAACGCGAGCCGCTGCGGCGCGGGCGTCCCGATCTGCGCGGGGAACTGCGGCGGATTTATCGCGCCGTGCGCCTCGCGTCGGCGCGCGAGGGCGAGCAACTGATCGAGCTTGCGCGCGGCGCGATGGTGACCCGCGCGCGCGACCTCGACGCGTTCGCTTATGGCAACGCGCGCGACGTGCGCCTGGTCGACGACGGCGGCGGGCTCGGCTTTGTCCTGATCGGCGTCATCCCCGAGCGGCGTGCGCTGATTGCCGCGACCTGCGGCTACCTGATCCTGCACAACGGCGTGCCGATCGGCTACGGCGAGGCGTTCGTGAGCGGGCGCTCGGCCGTGATGACGTTCAACATTTTCGCGAGCTTTCGCGGCGCCGAGGCGGCCTACACCTTTGCCCGCACCCTGGCGGTAGTGCGGCACCTGTTCGGCGCCGAGTCGTTCAGCCTCGATCCGTATCAGCTCGGCAAAGGCAACGACGAAGCGATCGCCTCGGGCGCCTGGTGGTTCTACTACAAACTGGGGTTCAGGCCTTTGACCGCGGACGCGCGCCGTCTCATGCGCAAAGAACTGGCAAGCATGCGCGCCAATCCGGCGCACCGTTCGCGCGCCGCGACCTTGCGCGCCCTGGCCGAGTCGCACCTGCTGTTCGATTTCGACCGCTCGCGCGCACCAAGCCTGCCGCCGGTGGCCGAACCGGGCCTGCGCATCTGCGACGGTCTCGCGGCACGAGCGGCGGGCGAACGCGAGCGCGTTCTCGCGCAATGCAACCGCGAAACCATGAGACTGACCGGCATGCGCTCGCTGCGCGGCTTTTCCGCGGGCGAGCGCCTCGCCTGGCAGCGCTGGAGTCCGCTGGTGGTGTTTGCGCTGGCGCGAGTGTCGCGCTGGAGCCAGGCCGAAAAACGCGCCCTGGCGCGCGTGATCCGCGCCAAGGGCGGCCGCGACGAAAGCGAGTTCATCGCCCGCTTCGCCGCGCACCCGAAGCTGGAGCGCGCGCTGTTCGGGAAGCGCTGAGTTTCCATATACGGCGTCTCAAATACCGTTGCATGCCGCGAGCGGACTTGCGCGCTGCGCTAACTTCTGCATAGGCCGCGCGGCTCGCGAGATGGATCAACAGGGCCTGGGCGCGGCGCCCGCGACAGGGCGGTTGTGGCGAATTTGCGAACGCAGCGTCCCGGCCGCACCTTCAGGATTCGTCCCTCTCGTGATAAAGCGAGATCCAGGCAAACGCGAGCAGCAACATGAAGGTCAGCGCGTTGGCCGGTATCTGCAGATTGAAGTCCACGGAGCTGTGGATCATCAGCGCCAGGATGCCCATCATGGCCGCGAAGGACAGGCCTCGCATCAGCGGATCCCGGCGCAGGTTCTGGGCTCGCAGCGCGGCCGCGAAGGACATGAGCACCATCAGCCCGAGCAGCGATAGGCCGACCGCGCCGGCCTCGGCGCCAAACTCCAGATAGTCATTGTGCGCATGCGTATAGGACACCGGGGTCCCGTCCGCGCTATAGCGCGGAAACACCACCGGAAACGAACCCAGGCCCGATCCGAACACCGGGTAATCTTTCCACATGTCGATGGCGTAGGCCGCAACCTCGTCGCGATCTTCGGTTTCCGCGGTGGTCTGCGAAATTCTCTCGACCACGCGCCGCGTGCCGAAATAGGTGCCGACGATGAATACGTCAACGGCGACGAGGCTGACGAGCAGGATGACCATGGACTTAGTCGCCCGCTTCGCCAGCAGCAGGCCGATGACCCCGGTGATGAGCAGGCTGATGAAAAAGGAACTGTTCCCCATGCGCGAGCGCGTGAGCACCAGGGCGATGACCATGATCACCAGCCCGAGCCGCAAGCCCATTTTCGGGGTGATGACCCATTGCATCAGATTGCGAAAAAATGATCCCCACGACCGGTGCTGCGCGCCCGTGAGGCTCGCAATGAGCACGCCAATCCCGACGGACAGGCACATGGTGAGATAGGCGGCATAGTGGTTGCGATTGGCAAAGGTGCCGGACGCCACGTCGCCCGCGCTTTGCAGGCTGATCAGGGCGCCATACAAGGCCTGCAACACCCCCGATGCGATCAGCGCATAGGCGGTGTAGCGAATCCGGTCGCGGTCCCGCAACAGGATCAGGCTCAGCGCAAAAAAAGCAAGGTACGCTGTGCTCTTGCACGCGGCCTCCAGCGTGGCGTAACGATCGAGCGTCAGCGGCGCCAAGACTAGCGTGGCGGGGGCGGCAGCCGCAATGTGCCACCGGGCTGCCTCCGGCGAGAGCATTTTCAGGATCTCGACGGGCAGCGGGACCAACTGCAGCCAGACGTAGCCCAGCCACAACAGACCGCACCAGAGCATCGGCCGGGCATCCTTGGTTATCGCGGGGAAGGAATGCTTGCCGCGGATGCAGCCAGCCAGCCACCATAGTGCGAGCGCCAATGCCCATAGAGCGAGCAAGGCCCATGCCCAGGAGCGGTTGCTGCCCAACGGGACGGGAGCCCAGACGAGCAGTGCCAGATAAAGGACAAACATCCCTCCGGTGTCATCAGGACTATGGTGCACGGCTACCGCTTAGATGAACAGGCCCGGAAATGAACAGGCCCGGAAACCTGCGCTGCCGGGCCCGATGCAGCTACGTGTTGCCGTCAGCACTTACTACCCGTACAGCCGCCTCCCGCGCCAGGCGTTACCGATGTGATAGTCGGTATCGATTCCCCCGGGCGCGCCGCTGCGGCTGCCGGGGCCTGCGCCAGCACCGGGCCTGCGGCCGTGGGCGGCAAGTCTTGCAGCATGGTCGCAATTGCTTTCGCCGCAATGCCGGCCTCGCTCGCGGCAGCTGCTTCTTTGGTCGCCAGATTCGCCAGTTCTCTGGCCCCCTGTGCCGCGGCGCGCAACTGCGCGTTCTGTGGATTGGCGTTCGCGGCAGCCTGAGCCCGGTTGGCGTCCGCTTCCGCCGCTAGCCTCTGATTGACGCCCACGGAAGCCATTGCCGGGCCGAGCGCGGCCACCGTCGCCGCCGTACGTGCCGCCGATGCAACCTCCACCGGCGTGCTGGCCGGCAATATCGCCGCCCACAGCGCCGCAACGCTCGCCTGGATCGTGGCGGGTGCCGCAGCAAGAGGCACCGGTAGCGCCGGAGTGCGTCCGGGTTGCCATGGGGCATACTGGCCGGCCGTGATTTTACCGATATCGCCGCTCGGCGTGCGCGCGGAAATCTCGCCGAGCGCGACCGCGATGTACCCGGCCTCCTGCGCACCGGGTGTGACTCCCACGCTAAAGTCAGCCCCTCCCGGGCTTATGTTGATCACCGAGTTTCCCGCAATAACGCGCACGCCTTCGCTGTTGGCCGCGCCGATGAGGCCGGCCACGAAACGCATCTCGCCTTGCATCATCTCTATGGTCGAACGGTTCTGGCTGCGGCTGGCCGGATCGTAGTGATATTGATCGACGCGCAAGGCAGAGTTTGCGCCCAGTGCGACAACCTGGCCGTCGGCGAACTTCAGCATCAACGTTGCATCGGCGCCGGTGCGGTAGACCGTGTTGGCGTCGAACTTATCCCCGGCCTTGGCCGCCTCCACTTTGCCTGCCTCTCTCTGGATGGAAACCAAACCCGAAACGTTGTGCAAATATCCGGCCTGCGGCCATGCCGCGGATGAAAAAGCGGCAAGCGCGATCAATATGCAGCACGCGCCAAACGCGCTTGCCGCCCTGTGTGCATTCCTTGTGGCGATCATTGACGATATCCCTTGTATGTCGGTGCGCCCGGTCTGGCAGTTTCCGCAGCTTTTCTGCAATCCGCAGCGGCAATCGGTTGATATTTCTGTATAGCACAAATGAGGTCAAAACGCGTGTAACTTTTCACGATTTCGAACATTTTCTTGGCATTGCGCGATGCCCCGCGCTCGACTGTCCGCGCCAGCGCCTGCCGCAGGGCAGGATCGAGGTCGCGCCAGACGGCAAGCCCTACGAACAGCGTCGTCTGCTGCACGTGTGGTTCCCACGGGCCCAGTTCGTCGGCGTGCCGCAGCGCCGTCAGAAGCTCGTCGTCGATTTCGTCGAGATAGAGCTTGGTCAAAGCGAGGTTCGCCCACAGGAACGGCGAGGTCGGCCGCTGCAGCAGGGCCTGGCGAAACCGCGCGTGAGCATCCCTCGCGGCGGCGTGCGCCTGGCGCGGGATTCTGGAGGCCCGCATTTTGGCCAGGTCCAACGCGCCGGCGCCTTCCAGCGCCCAAGGGTTGTCCGGGGTGTATCCAAGGCTCTCGGTTAAATATTTCGCAGTTCGGCTGATTTCCGCCATGCCCGGCGTTCCGGACGCAAGAGTCCACCGGTCGACTTCAAATTGCGCCGTTTGCACCAAAAGTCCCGCCATGCCCAGCCTGGCGCACTGCGCTGCGGTGAGGGCAAGGATAATGAAAAGTGCTACATAACCCGCCTTGCCCCAGCGGCGCGCGGGTCGTTGATGGCCTGTACCCGTCGCACTCTTTCCCACGGGCCGCTCTGATTCTGTCGGTGACAAGATCACTGGCGCCTATTTCCCACAGGCCGTTGTCCACAACCTTTCGAGTATCGTGCCCCGAAGGACTGGTCGCCAATCGCCAGGTATACGGTCGCTGCCAAGTATTTCACCTGCTCCCATATTCTCAGAGTGCCAGGAGATGTAGAGTATTCGCGCTCGCTGTCCGTTGCAATCGTATTCCTGGTCCTTCTTGAACGACAGAGACCGCTTATCCCCGCTAACTACCTTGCCCCCGGTCCGGAAGTCGGTCAGATCCCACATTTGCACCATGTTGCCTGCCTTGCGAATGGTGGCAATATCTGCGTAGATGGTGACGGCTTCATTGTAGTTAGCCACAACCCACTCCGACAAGTTGCTCTTAGGTACAAACCACTGTTCCCATTGTGCCGCCGCACCATTGCTCATGACCATCAGCAGTACCGTCAAAATGACTTTACGCATTGCCCCCCACAATTGCCACAGGTGTTTCGCCACCAATTCATCCCCGTCGGTTTGCCGCCGGAACATTATCGCGCAATAGCCCCTGTAGCGCGGGTTCGGGTCGCAAAGGTGTTAGCAGTCGCTATCAGCTAGTGTCGGTTGGTGGGCAGGCTGGTTTCCTTTTCGCTACCGTACCATCGTGAGGAAGTCACGAGTCCCTACTCCTTTCCACAGGCGATTTTCAGCAGGAAATTGTCTATGCTTCCAGTTGGGTGAAAAGTCCAAGCTCCAGCAATATTTTCAGTAAAAACTGCTTCGCCTTCGCCCATGTTATTAGAGTAGAAAATAAGGGCAACGTGTCGCATCTTCCTTTTCTCGCAGTCAAATTCGGCTTGCTCCTTATGCGATTTATACGGTTTGGTAAAATTCTGTGCTGGTGACGTTTCATAGTCAATCAGCTTCCACAGCTTCGCCATGTTGTCCGCCCTGCCAATGGTCGAGAAATCGAAGTAGGTTGTAGTTGATTCCCTAACGCCAACCCATAGCCAATCCGCTGCTGCACTGCTGCTCACACCAGCCAGCAACATCATTAACACAGCTTTACGCATTGCTTCCTCCAAGCGCCTACCGCTTCTCACAGGCGAATTTCCAAAAAGCTTGCCCAATGCCGCCAGGCGCGACCGCACTCCACTCGCTAGGTTCGGATATGCTGCTAACCGCACTTCCTTCGCCCATCTTTTCAGATTGTCGAGTACCGGAAAATACTCGCAGTTGCTCTTTCTTGCAGTCGTACTCACCCTGCGCCTTTAACGACATATATGGCAAATTCTCGAACATTCTTGTCTTCCTGAAGTCAAGAAGACTCCACATCTTCACTGTGTCGCCGTCCCTCCGAATGCTGGTAGCGTCGGCGTAATAGGTGCTGTCATTATTGCTGCCGAGCTCCACCCACGCCGCCGCCGCATTACTGCTCACGACAGCCAGTAGCATCGTCAAAATAGCTTTACGCATTGCGTCCCCCATATTTTCTGCAAAATGCCGAACACACTCCTGTATCTCCCCATTTCTCCGGCATCGCCTCCCCGCTTCGAAATTTGAATCGGGGCGGTGGGATGGAACCTCCGGATCGAGTCGAGGTGAATCCGCATCATCTCCGAGCCTGACCTGTAGGGGGTCGAAAAGGGGATCGACTGAGCGCTCATGTTCTATTCCTGATCAACCGGGGCGCCGGTACGTACGCCTGCAAAAAAATCATCATGGTTCCGATGGATTGTTAGCCGTCGATCCTACTGACGCACTGGATAGAGTGATTAAATGCCAGTATAAACTGGAGTCCGTTTCTGGAGAAGGAGATCGGATCCGTGCAAACTATTGAGTGTGGCTGAAACCTCTAATAGACTGCGGGGTCCCGCGCTCTTACCCGAATCCATTCTTGAAGCCAATTGTCGATATGAGTATGAACACCATCAAGAGCAATCTGGTAGATGCATGCATCGTCGTCACCATAACCCTCGCAATGCTGGCAGGACTGGAGATCGCGGCGCGGTTGGTGAAGCAGGTTAGAGACATCATGTACCCGTCAAACGTGGCATCGCCAGAGAACGCCATACTCCACAAACAGATATGGGGGAAACAACATCAGATTGACGCCGCAGGCGAATCCGCAATGCACGTGACCTACGTCGAATTCCGAGAGAAGCCATATGCTTCCACGACGCTCAATATCGATTCCGAAGGTAGGCGGTGGGTTCCCGGCAGTTGCGAAAAAAATGATGCTTTTACCGTCTTTACCTTCGGCGGTTCAACCATGTACGGCGCCGGCGTTCCAGACCAATACACGATTCCCGCCTATTTCGCCGAATTACTCAATCGCGAGGGTCGCTGCATCAAGGTAGTCAATTATGGCTCGGGCTGGTGGCAATCATCCCAGTCGCTTATCCAGCTGATCGAAGTATTAAAAAAAGGCATCCGCCCGCAATTGGTGATCTTTTATGACGGTATCAACGAAGTAAACGCAGTCGCCTACGGCGGAACACCGGGGGGCATTGATCCTGAAGCCGAGGCCGCGCTGAAGCGTGCCCTAGACTCTGACAACAGAAGCGTCTGGAACAGCATCGCACAGCATTCCCTCATCGTACGTGCGCTCACGCGCCGCCTGTTCCCGGGCCATCAGAAGACTGCGCATAACGAATACTCCGTCCCCGAGGCCGACAGGCTTGGGTACGCCAGCGCATTAGTCAACGTCTATGCTACCAATGTCCGTACCGTCGATGCGTTGGCAAGAGAATACGGGTTTGCCGCCTATTTCTTCCTCCAGCCCTGCCCCATGATCGCCCGAAAAAATAACTCCGTCCTCGAGGAAGCCGTATTCAGGGAACGAGCAAAGAACCGAAAATGGGAGGCCGACTTTTTCAGACTGTCCTACAGCATCTTCAGACGAAATCCCTACCTTGCGAGCAATGCCAAGTATCACGATATTTCGGGAATCTTTGACGGCATGACGGCAGAGCTTTTTCAGGACTCCGAACATCTGCTGCCGGAGGGCAACAGGATAGTTGCCGAACGAATCGCCCAGGAAATTGTGCGCCATCTGCCCGCAATCTGACAAACCTGTACTACGGCAGGATCTGCACCAAGACAAGAAGAGAGCGCCTAGCCATGCGGGTGTCCAAACGAGCGCCAGGCGTGAATCATGCTTTGTCTCGTACTTCGCAGTTTGCGCTGATATGAATAGGGTAATAACAAGAAAGCCATGTAACCTATAGCCTTAGCCGAAAATCCACGCGTCAGACTCTTGCAGAAAGCCTTGAATGCCATGTTGCTTTCTCTCACGTTCAAGAAAAGCATTCCGGAACGCGCATAGTGCTTTGCCATTGTTTTACGACCGCAATATTTCACGATGTCATCGGCAAATTTGTTGTACAGATAGTAGTAACCGTATGCAGTTAGCACCGGATCGTCCGTTAACCGCCCGCCTGCGTCGTAGTGCATTGTGGCAAGTACCTCTTTTACCCACCCGAACTTGAAGGCCTTGGCAAGCTTTAGACACATAACGTCATCCTGGCAAACTATGACGTCCAGCTCAAAATGTCCGACGACGCCAAAGCATTTCCTTCTTACCGAAAGCGTTGTCGGTGGACACACGTTAACCCGTTCCAGCGCCTCCCTGTAAATACACCCCTCCAGTGAGTTGCCCATGGGAGCCTGTATGACTCCTGACGGAAGCTTTGCCCCCCAGGCCGTGTATACGCAATCGATATCCGCATCTGAATTGAATTTCTCGAATACCTTCTCCAGCATGCCCGGAAGCCATTCGTCGTCTGAATCAAGAAAGGATACAAACCCCCCTCGCGCCAGATCCAGCCCTGTATTCAATGCGCTGTTTTGCCCAAGATTCCTCTCGTGCTTGATGTACCGAATTCTCGTATCGTTGTAATTGGCAACACAGCGTTCGGTATGGTCGGACGAGCCGTCATCGATAACTAATAGTTCAAAATCACCGTAGGACTGTTTGAGCACACTATCGATTGCCCTGTCTACGACATGGGCACGATTGTATGTAGGAATTATTACGCTAAATCTCGGAGCTGGCTGAAAGCTATTTTTGGGCTTCAATATTGAGGCTGATGAGGAGTCCGCCGTCCTTGTCCATGTGCGGTAGGTAGGCTTGGGAGTAGTCATCGTAATCCTTATGGATCGTCTTACGCCAATCGTAACGGCAAACGGAGCGAAATCCCACTGTCAGACAAAGCTCTTCAAGCGATCGATAGTCGTAGGCAGTGCGATGATAAATGACTGCATCCCCTTTCTCAGTGTTGATGGCCATGCGCCCGTACAGCGGACCCAGGATTGCGTTCAGATTGCCGGTATTTTCGTAAACCGAAATCAAGGCTGAAAAATCCGGTACGGAAACTCGCAGAATGCCGCCCTTCCTCAATACGCGATGCCATTCGCGTAGCACTTCCGGCGCCTCGATTCGATCGAAATACTCAAGACCGTGGCAACAATAGATCAGATCTGCCGTCTCGTCCGGAAACATCGGCAAGCGATCAATCCGGCTTCGATGATCGATATGCGGGAAATCGTCGAGATCTATGTGAATAAAGCCAGGTATGTAACGCTTTCCACAACCAAGATGAAGTTGAACGGTCATGCAATCATCCTCCTTGTAAATCGCGCCGTGAGGGCCGGAAGCAGACTGCCATCCTGAATGCCTACCACCCTGACCGCCAGATTTTATTCGCGTGCCGGTTTGACAGCGCGCCCCGCGCTGCCAGGATTCCGGAAAAGAGATTTGGCCGCAAGCCTAAGCTGACGCAGCAAGCCTATGTCGCGAACGCCCCCGAGCGGCGACGTCCAGTACGAACCCAGGGTGCGCAGGCCCACCGAAGCGCAATGAGCGTGCGCATAGAACCACATTCGGCGCAATTCGCGCTGAAACGCACCCGGATCGTAGCGTCCACTGTCATGGTTGACACGGTCAAGCCGCAGTAGCCAGCTTTCAGCGCGCCCCAGTTCGGATTCGCCAACGCCGCTTGTGGCAAGTTGGACGTGAAACTCTTCATCTGCACCGGCATCGGGAATCAGCGACCGAAGTTGCCGCACCAGCAGGCGTCGGTGCGCGTCCAATTGCTCCTGCTTCCGGACCACACTGACTTGACGGCCATGCATCCGATACCGCAGCAAGATTTCCGGCACATTCGAAAGCTTCCCAAAATCTGCCGCTCTTATCAGAAAATCCAGGTCTTCAGCATACCTGTGATCATCGTTGTAAGCCAAACCGTTCCGCTCGACGAAAGCCCGACGCATCATGAGGGACGGATGGTCGATCGCCCCCCCAAAAAACATGTGTGCGCGGACCTGCGCCGGCTCCACTGGCTGACGACGCACACCGGGACAATTCCCGAAAACACGAGTCCAGGTCCCACAGAGATCAATTTCCGGGTGTGCTATCAGGAACGCTGCCTGGCGCTCGAACCGGCGGGGTAGGCAGACATCGTCTGCGTCCATTCGTGCGATCAGTTCGGACCGCGATGCACGGATGCCGCAGTTCAACGCCTCCACCAGTCCCCTGTTCTCGGCAAAGCGGATGACGCGCAGACGGCTGTCCGAAAACGCAGATAGGATTGCCCCGGTGCGGTCGGTGGATCCATCGTCGATCACTATCAGTTCGAAATCCGCGAGCGTCTGGGCCAATACGCTGCGGATCGCCTCGGCCAGGTAATTCTCACCGTCATGGACCGGCAGCACTACCGCAATGTGCGGCGCGCGGGGGGAGGCAGTCATATGGCAATCAGCCAAGGCGAATTGGGTAGATCGGAAATCGCTCCTGGCGCCCGAAACCAGAGGCGTGGCGCGACGACCATTTTGTCGGGGCGGGAGTTGAGCCACCCTCCCCACCAGCTGAAGGTACTGTTGGCCATGATCAGCGCATGGCACTGGCTCATCAGGCGCAAATCTTCGTAGTCTCTGTCGGCGTTCCAGTCCACGTACACCGTTGGAAGGCCATAGCGAATATTCTGCCGCGACCACTCCATGTCGTCGGAAAACACGAACAGTTCCGCGTTAGGTCCAACGCGGGCCAGCGCCAGTTTAAGGGCTGCATCGTAATACTCCTTGGAACAGGTGCCGTGAAAATCTTCCTTCCCATGAGCGGTAAGATAGTCTCCGCGCCTAACGTGCAGGCCTATCGAACCGGGCCGGCAGATGCGCGTCTGGCATTCGGCGCTTCGCGCGTCCTGCTCGCGGATGATTGTAAACTCATCGCGCAACTGCCCGGCGATCGATTCGAAATAACGCTCGCTCTGCCAGTAGCCGCGAAGAATGCAGGGATTGCGGAGTTGTAACGCCTCGCTCCAGAATTGAAGACTCGGTTCTTCCACGAAGCGCATTGTTTCGATCGTCCAAGACCGCAGCATTTGCAGCATCTTTGTTCGCGCCCACCAGAGAGGATACGGCAAATCTCGTATTCGCTGCTTTCCCAGCTTAAAACAAGGAAGATCGAATCCCCAGCCCGGCGACTGAAACAGAAGCGAGATGTCGAGCACTAAGGGCCGGTTCAGGCGGATGGACAAGGCGCGTCCAATCGCGTATTGGAACATCTCGTTCCCCAATCCGGCATCCATCACAACTTCAATCGGCCTTCGCATAGATTCTCATGGCGGAAATTGTCTGCAGCAAACCGCGCGACCGTCGGCACAGGCCCATTTCTGACTTCAGCCGAAGCGCGCGGCCTCGATGGTTCGTGATTTCGGGGATCATTGGCCGAACCGGAGCAAAGAACGCATTCTTATTTCTTCGTCGCCAATTTTCCGGTCTGGCGCCGCCGAAGCCGTTTCTTGCAGACCCGCGCTACGCCAAGCAGGCGGATGAAAGCCACTTCGGCGGCTAGGGCGGCGTGCTCACGAGCACCAAATTCATGACGATTGGCGAGAAACGATTTCCAGTAGGAGGTCAATACAGCAACGCCCGGTCCGATCGCCTTAGCATGCAAGCGATACGACTGCAGGCGCAATTCGTGTCTAAATGCGTCAGCATCATACTGCCCTCTATCGCGATTAATCTGATCGAGGCGGAACAACCATTGCTCAACCTTTGGCAGATCAGATACCTCAACTGGATTGTTCAAAATCTGGAGGTGAAACTCTTCTTCCTCCTTCGTCACTTCTGGCATCAGTTTTCGAAGCACGCGCACCAACAATAGCGCTTCCGTTTGCACCTGCTCTATTTCATGGACCACGCTCGTCTCTTCGGCATGCGCTCGAGTGCGTAGCAAGATCTCGGGCAAATTCGCCAGGTCTCCAAGTTCCGCGGCACGAAGAAACAAATCAAAATCTTCTACATGCTTGAAGTCGTCGTCATAGGCCAGGTCGTGGAGTTCGAGGAAAGAGCGGCGTAACATTATCGAAGGATGGTCCATGGCCCATCCTAAAAACATCCTCGCGCGGATCTGCTTCGCTTCTACGGGGGGGCGCCTGACGAAGCTGTTATCACCAAATTGCCGCGTCCACGTACCGCAAAGCGCAACCTTCGGATGGGAATCCAGGAAATCCACCTGCCGTTCAAAGCGGGTGGGCATGCAAATATCGTCCGCGTCCATGCGCGCGATTAACTCCGAGCGGGACTCCCGGATGCCATGGTTCAACGCCGCAACCAATCCGCGATTTTCGGAAAACCGTATGACGCGCAAACGGGTGTCCGAGAAACCCTCGAGCACTTCTGCGCTGCAGTCGGTTGAACCGTCATCTATCACAATCAACTCAAAGTCCGCAAATGTCTGAGTCAAGACGCTGCGGACGGCTTCCGCGATGTACTTCGCGCCGTTGTAGACCGGCAGGAGAACCGCTACGCGAGGTGTCCGAGCCCTGGCTGTCATATGCGATTCCACAATGGCGAAGCTGATACGGTCATTTCACACGTTACTTGGTGAACTCAAATAGACCACAGCTGTCTTTGGAGTTGCAGGGGAAATCTCCCGGGTTCACGTTTTCGTGCAGCCGATCGCCTTCGTCGACGAAAGAGAATGAAACAAGTTTCAATTCCCGGAAATGCGAAAGAATTGTCTGCAAGGAAAATATGCGATGCGCGTTGAACTCCACCCTTTCTTTACCGAGGGGTACCGAAAAATAGAGCCTTCCCCCAGGTGCAAGTACGCGAGAAAGCGCGGACATGAACGTAAAACAACCCATCGGATCAATCGGGTCCGAGTACCGACCGAGACCAAAATGCTCTGCGGCATGCAGAGTGGAAATTGAACTGATGCTGTTGTCCTGGAAGTTACGGAGCGATATCGCATCTGAGCGCACGATCGTGAGATTCTGTACCTGCGCATCGAGCGGCCGAATATCGACGTATTCAACGGGCATGAACACAAGCAGGTGCGCGATAAAGCCGTCAATTCTGGATCCAATGTCGACATGTCGCGAAGGTTGCAATTTGAATATTTTCCGGGCTGCCCAAAGATCTTGATGGAAATAGTCGGATAGATTTCCCGCTTGCGCTTTAAAATCATCCACAATGAGGTACAGCGAGCTTAGTGCGATCCGCATCGAAGGCATGCTGTTGCTGGTCTGGTATCGATGCCAGTCAAAGAGCAGCCTAGGGACGTGGCGCAACGGCAGGCGTCCCAGAACACGCAGGCCGTGGGCCAGGCGACGGCAGGAATCGATACTGTCTCGGATGAGCGGCGGCAACCAAGGCATTGGGCGAATCCTCAAGTGGGGTCGCGCTGGACTTGGCTCAACTTCTCATCCTGCGAAAAATTGAAGAACCAGATGGCAAACACGCCTCACCTCATCGTCTTCCAGACGCAGCGACGAAGGCAACCAAAGTCCGCGACCCGACACTGCTTCCGCCACCGGAAATGTTCCGGCCGTCGCAAATGCCGGCTCAGCATGCAGCGCTGGATAGAAGTCCCGACTGCCGACGCCGTTTTCATGCAGATGCTTCATGAGCGGCGGCTTGAGGTCCTTGTCGATGAGCACGTCGACGAACCACGGCGTGACGTTTGTAAGGTCCGTCATCGGGATCTCAATGCCCTTGACCCCGGAAAGACACTCCCGGTAAAGACCATAGAGGCTCTTTTTCCGGTCCACGATTTCCGCTAGGCGGCTCATCTGCGAAAGGCCGATAGCCGCTTGCAGGTCTGTGAACTTGAGATTCCACCCGATGCTCAGGTAATGGTCGGAGCCTCCTTCCAGTCTGCCGAAATCCCTCAGTAAACTCATTTTCTTGTGGATTTGCTCGTCGTTGGTGACGGCCGCGCCGCCCTGCCCCGTCGTTATGATTTTCTGCGAGCTGAACGAAAAACATCCGCAGTCGCCGATGGTGCCGAGATGGCGGCCGGCTTCGAACGACCCCAACGACTGGGCCGCGTCCTCGATCACTTTGACGCCCCGGCGTCTGCAGCGCGCCACAAATTCGCCTAACCCTTGCGGCGAGCGTCCGTTGAGCGAAACAAATATAACCGCCTTTGTTCGCTCCGAAATCAGGTTCCCGGCGCGGTCGAGATCCAGGCACAAGGTAGTTGCATCAATATCGGCGAAGACAACCTTGCCACCGGCGAGCATCACAGCGGTGGCCGTCGCGGCCATGGTCAAGTCGGGAACGATAACCTCATCATCCCGACCGATGTCGCAAGCCTTGAGCGCGAGGAACAGTGCCAGGGTTCCGCTTGGCGCGATTGAACAGAAGCGTGCCCCCGTGTATTGGCAAATGGACTTTTCGAACAGCCGAGTCTGCGTGAACTCAGTCAGCCAGCCCCCCGATGCCAGATATTCATTGACTGCCCTGGCATCGCCTTCTGTAACGAGAGGTTCCATCTGAGGGATGTATCTCGTCACCTTGGCACAGACTCCCGGAGCGTCCTTTTGTACCAGTCGATTGTTCGCCCCAGCCCCTCGCCGAGCGGCACCTTGGGAGAGAATCCGGTCAGTTTGGTTCCCAGGTCGGTGGATGCTACGCGCCGCGGGTCACCGCGACCCTTCGAAGAGTCAAACACGATTCTTCGACGAAATTCGGAGCGTTTGGCAATGAGCTTCACAAGATCCGCGATTGAAACCTCGCGTCCGGATGCCAGATTGACGTAATCCGGCGACTCAAGCCGTTCCGCCGCAAGAAGAATCCCCTCGACGACGTCGTCGACGTACAGAAAATCCCGCGTCGGCGAACCGTCACCCCAGACCACCAGATCCTCGTTTCGAAAGCACTTTGCTATCGTCGCGGGAATCACATGCGATTCCGGTCCCTCGAAACGATCGCGGGGACCGTAGGCATTCGCGGAAAGAACATTGACCACGTTCATTCCATATTCCACAAAATACATCTGCGCAAGCGCCACCATATCCCGCTTTGCAAGTCCAATACCCAAATGGGTATCGGCAACCGGGCCATTGTGGAGGAACTCCTCGCGCAGCGGTGATGCCGCGGCCGCCGGATAGGCGAGGAGATTGCCGAGCGCGATGAACTTCTCGACGCCCGCTTCGTGCGCGGCCTCCAGCAGGTGAAGATTGATCAGCGAGCAGTTGCGATATTGCGAGGCGGGGTGGGCGCGGCTAAAAGCAATGCCGCCGGTCGGCGCGGCCAGATGAATGACCACATTGCAGTTTCGGACGGCGTCCCTGCAGTTGTCCCGCAGGCGTAAGTCGCAGTTCCTCGATCGCGGGACTACGATGCTGTCATCAGGAACACCGCGCTGCCGCAGCGCCTCGACGACGTGAGAACCGATGAATCCCCCGCCGCCGCTGACCAGCACTCGCTTTCCTTGCCAGAATACATGCATCGCGAGGCCGTGATAGGGAATACTCAAACGCAATCGGAAATTGCTGCACGGAACTGCAGCCAATTACCGCGGCTTCATGCGACTCGGCGCGGAATCAGGGCGGACTCGCGTGAGCCGGAGGAAGACCGGCCCACCTCCTCCCGACGGTGCCCGCGGGTACCGGTCCACTCTCGCCTTGCTTTCCAGTAAACGAGGCATCCGCCGAGCATGGCTTTCAGAACCAGCCACCGCGGTAAACGGGCCGATCCGGGCAGCCGCGTGACCGATCCCGCGACGCGCTTGAGGACGGCGCGATACAGGAAGCGCGCGATATCGACGTGGTGCGCCGGGAACTCGCCCCATAGGAACATCAGGTTCGCGATCGCATTTCGCAAATCCCGCAACCGCCTCGCACGCTCCAGCGCCGGCGTTGCCGGATAGGGATGCCGGACGACCGCGTCGGGCGCGTGGGTGATACGGTGTCCGCTGGCAATCAGCGACATGAATGCGACATGCTCGTCGCCGCCCTCCAGCAATCGTCCGCGGCCAAGACGTTCATCGAACGCGACCGAGCGTTCGATCACGGCCCGCCGAAAGGCCATGCTGCTGCCGTCGCCGATTCCGCCGAAACAGGCAAGGGCAAACCAGTCCGGCGTCCCCTTATCGACGCTGCCCCGAGGCCTGTGAGTGCACGCTGAAGAGGCTTCCTCGTTCGACATCGTGCGCGTGTCTCCGTGCGCTTTCATGTAACGTATCCTGCCAGACACGGCGGCAACTGCGGGGTCTTCGAAGTCTCGCACCAGTGCGTCCAGCCATCCCGGCTCAGGGGTCGCGTCGTCGTCGATATAAGCGACAACCTCGCCGCGCGCCGCCCGCGCCCCGAGGTTTCTCGCCCGTGTAAGGCCGGGCACCGGCTCGTACATGTAGCTGACTCCGCGACGCCGGCAGATCTCCCGCGCCGGATGGGCGGACGCGTTGTCCACAACCAGCACGTCGAATCGGCGACAGGTCTGCTGCGCCAGGCTTTCAAGACACTGATCGAGCTGCACAGGTCGATCGCGCGTGCATACGATGACCGTCACGCCGGGCTGAGTTGCAGAAAATGGATTTGCGCCTTCGCGCCGGTTTGTCGCGTTCCTCGTTGAAACGTCGACCGATCCGTCAGGAAATTGGGACATACTTCCTCCAGAGAATTTCTGAACGCCGCTACTCAGCAAATGTTAGCATCAAATCCAGCAGTGAGCGACCGAGTCCCGCGCCCGATGCCACGGAAGGAGCGACTCCGCCAGGATGTATTAGTGCCGGAGTGATAAAGTGATATCCGTGCCAGCGCGAGCAGCACTCGTTTTTTCTCCCGGAATGTGCCCATTGCCCAGTTTTGAAACGACAAAAAGCGATAGAAAATTCAATCCTGCCCTTTTCGTGCGTCTGGCCGATGGCGACGGTCTGGCGCTGATTCAGCGCGGCCGGGCATTGCTCTGAGAATATATTGCGCCGAAGCTCGGCCGATTGCAATGCCGGTCACCGTGTTAAGCGCTTGATTGTAATGGTGGGCCCACCTGGACTCGAACCAGGGACCAAAGGATTATGAGTCCTCTGCTCTAACCAACTGAGCTATAGGCCCTTCGGGAAATGATACAGGGTTTGGGGAAAGCCCCTTGCCCCAACTCTCGCCCTTGGAAGGGGAGAGAGATTTTTGTCTAAGCTTCGTTATCCAAGAAACTGCGCAACCGCTCCGAGCGCGAGGGATGGCGCAGCTTGCGCAGCGCTTTCGCTTCTATCTGGCGGATGCGCTCGCGCGTGACGTCGAACTGCTTGCCCACTTCTTCGAGCGTGTGGTCGGTGTTCATTTCGACGCCGAAGCGCATGCGCAGTACCTTCGCTTCGCGCGGCGTGAGCGAGTCCAGCACTTCCTTGGTGGCGTCGCGCAAGGATCCGTACACCGCCGCATCCACCGGCGCCATGGTGGCCGCGTCCTCGATGAAATCGCCCAGATGCGAATCGTCGTCGTCGCCGATCGGCGTCTCCATCGAAATCGGTTCTTTGGAGATCTTGAGGATCTTGCGGATCTTGTCCTCGGGCATTTCCATCTTCAGCGCGAGCGTTGCCGGATCGGGCTCCTGCCCGGTCTCCTGCAGGATTTGGCGCGAGATCCGATTCATCTTGTTGATGGTCTCGATCATGTGCACCGGAATGCGGATGGTGCGCGCCTGGTCGGCGATCGAGCGCGTGATCGCCTGGCGGATCCACCAGGTAGCGTAGGTCGAGAACTTGTAGCCGCGGCGGTATTCGAACTTGTCCACCGCCTTCATCAGGCCGATGTTGCCTTCCTGGATCAGGTCGAGGAACTGCAGCCCGCGGTTGGTGTACTTCTTGGCGATCGATATGACCAGACGCAGGTTGGCTTCGGTCATTTCGCGCTTGGCGCGGCGTGCCTTGGCCTCGCCCGTGGACATCTGCTTGTTGATGTCCTTGAGGTCCTTGAGCGGAATGCCGATCTTTGCCTGCAGGTTCAGCAGCTTCTGCTGGTTTTCCATGATTGCCGGCTGATGGCGCGCAAGCTGGCCGCTGTAAGGATGGCGCGCGGCGATCTCGTTACCCACCCACCTCAAGTTGGTCTCGTTGCCCGGGAACACCTTGATGAAGTGCGGGCGCGGCATGTTGCCCTTGGTCACGCACAACTGCTGGATATGGCGCTCGTGCCGCCGCGTCTGCTCCACCAGGCCGCGCAAGGCGTCGCACAGGCGCTCGACGATGCGCGCGGAGAAGCGGATATTCATCAGTTCGCCCGAAATCTTGTCGCGGATCTTCAGGTACTCCTTGCTGCGCGATCCGTGCTTGGCCAGCGCCGACTTCTTCTTTTCGAACAGGCGATGGATGGTGCCGAAGCGCGCCAGGGCGTCTTCCTTCAGTTGTTGCAGGCTCGCCGTGATGGCGGCGTTCTGCGCCTCCTCGTCGAGCTCTTCCTCCTCCTCGGCCACCGCTTCCGCGAGCTCGGCGACCGGCTCGTTTTTCGCGTTCGGATCGATAAGTCCGTCGACCAGTTCGTCGACGCGCATCTCGTCGCGCGACACCTTGGCGGCGAGGGCGAGGATTTCGGCGATGGTGGTGGGGCAGGCGGAAATCGCCTGGATCATGTGCTTCAGGCCGTCTTCGATGCGCTTGGCGATCTCGATCTCGCCCTCGCGCGTCAGCAACTCGACCGAGCCCATCTCGCGCATGTACATGCGCACCGGGTCGGTGGTGCGGCCGAACTCGGGATCGACCGTGGACAACGCGGCCTCGGCTTCCTCTTCGGCGTCTTCGTCGGGCACGGCCGCCGGCGCGTTTTCGGAAATCAGCAGCGTTTCCGCATCCGGCGCCACGTCATAGACCTGGATGCCCATGTCACTGAAGGTGGTGATGATGGACTCGATCTGCTCCGCGTCCACCAGGTCGTCTGGCAGATGGTCGTTGATTTCGGAGTAGGTTAGGAAACCGCGCTCCTTGCCCAGTTTGATCAGGTTCTTCAGCCGCGTGCGCCGCGCCTCCACGTCCTCCGGTTTTTGCTCGCCTCTGCGCAGATCCTGCTTCTGCTTCGCCGTGAGCTTCGCCGCCTGTTGCTTGGCGATTTGCCGGGCGATTTGCTTCGCCGACTGCGTGGGCTTCGGCACTGCAGTTTCCTGCTGGGCAGCCTTGCCCTTGAGCGGCAGCTTCGCCTGCGCCTTGCCCTTGTTGGGCACCTGCGCTTTTCCGGCTTGATGCTTGGCCTCAGGCTTGGGTTCGGGTTTGACCTGGATCCTGGCCACAGACCGCGTCTTGGTGGGTGGCTTCGTATGCGTCGCAGGCTTGGCTTTCTTGGCCAGAGGCCTTGTCTTGGCCAGAGGTCTCGCATGGGTCGGCTTGGCTTTCTTGGCGAGAGACCTCGTCTTGGCCAGAGACCTCGACCTGGCCACAGGCTTCGGCGCGACCAGGGGCTTTTTCTTCGGCGGTGAGGCGCTCTTGTGCAGGGCCTTCGGTTTGGCGCCCTTGGCTTTCGCCGCTGCGGCGGGATTCTTGGCTTTGTTCTGCCTGGCCTTGGCCTGATGTGCTGCCATGAGCTTGTCCTAAGTCAGTGAAATATTGGAAAAAAGCTGTAAATTATACCACAGAGCGGTTTCCGCTTGGGCGCTGGTCCAGCGCCGCCTTGCGTTTGGTCAGCTCGTTCATTCGATCCGCGTCGGCGCGGCTAAACGCCCCAATTCTGACTTTAGCTTGTAACTCATTGAGTTGCTGGTCGATATGGTCGCGCTCCAGCTTGGGCAGGGAATCGCGGAACTCGGCTTCGGCCTGCTCGGGGGACAAATTGAGCACCATTAACTCGGAACGCAACTGGTTGAACAGGGTTTCGAACTCGGTGCCGCGGAAATGATCGATCACCAGGGCGTCGAAATTGCCGCCCTGCTCCGGTTGGACCAGCGAATACTCGGCCAAGGCAACAAGCCCTCTCGATTCGACATCCTCGCCGCAGAAGCGTTCAAGCGGCAGCTCGCGCGCCAACCCGGACTTGATCAACATGCGCTTGAGCAGCCAGCGTTGCACGCTTTGCGGGGCCGTGCGCGGGAGTTTCGGCAGCTCGGGTTTTTCCCAGGCACTGGTAAAAGCTTTGGTACGCCGCAGTTCCCACTGCTGCTCAACCTCGGTTTGCGTCATGCCGGCCAAGTCCGCGACTTGCTTCAACAGTTGCAATTGCAGCGCGGGTGCGGAAGTGATGTTCATGACTAGCGGTTTGGCTTCATGGAGCAAGCGCGAACGGCCTTCCGCGGTGTTTGTGTCCACACGCGCGCGCAGTTGCGTGAGCAGATAGGCGGAGAGCGGCTCGGCGCGTCCGACCAGATCCTCGAACGCCTGCTTGCCCTCGGCGCGCACATAGCTGTCCGGGTCCTCGCCTTCGGGCAGGAACAGGAAACGAATCGCTTTTTGATCGAGCGTCGCCGGCAGGCTCATTTCCAGGGCATGCCAGGCCGCCTTCCTGCCGGCCGCATCGCCGTCGAAACTGAACACGACTTCATCGGCCTGGCGCAGCAGCTTGTGCACATGGACGGGCGTAGTCGCCGTGCCCAGCGTCGCGACCGCATACTCCACGCCGTGCTGTGCCAGTGCCGCCACGTCCATGTAGCCTTCGACCACCAGCACGCGGCCGGCGTCGCGTATCGCCTGGCGCGCTTGCGGCAGCCCGTAGAGCTCGCGTCCCTTCTCGAACAGCGGCGTCTCCGGCGAATTGAGGTATTTCGGCTCCCCCGCGCCGATGACGCGCCCGCCGAAACCGATGACGAAGCCGCGCTGGTTGACGATGGGGAACATAATGCGGTCGCGGAAGCGGTCGGAGCGCTTGCCCGCGTCGTTCTCGATCACCAATCCAGCGTCCTTGAGGCTTTTGTCGTCGTATTTCGGAAACGCGGCCTGCAGGTTCTGCCAGCCCTCGGGCGCGTAGCCGATGCCGAAGCGCGCCGCGACCTGCCCCGACAATCCCCGGCGCTTGAGGTACTCGATCGCGTGCGGCGAGGCTTTCAACTGCTCGCGATAGTACTGGCTGGCGCGCTGCATGATGTCGTACAGATCGGGACCGTCTTCCTCCTTCTTCTTGCCGAAGCGCGGCTCGAAATCGGGCAGGGTCATGCCCGCGCCCGCCGCGAGCTCCTTGATCGCCTCGATATAGCCCAGGCCGGAATACTCCATGAGAAAGCCGATGGCGTCGCCGTGCGCGCCGCAGCCGAAGCAATGATAGAACTGCTTCGACGGGCTGACGGTGAACGAGGGCGATTTCTCGTTATGAAAGGGACAGCAGGCGCTGTAATTGGCGCCCGCTTTTTTCAGCGGGAGATGGCGCTGGATGAGGTCGATGATGTCGACGCGATTGAGCAAATCGCGTTTGAAGGAATCAGGAATCACGCGCGGCTGGGGGCTGGGATCGAGGGCCTGGAGAAACTTTCCCCGGCATCCGCGCCAAGGGAACATCTATTCTTTATAGGCCAATTCGGCCGAAACGCAAGTCAAAAAACGCCGTGCCCCTCCCGCGGAAGGCCCCGCTAACTGCTGAGTTTGGCCTTGACCAGGGAGGACACCCGGGCCATGTCGGCGCGGCCGGCAAGCTTGGGTTTGAGCACCGCCATGACCTTGCCCATGTCCTGCATCCCCTTGGCGTCCGCCGCCGCGACTGCGGCGGCCACTTCGCCGGCGATTTCCGCTTCCGCAAGCTGCTGCGGCATGTAGCCCGAGAGCACCCCGATTTCGAATTTTTCCACGTCGGCCAGGTCTTGCCGCTTGCCCGCCTCGTACTGCGTCACCGAATCGCGGCGCTGCTTCAGCATCTTCTCGATGATGCCGAGGATATCTGCATCGGACAACTCGATGCGCTCATCCACCTCGCGCTGCTTCATCGCCGCCAGCAGCAGGCGGATCGCCGACAGGCGCGGCGCATGCTTGGCGCGCATCGCCGCCTTCATGTCTTCGGTGATTTGTGCCTTGAGCGACATCCGGGCGGCGGCGCTGCGTGATGGGTCAGGCGGGAACGGGCTTGCCCGTCACCGATTGACCATCACCCATTGCGAATTAGAACAGCTTTGGCGGGAGTTGCTGGCTGCGGATGCGCTTGTAATGGCGCTTGACCGCGGCGGCAAGCTTGCGCTTGCGTTCGGCGGTGGGCTTTTCGTAGAACTCGCGCGCGCGCAGCTCGGTCAGCAGACCGGTCTTCTCGATCGTGCGTTTGAAACGGCGCAGCGCCACTTCGAACGGCTCGTTTTCCTTGACTCGTACGGTGGGCATCAATACTCCGGCTTTTCTCTGGGCGGAAAACGGTAAATTATATCAGCACTTTCACGGGCCGGACAAGGGCTGTTTCAGACTTTCAGGCCGGGCTATTGGTCGTGGCGGTGCCTTACTTTGCAGGAACAGGCCGGCTTGGGCCCTGCGCCCGCTGCACAAAGTCGCGTATTATATCGAGCGGTATCTGCCCTTCCCGTTAGGGATAACCCCGAGCCTGTTCAACCCCGCCCCATGCTGATCCTGGGCATAGAAACCTCCTGCGACGAAACCGGCATCGCCCTGTATCACAGCGAGCGCGGCCTGCTCGCGCACGCCCTGCATACCCAGATGGCGATGCACGAGGAATACGGCGGCGTGGTGCCCGAACTCGCTTCGCGCGACCACATCCGGCGCGTGCTGCCGCTGATCCGCCGGGTGATGCATCAGGCCGGAGCCGCGCTGCAGGACGTCGACGCCGTTGCCTACACCCAGGGGCCGGGACTGGCCGGCGCGCTGCTGGTCGGCAGCAGCGTCGCCAATGCGCTCGCTTTCACGCTCGGCATTCCGGCGCTGGGCATACACCATCTCGAAGGCCATCTGCTCTCGCCCCTGCTCGCCAGCAATCCACCGCGCTTTCCCTTCGTCGCGTTGTTAGTCTCGGGCGGGCATACACAACTGATGCGCGTCGCCGCCGTTGGCGACTACGAACTGCTGGGTGAAACTTTAGACGACGCCGCGGGCGAAGCGTTCGACAAGACGGCGCACTTGCTCGTTCTGGGCTATCCGGGCGGGCCGGCGCTCGCGCGGCTGGCCGGGGAGGGCAGGGCGGACAAATACAAGCTACCGCGGCCCATGCTCGAGCAAATGCACAAGACCGGCAATCTGGATTTTTCCTTCAGCGGCCTGAAGACCGCGGTGCTGCTGCTGGTGCGCAAGGAGGCGCCCGATGCCGCGGCGAGGGCCGATGTCGCGGCGTCGTTCCAGGAAGCGATCGTTGACGTGCTCGTGGCCAAATCGCTGTACGCGCTGGAGCAGACCGGCCTTAACCAGCTCGTGGTCGCCGGCGGCGTCGGCGCCAACCGCCGCCTGCGCCAGCGGCTCGACCGCGAGGCCGCAGAGCAGGGCTATACCGTCTTCTATCCGGAATTCGAGTTCTGCACCGACAACGGCGCGATGATCGCCCTGGCGGGAGCGCTGCGTCTGGGCGCCGGGATCGGTGCAAATGCAGCGGAAACGCTACGCCTGCAGGGTTCGGTATCTCCAACTCCGGATTCGGCGGCGCGCACTTACGCCTTCACCGTCAAACCGCGCTGGGACCTGTCGACATCGGTCTAGTCGGTCCGATTCATGTTGTTTTCCTTCACGCACTGGTTGAGTCGGTCGCGCCCGGCGGCAGGAACAGTTGCAGCAGATCGTTCAGGAACCGCTGCCCGCGTTGCGTCGGCGCAACGCGGACATGGTCACGCGTTATCAGACCACGCCGTACGGCTTCCTGCAAGGGCCGCTCCAAGGCGGAAATCGGCAGGCCGGTGCGCTCGGCGAACAGCGCCACCTCGAAACCTTCCGCCAGGCGCAGTGCGTTCATCATGAATTCGAAGCCCAGATCCTGGCGTAAAACCGCGTGCTCTTCCTGCACCGGCATACCGGCCGCCGCCCGCTGCAGGTATGCGCGCGGCTGTTTGTGGCGCATCTGGCGCAGGATACGATCGGGAAACGACAGCTTGGAATGCGCGCCGGCGCCTATGCCCAGATAATCGCCGAAACGCCAGTAATTGAGGTTGTGCCTGCACTCCCGGCCCGGTTGGGCGAAGGCCGAGGTCTCGTAATTGAGGTAACCGCCGCCGGCGAGCCGCGCTTCGATCATGTCCTGCATGTCGGCAGCGAGTTCGCTATCGGGCAGCGCCGGCGGGTCGCGGAAAAACAGCGTGTTGGGTTCGAGTGTTAGGTGATAGGCAGAGAGGTGCGTGGTGCCGAAGCCCGCCGCGGTGGCGATATCCTGTTCGGCCTGCGCTAGCGTCTGCTGCGGCAGGGCGTACATCAGGTCGAGGTTGATATTGTCGAAATGCGCCTGTGCGATGGCGATGGCGCGCCGCGCCTCTTCGCTGTCGTGGATGCGCCCCAGCGCCCGCAGGTGTGCGCAGTTGAAACTCTGGATGCCGATCGACAGGCGGTTGACACCGCAGGCGCGGTAGTCGCGGAACTTGGCCGACTCGAACGTGCCCGGATTGGCCTCCAGCGTGATTTCCGCGTCGGCGGCGAGGTTCAGCCGGGCGCGGAACGCGGCCAGCAGTTCCTCGATCGCGCGGGCGGAGAACAGGCTGGGCGTGCCGCCGCCGAAAAATATCGAGTACACGCGCCGGCCCCAGATCTGCGGCAGCGCAAATTCCAGGTCGGCGATCAGCGAGCGCACGTAGTCCTGCTCGGGCGCCTCGCCGCGCGCTTCGTGCGAATTGAAGTCGCAGTAGGGGCATTTCCGCACGCACCAGGGAATATGCACGTAAAGCGATAGCGGCGGCAGCGCCTTCAGGTGTACGCCACCCGGAGGCGAAGCGACGCTTATGCTCTCGGCGGGCATGGGTCAAGGAAAGCTGCGCAGTTTTTCGACCAGTTGGCGCAGCGCCTGGCCGCGATGCGACAGCCGGTTCTTCTGCTCGGAATCGAGTTCGGCCGCGGTCTTGCCGAGGTCGGGCAGAGAGAAATGCGGATCGTAGCCGAAGCCGTTGCCGCCGCGAGCCTGCTCGCTGATCTCGCCCCACCAGTAGCCTTCGCCGATCAGCGGCTGCGGATCGGCCGCGTGGCGCACCAGCACCATGGCGCAATAATAGTATGCACGGCGGTCGCAGTGAGCGGCGAGCGCGGCGACGAGCTTGGCGTTGTTGCGCGCGTCGCGCTCATCGCGGCCGGCCGCATCGCTGGCATAGCGCGCCGAGTGCACGCCGGGCTCGCCGCCGAGCGCGACCACGCACACTCCTGAATCGTCCGCCAGCGCCGGCAGACCTGCGTGTTCGGACGCATGGCGCGCTTTCGCCAGCGCGTTCTCGATGAAGCTGAGGTGGGGTTCCTCCGCGTCCGCGATGCCCAGTGCGGCCTGGGTCAACACCTCGTAACCCAGCGGGCCGAGCAGCGCCTGGATTTCGCGCAGCTTGCCGGCGTTGCTGCTGGCGAGGACAAGTTTCTTCATTGAAGCATTCTAACTCGGCCGCGTCGCATTGCCGCGGCTGCGCCGCCGAGCAGGGTACTCAACGCCTCATGCTCCGCCTCGCGAACGCCGAGCGCACTTCGTCAGCAGTTGCGAATGGGCCGCGCTCCGCAGGTGGCGCTGCGCCGGCCGCGGCAGTCGGGGCGCGCGGAAAGCGACGCCCTCAACACGCTTCAGTCTATTGCCGGTGCCGGGCGATGCCCTGCATCACCAGTCCCTTGGCTTCAAGCCGGGCAAAATCCATGAACGCCCGGGCCGTCGCCGAAAGCCGTTTGCCCACCGGGTAGGCAAAATACCAGTGGTTTTCCAGTGGAAAGCCGTCGACGTCCAGGCAAATCAGCCGTGAGGGTTCGGGCTCCAGTCCGAACGTGAAGCGCGACATGATAGCCAGGCCCAGGCCGGCCAGGATGGCTTCCTTGATCGCCTCGTCGTCGCTCAGCTCCATGCTGACCTTCGGTGTAAGACCGCGCTGCTCGAACAGTTTCGTCGCGAGCAGGCGTGTCCCGGACCCGGGTTCACGCATCAGAAAGGGCTCCGCGGCGATACGCTCGAAGCTGACGCGCTGCGTGCCGGCGAGCGGGTGGTCGTCGCGCGCGAACACCACCAACGGATTGGGCAGGAGCGCCTGGGTCACGACGTCTTCCTTCTCGATCGGCGAGGCGAAAACGTACAGATCGTCCTCGTTGTTCGCGAGCCGGTCGATCAGCGTCTTGCGGTTGTGAATCGCGAGCGACGCTTCCACTCCCGGGTAGCGCCCGATGAAGGCGCCGAGCATGCGCGGGGCGAAGTACTTGCCGGTCGAGCAAACGGCCAGCCGCAGATGCCCGTTCTCCATGGCGCGCAGGCCGTTGAGTGTTTCCTCGAGCGTCGATAGCGCGCGAAACACGTCATGGCAGCCCGCGTAAAGGCGCTGCCCCGCGTCCGTGAGGTACACGCGCCGGCCGACCTGCTCGAACAAGGGCAGTCCGACCGTCTCGGTGAGTTTTTTTATTTGAACCGACGCCGTCGGCTGGGCCATGTGAAGTTCCTGCGCCGCAAGGCTGAAATTCCCCAGGCGCGCGCTCGCCTCGAAAACGCGCAATTGCGGCAGTGTTCCGTGCTTGAGATAGCGTCGGATATTTGCTTGCGGCATGGCGATTCCTCCTCGAATCGATTGCGATTCCGCCATGCCGTAAACGCACAGCGGCCTTCACCTCTGGATGAAGGCCGCTATTAAAAATACCTTCACCCGATGGGCAAAGGTCTCGCTTGCACGATGCCGACGCGACCGGGGCGTAAAGCCCGTCTTGACGACCGCGTCACAGCAGCCACCGGCTGCCGAAGCTACTCCCCTTTGGAGGGGCGCCCGGCTCCCGCCGGTACACGCAATTCATTTATAGCAGACCCGACCCCGCCGATCAAGATCTATTTGCGGTGAATATCCATTACCAATCGTAATGCCAGCCATTGGCAATCGTTTCCGCAGCTTCGTTTTTATAATGCAAGCCATCGCAAACTTCAATTTTTCTTTGGCGGCGGCGTCACCCATACTTGGTTGAACCAAGCGTCGCCACGCGGCGCGTGTCTGCCAGTGGATCCGCAAATCCCAAGGAGTCTGCAATGCAAGACAGAGAAGCCCACGGCAAGCCGATCGAAGAACTCGTCAGCGTCCTTCAGACACACCTTGAACGCGGGCTGACCCAGCAGGAGGCCGAGAAGCGTCTCGCGAAGTTCGGCGCCAATGAACTGACCGAGCGGCCACGGCCGGGATTTTTCGCGCTGCTCTGGGATCAGTTCAACAATTACCTGGTGATCATTCTGATCATCGCGGCGCTGGTCTCGCTCGCGCTCGGTGAGTACGTCGACTCCATCGCCATCATGTTCATCGTGGTGCTGAACGCGGTGGTCGGCGTCATCCAGGAATCGAAGGCGGAACAGGCCCTCGCGGCCCTGAAGAAGATGTCCGCACCCAATGCCCAAGTCATGCGCGATGGCCAGCAACTGACGATTCCCGGCCGCGAGATCGTCGGCGGGGACATCGTCCTGCTGGAAGCCGGAAATTATGTTCCCGCCGATCTGCGCCTGATCGAGAGCGTCAATCTGAAGATCGAGGAGGCCTCGCTGACAGGCGAATCGGTGCCCGTCGAGAAGAACGCCGCCGTGGTGCTGGACAAGGAAATCCCTCTGGGCGACCGCAAGAACACCGCCTTCATGGGCACGCTGATCACCTATGGACGCGGCAAGGGACTCGTGACGGGCACGGGGATGAACACGCAAATCGGTCTCATCGCGGAGATGATCCAGTCATTCGAGGACGAGGATACGCCGCTGCAGAAGAAGCTGGAGCACCTGGGCAAGGTTCTCGGAACGGCGTGCCTTGCCATCTGCGCGCTGGTGTTCATCTACGGCCTGTTCCGGGACACCCACCTTACGGATGTCCTAAACACAGGTTTCCTGAATTATCTGGAGGCCGAGAAGAAAGACATCATTAATCTGTTCATGACTGCGGTGAGCCTCGCCATCGCCGCCGTTCCCGAAGGCCTGCCGGCCATCGTGACCATCTGCCTCGCCCTGGGGATGCAGCGGATGATCAAGCACCATGCGCTGATCCGCAAACTTCCTGCCGTCGAAACGCTCGGCTGCGCCACCGTGGTCTGCTCCGACAAGACCGGCACGCTGACGCAGAACCAGATGACGGTGGTTCAAGGGTGGGCAGGGGGCAAGCGGTTCCGCGTAACGGGAGAAGGATACAGTCCGAACGGACAGTTCTTCCTCGGCGCGGACGCCTTCGACCCGCGCGCCGACGCGGACGCGGCACTGCTGCTCCACGGTGCGCTGGTCTGCAACGATGCGAAGCTGGAGGAAAGAACGGACGATACTGGCAAGCGCTCGTGGCAGATCATCGGCGATCCCACCGAAGGCGCCATGGTCGTTGCCGCCGCGAAGAGCGGATACCGGCGCGACGAGCTGGAACAGGCCCTGCCTCGAATGCAGGAGATTCCCTTCGATTCCGACAGAAAGCGCATGACCACGATACACAGCGTTGACGGCGCGCATGCCCAGACTGTCGTTTGCGGCCTTGGCGCTCCGCCGCTCATCGCCTTCGTCAAGGGCGCGCCCGATGTCATCCTCGATCTGTGCGGCCACACCCTGCAATCCGGCCAGGCCGTCGGCCTGAGCGAGGAGCAGCGCGCGGCGATACTGGAGCAGAACCGGGACATGGCGGGCAACGCGCTGCGGGTGCTGGCGGTGGCCTATCGCCCGTTGCAGGAACTCCCGGCGAGCATCACCCCGGAGACCGTCGAGAAGAATCTTGTCTTCGTCGGACTACTCGGAATGATCGACCCGCCGCGGCCCGAGGTGGTCGACGCGATCAAAGTGGCCGGCGGGGCCGGACTAAAGAGCGTCATGGTGACCGGCGATTACAAGGATACCGCCGAGGCCATCGCCCGGGACATCGGGCTGTTGACCCCGGGTGGGTTGGTGCTCACCGGCCTTGAGATAGAAAAGCTGAGCGACGAAGAATTGGCGGCCAAGGTCGACAGGCTGGAAGTATGTTGCCGGGTCTCGCCCCAGCATAAGACGAGAATCGTCGATGCCTTCAAAGCGCGAGGCCACGTCGTGGCGATGACCGGCGACGGCGTCAACGACGCGCCGGCCCTGAAGCGGGCGAATATCGGCGTCGCCATGGGTATCACCGGCACGGACGTGGCCAAGCAGACGGCGGACATGGTCCTCACCGACGACAATTTCGCCAGCATCGTCGCGGCCATCGAACAGGGGCGGATCATCTATTCCAACATCCGCAAGTTCGTCTACTTCCTGCTCGCCTGCAACGTCGGCGAAATCCTCATCATATTCGGTGCCATGCTGGCGGGCCTGCCCATCCCCTTGAGGCCCGTTCAGCTCCTTTGGCTCAATCTGGTCAGTGACGGCGCCCCCGCCCTCGCCCTGGGGTTGGAGAAGGGCGATCCCGATATCATGACGCACCCACCCCGTTCCCCTACCGAGCCCGTGATCAACAAAGACATGGCGATCGGCATCGGCGTAGTGGGGATGGTCGACGCCGTCGCCATTCTCGCCGTCTTCTGGCTGGCGCTGCAGCGCTATCCAGGCCATCTGGAGGCGGCGCAGACCATGGCCTTCGTTTCCCTGTGCACCTCGGAACTGATCCGCGCGTTTACCGCCCGGTCCGAGTACCACAGCATCTTCTCCATCGGCGTGTTTTCCAACCGCTGGATGGTCTGGGCCGTCGGGGTGTCGTTCCTGCTCGTGCTGGTGGTGGTGTACGTGCCGTTCCTAGCGCCGTTCTTCGACACCGTTCCGCTTAGCGCCGGAGACTGGCTGTTCATGCTGCCGTTCTTCTTCGCCTCGCCGGTCGCGATGGAATTGCTGAAGGTTTATTTCCGCAAACGGACGGCAACGGCGATGGAAGCAGCGCAAGCACCCATGTCCAGTGCATCCGTCGCCGGCTCTGCGCGGCAGGGCGCAAGTCTCGCATCTATGTCGCAACAATTCGCAGGAGGAAACACCATGCTAAAGGTACTCATCCCGGTCGACGGCTCCCGCAATTGCCAGTTCGCGGTGAAGCATGTCATCAAGGAATTCATGAACAACACGGCGATGGAAATTCACCTGCTTAACGTGCAGCCGCCGTTCAGCAGGGACATCGCGCGCTTTGTCAGCAGTAAGAGCCTGCGCGACTACCACCGTGATGAGGCGGGAAAGGCGCTGGGCCCGGCGAAGCAGATGCTCGACGGTTTCAGCATTCCCTACTCGGTGCACGCCGAGGTGGGTGAGAGGGCGAAAATCATCACCGATACGGCCCGCCGCCTGCGCTGCGACCACATTGTGATGAGCACTGCGCGCAAGAACTCGCTCACCCGGCTGGTCGAGAACTCGGTCACCAACAAGGTGCTAGCGCTGACTTCGGTGCCGGTCGAAGTAATCGCGGGCGACGCAGTGTCGAAGTGGGAGCGCTACGGCATTCCGGCCGCCGTCGGTGCCGTGCTCGCGCTCATGCTGACCGCCGCGGACTGAAGGCCGCGCCCCCGGGGCGCCTCCCCGGGGGCACCGGTGCGCCTCGGAATCGTCGACACGCGGCGCCGACGTTCGCGCCATCGTAGCGAGCATGCGCGCGCCCTGCACCGCGAAAAAACACGACCCGCGTGAGGGAAAGCCGAAGCGCAGAGAATTTGCGCTGCGGCGCCGATGCATGCGAAGATGGCATAAGCAACTGCAGGATACGATTACGAGGTGCCGGCATGAGTCAAGAGCGAACCCAAGCGTACGCTAAAGCGACAAGCGGTGGCGCCGATTGTGCATCGCCTGGAATCGAGCCGCGCCTGGCTCTGGCAAACAAGGTTTTCTCCGCCAAAAAACTGCTGCTCGCGCGGATGATGGAGTCCCTCGGCAATCCACCCCTGGATCTGGTGTTGTGGGACGGGCAGGAAATCGCGAGCCCGGGGAAACCTCCGCTTGCGCGGGTTCTGATTCGCGACCGCCGCGCATTGCTGAAGCTGATCGCCAACCCCGAGCTCGCCTTCGGCGAAATGTATGCCGCAGGACGCATCGAGGTGCAGGGAAATCTGGTGGATTGCCTGGAAGCGATCTATCGCGCGTTACCGCGCGCCGACCACGGCCAAATCGCGAAAAAGCTGCTGGCGCCGTTCAACGGCCCGCTGCGCAACACCCAGCCCAGGGCGCGGCGCAATATCCACCATCATTACGATATCGGCAACGAATTCTACAAGCTCTGGCTCGACCGGGACTTGGTGTACACCTGCGCCTATTTTCCCGATCCGGCGATGGGTTTGGAGGAGGCGCAGGCGGCCAAGCTCGACTACGTCTGCCGCAAGCTGCGCCTCGCGCCCGGAGAAATGGTGCTCGAGGCCGGCTGCGGCTGGGGCGCCCTGGCGCTGCACATGGCCAAACACTACGACGTCATGGTGAAAGCCTACAACATATCCAAGGAGCAGATCGCTTACGCGCGCGAACGCGCCCGCGTCGAAGGTTTGGACCAACGGGTGCAGTTCATCGAGGACGATTACCGCAACGTGGACGGCGAATTCGATGCTTTCGTGTCGGTGGGCATGCTCGAACACGTCGGCACCGATCAGTACCAGGCCCTGGGGGCGGTCATAGACCGCAGCCTCAAGGATACGGGCCGCGGGCTCATCCATTCCATCGGCCGGGATCGTCCCAGCTCGATGACCCCCTGGATCGAGCGCAACATTTTTCCCGGCGCCTGTCCGCCGAGCCTGTCGCAAATGATGCAGATCTTCGAGCCGTTCGGTTTTTCCGTTCTGGATGTGGAGAACTTGCGGCTGCACTACGCCAAGACGCTGGAGCACTGGCTTGAGCGCTACGAAGCCAATATCGAGCGCGTGGCGCAAATGTTCGATCCGGCGTTTGTGCGCGCATGGCGCCTGTACCTGGCCGGCTCCCTCGCCGCGTTCAGATCCGGGGACATGCAGCTATTCCAGGTGAGCTTCAACCGCTCCGGCCAAAACCGGATTCCCTGGACCAGGCAATACCTATACTCTTGCTGAAGCCGGCCGGTGGAAACCTGTGACGCGCTCATCGTCGGGGGCGGCCCCGCCGGCTCATCCTGCGCCTGGAAACTGCGCCGGCACGGCATGGCCGTGATGGTGCTGGACAAGGCGCGCTTCCCCCGCGACAAGGTTTGCGCCGGCTGGATTACACCCGCGGTGGTGCAGGCGCTGCAACTCGATACCGAGGCCTATGCCGCGGGACGAGTATTTCAGCCCATAACGGCCTTTCGCACCGGATTGATCCATGGGCGCTGCCTTGAGACCCGATACCCGGCCACGGTCAGCTTCGGCATACGCCGTTGCGAGTTCGACGACTACTTGCTGCAGCGCTCGGGTGCGCGCACTTTGTTCGGCCAGGCGCTGAAATCCTTGGACAAGCGCGGCGGCCAATGGCTGGTGAACGGCGCCATCACGACCCCGATGCTGATCGGCGCGGGCGGCCATTTCTGTCCGGTGGCCCGGTACCTGGGCGCGAAGCTGGGCGCCGGCGAAGCCGCAGTGACGGCAAAGGAAATCGAATTCGAGATGAATCCGGAGCAGCTCGCCGATTGCCGCGTCCGTGCGGATACGCCGGAGCTCTACTTTTGCCGGGACCTCAAGGGATATGGCTGGTGCTTCCGCAAAGGCGGCTACCTCAATATCGGGCTCGGCCGGGAGGGCAACCAGGGTCTTTCGGAACAACTCGAGGATTTCTGCGATTTCCTCAGGCAACGCGGCAGAATTCCCAGGAACATCCCCGAAAAGTTCCATGGTCACGCCTATCTGCTGTATGGACATTCGCGGCGCAAGCTGGCGGATGATGGAGTGCTGCTCGTCGGTGATGCAGCCGGGCTGGCCTATCCGGAAAGCGGCGAAGGCATAAGGCCCGCGGTCGAGTCCGGTTTGCTCGCGGCCGCCGTCGTGGCGGAAGCGGGGGAAGATTACCGCCGTCAACGGCTGGAGGCTTACGCGAGCCGGCTAAGGGCGCGTTTCGGACCCGAGGCGGCCCCGGCCGGGGGCATGGTTCCGGGGTTTCTGCGCAACATCCTCGCCGGGGCGCTGCTGCACAGCCGCTGGTTTACCCGCCGCGTGGTGCTGGATCGCTGGTTCCTGCACGCGCACCAGCCGGGGCTGCAATAATCCTTTCGGCCGGCAAGGCTTCGCTACGGATCAGACTGCGGCGCCGCCTAGACCGAAGCCCAGCGCCTGCTTTTGCCTGGCGACCAGTTGCGCGATGCCCGTTTGCGCCAGCGCCAGCAGCGCATCCATTTGGTCGCGCGAAAACGGCGCCCCCTCGGCGGTTCCCTGAACCTCGACAAATCCGCCCGAACCCGTCATCACCACGTTCATGTCGGTATCGCAGGCCGAATCCTCGGCGTAATCGAGGTCGAGCACCGGCGTGCCCTGGTACACTCCGACCGAAACCGCGGCAACCAGATCGTGCAGGGGCGAAGTTGGGATCAGGCCGCGCGCAAGGAGCAGCGTGACCGCGTCGTGCACGGCCACATAGGCGCCGGTGATGCCGGCGGTGCGCGTGCCGCCGTCGGCCTGGATCACGTCGCAGTCGATCCGGATGGTGCGCTCGCCCAGCAGCGACAGATCGGCCACCGCGCGCAGACTGCGGCCGATCAGGCGTTGGATCTCCTGCGTCCGGCCCGACTGCTTGCCGCGCGCCGCCTCGCGCTCGGTGCGGGTATTGGTCGCGCGCGGCAACATGCCGTATTCGGCCGTGAGCCAGCCGCGGCCCTGCCCGCGGAGAAATCCCGGCACCTTTTCCTCCACGCTGGCGGTGCACAGCACCTTGGTGTCGCCGAACTCCACCAGCACCGAGCCCTCGGCGTGCTTGGTATAGGCGCGGGTGATCCGAATCATGCGCAGCTCGTCGGGTTGCCTGTCGCTAGGTCTTGCCATTTTGGAGCCTTCTTGACGGGTTGCGGATTCTACTCCCAGGTTAGCGCGATCACCGACAAGTTGTCGCATGCGCGCCCGGCGCGCCGCTCCGCCTCATCCAGCAGCTCGGGAGCAGCCTGCATGATGCCGCTTTTTTCCACCGCGCTGCTGATTATCTTGGAGGACAGCGGACTCCATAGTCCGTCGGAGCACAGAATCAAGGTGTCGCCGGCGTGCAGCCGGACCGCCCCCGACAAGTCCACCTGCGGCGGCCCCGCCGAGCCGAGGCAACTGAAAATTCGGTTGCGCTCGGGGTGCGCGCCGAAGGCTTCCTCGCGGATGCGCCCCTGGTCGATCAGTTGCTGCACGCGCGAATGGTCCTTGGTCTGCGCCAGGATCCTACCGTCGCGGACATGGTACAGGCGCGAGTCGCCGGCGTGCGCCCAGCAGGCGGCGTCGTCCTGCACCACGCAGGCGACACAGGTAGTGCGCGGCGCCTCCGCCAGCCCGCCCGCCGCGGCGTGTTCGACAATCGCATGATGGGCCCCGGTGATCGCCTGGCGCAGAAACAGTGGAGGATCGGACAGGGCGGGCTTGGCCTCGCGCCGGAACGCCTCGGTGATGAACTGCACCGCGATCCGGGCCGCCGTCTCGCCGTGCAGGTGCCCGCCCATGCCGTCGGCAACCAGCATCAGCAGCGCAGCCTTGCTGTAGCAATAAGCGATGCGATCCTGGTTGGACCTGCGCGCCCCGCGCCGGCTCTCCTGGTAGATGGAGAATTGCATCGCTACCGTCCGTCGCGCCAGCCGGCCAGTTTCCGGATCATGTCGCGGAAATCGGCCGTGCGCGAGGTCAGGGACGCGACGGGGTCGCGCTCTCCCATCAGCACTTTCTGCAGCGCGAACACGCTTTGCGGCCGCCGCAGGTGATCCAAGCGCAGGCACCAGTCTATGGTCCGGAGCAACTGGTCGGAGTACTTGCCGCCCCACAGTCTTCTGGCGGCGACATACTTGTCGTTATCCAGACGCTGATCGGCGGGCACGGGCGCGGCTCCGGCGAGGCAGCAATACAGGGTCGCGCCCACGCTGTAGATGTCGCTCCAGGGGCCGAGCAACTCGCGTTTGCGGTATTGCTCGGGCGAGGCGAAGCCGGGCGTATACATCGGACTCAGGCGCGTTGTTTCCGCGGTAAGTGTCTGCCGCGCCGCGCCGAAATCGATCAATACGGGAGAACCGTCGTTGCGAATGTAAATGTTGGCCGGCTTGATGTCCAGGTGCAGCAGCTTGTTCGCGTGCACATCGCGCAGCCCGTTCAGCAGCAGGGTGAAGACGCGGCGAATGAAGTCTTCCTTGATGCCGCCGCGGCGGTGCCGGATATGCTCCTGCAGCGTGCGGCCGCGCTCGTAGCGCATCACCAGGTATACCGTCTCGTTGGCGCGGAAGAAATTCAACACGCGCACCACGTTGTTGTGCGCCAGGCCCGCGAGCGACTTGCCTTCCTCGAAAAAACACTTCATGCCGTAACGGAAAGCCGCCAGGTTTTCCGGCGCAATCGCGGGCAGAACATCGCCCTCGCTTCTGAGCGCGAGCGAGGCGGGCAGGTATTCCTTTATCGCCACCGGCACGTCGTTCTCGTCCTCGGCGAGATAGACGATGGAAAAGCCGCCGCACGCGAGCACCTTGCGGATGCGGTAGTTGTGCAGTTGATAACCGTCGGCCAGCGGCTGGTTCGCTTGCGTGGGCATTACCTGAGCGCAGCCTCTGTTATGATTATGACGAAAACATCCCGTCGCCAAAGCATTTTCAGTCCGCACGCAGGTAAAGTAAAGCGCACTAAGTCACACTGGGCCACACTCTCGCACCCACGCACATCACACTTACACGGACTCACATGATCCAGAGCATGACCGGCTACGCGGCACTCGCGCGCGAAACTGCGCAGGGCTCGCTGTTTCTCGAGCTGAAAAGCGTCAACAACCGTTTTCTCGACCTTCAGTTCCGCGTGGTCGAGGAGTTGCGCGCGCTCGAACCGGGCCTGCGCGAGCTCATCGCCGCGAACATCGGGCGCGGCAAGCTCGAATGCCGCATCAGTTTCACGCCGGCTGCCGCGGCCGGCAAGCAACTTTCGTTGAATGCCGAGTTGTTGCAGCGGCTGGCCGAACTCGATCGCGAAGTGCGCGCGGCGATGCCCGGGGCACAGCCGCTGCGCGCCGGCGAAGTGCTGCGCTGGCCCGGCATGCTGGGCGATGCCGCGATCAAAGCCGACGATCTGCGCGAACCCTGCCTGGCGCTGATGCGCGAGGCGCTCGCCGAACTCCGCGCCACGCGCCTGCGCGAAGGCGGAAAGCTCAAGGACATGATTCTCGAGCGCGTCGCCAAGATGCAAGCGCTGGTGGACCGGGTTGCGCCGCTGCTGCCCCTAGCCATCGCCGCGTATCAGGAGAAGCTCGCGGCGCGGCTGCGCGAGGCGCTGGCCTCCAACGACGAGGAGCGCATACGCCAGGAAATCGCCGTTTTCGGCATCAAAGTCGACGTCGCCGAGGAACTCAACCGGCTGGCGGCGCATCTGCAGGAAGTACGGCGCGTGCTCGACGCGGGCGGCGCAGCGGGCAAGCGCCTGGATTTTCTTATGCAGGAACTGAATCGGGAAGCGAATACGCTAGGCTCGAAATCGGTTTCGAAGGACGTTTCCGAAGCCGCGTTCGAACTGAAACTCCTGATCGAGCAGATGCGCGAGCAGATACAGAATATCGAGTAAAGCATTCGTTCACCATGACCGGCAACCTCTTTATCATCACCGCCCCCTCGGGCGCGGGGAAATCGACGCTCACGGCCAAGCTGCTGGAGGAGGACAAGAATATTCACCTGTCGGTGTCCTACACCACGCGTGCCCCGCGCCCGGGCGAGGTCGATGGCCGCGACTATCACTTCGTCGACAAGGCGAGTTTCATGGGCATGCTCGAGCGCGGCGAGTTTCTGGAAAGCGCCGAAGTGCACGGTAATCACTATGGCACTTCCCAGGCTTGGATTCGCACGCAGCGCGCGGCCGGGCGCGACATCCTGCTCGAAATCGACTGGCAGGGCGCGCAGCAGGTGCGCCGGATTTTTTCGGACACCATAGGCATATTCATCCTGCCGCCCTCGATCACGGAGTTGGAGCGGCGCATGCGGGCGCGCGGCCAGGACAGCGACGAAGTGATGCGGCGGCGGCTGGCAGTCGCGGCCGATGAAATGAGCCACGCAGCCGAGTTTGAATATGTTATTATTAACAATGACTTCGAGCAGGCGTGTCGCGACCTGATTGCGGTCGTGCGTGCGTCCAGGCTGGACTATTCGCGCCAGCTTGAGCGCGATCCGGACGTATTCAAATTTTGAGTCGGGAAGAATTCGGGGCAAACACCCCCTGTTCCCCCGAATCAGGGCCGTCACTGGACTTTCGTGACAGCCTTTTAACCGAGGAAAAACATGGCCCGCATCACCGTTGACGACTGCATGAAGCTGATCCCCAACCGTTTCGAGCTGACGCTCGCCGCGACCTACCGCGCGCGCCAGTTGACCAACGGCGCGACACCCCTGGTCGAGCCGGACAAGGACAAGTCCACGGTCATCGCGCTGCGCGAGATCGCCGCCGGCAAAGTGGGCAAGGAAATGCTCAACCGGGCGAACGCCACCTAAAACATCCGGCGGGTTTCCCCGCCTTCTTCCTGCGGCGGGGGCTCGCGCCACCATGAACGCTCTCGCTGAATTCACCGGCAACCTTGCCGGCTACCTCAAGCCGCCCGACATCGGACGCATAGAGGAGGCGTACCATTTCAGTGGCAAGGCGCACAAGGGGCAGTACCGCGATTCGGGCGAGCCCTACATCTCGCACCCGCTCGCGGTGGCCGGGATTCTCGCCGAATGGCATCTCGATCCGCAGGCGCTGATGGCGGCGCTGTTGCACGATGTGATGGAGGACACCGAGGTCTCCAAGGACGAGATCAGCCGGCGCTTCGGCAAGCCGGTGGCCGAACTCGTCGACGGCGTGTCCAAGCTGGACAAGATCGAGTTCCAGTCGCAAGAGGTCGCCCAGGCGGAAAATTTCCGCAAGATGCTGCTGGCGATGGCGCGCGACGTGCGCGTGATCCTGATCAAGCTCGCCGACCGGCTGCACAACATGCGCACGCTGGGCGCGGTGCCGCCGGGAAAGCGCCGCCGCGTCGCGCGCGAAACGATGGAGATCTACGCGCCCATCGCCAACCGGCTGGGGTTGAACGATCTGTATCAGGAGTTGCAGGAACTCGCTTTCTCGCACCTGTACCCGCTGCGTTACCGGGTGTTGGCTAAGGCCACCAAGGCCGCGCGCGGCAACCGCCGTCAGGTGGTGGGCAAGATCCTGGAGGAGATCAAGCAGCGCCTGCCCGAGGCCGGCATCGAGGCTCAGGTAAGCGGGCGCGAGAAACACATCTACAGCATCTACAAGAAGATGCGCGAGAAGAACTTGTCGTTCACGCAGGTGCTCGACATCTACGGCTTTCGCGTCGTGGTCAAGGACAGGCCCTCGTGCTATCTCGCGCTGGGAGCGCTGCACGGACTGTACAAGCCCGTGCCGGGCAAGTTCAAGGACTATATCGCCATTCCGAAGATGAACGGTTATCAAGCCTTGCACACGACGCTGTTCGGCCCGTTTAGCACGCCGCTTGAAATCCAGATCCGCACGCGCGACATGCATCGCGTGGCCGAAGCCGGCGTCGCCTCGCACTGGCTGTACAAGACCTCCGACGCCAACTTGAGCGAGCTGCAGCACAAGACGCACGGCTGGCTGCAATCGCTGCTGGACATCCAGAGCGAGAGCCGCGATGCCGCCGAGTTCCTCGAACACATCAAGGTGGACCTGTTCCCGGACGAAGTCTACGTGTTTACACCCAAGGGCAAAATCATGGCGCTGCCGCGCGGCGCCACCGCGGTGGACTTCGCCTACGCCGTGCACACCCACATCGGCAACCGCTGCGTCGCCACCAAGATCAACCACGAGCTGGTGCCGCTGCGCACCGAGCTCAAGAACGGCGACCGCGTCGAGGTCATCACCGCGCCGCATGCCAACCCGAATCCGGCGTGGATCAACTTCGTCAAGACCGGCAAGGCGCGTTCGCACATCCGCCACTTCCTCAAGACCATGCACTACGAGGAGTCGACCGAACTGGGCGAAAAACTGCTCAATCAGGCGCTGCGCGCGCTCAACTCGGACCTCACCGAGATCGGCGCCGGGCGGTGGGAAAAACTGCTGCGCGACGACGGCGCAAGATCGCGCCCGGAGGTGTTCGCCGACATCGGGCTGGGCAAGCGCCTCGCGGCCGTGGTGGCGAGAAAGCTGCTGGCTGCCTCCGAGCAGACGCAGCCCGAAGGCAAGAGCGGGCCGATTGTCATCCGCGGCACCGAAGGCATGGCGGTGCAGTTTGCCAAGTGCTGCCGCCCCATCCCAGGCGACGCCATCATCGGCTTCATCAAGAAGGGCCAAGGCATGGTGGTCCACACTCATGACTGCCCGACTGCGGCCAAGTCGCGCACCGATCGGGACAAGTGGCTCGACGTGGAATGGGCGCCGGAGGCCGGGCGCACGTTCGTGGTCAGCATCCGCGTGACGGTGGTAAACCAGCGCGGCGTGCTGGCGAAGGTGGCGGCGGCGATTGCGGAACACGGCTCCAACATCGACAATGTCAGCATGGACGAGGACCGCAGCGCCTATACCGGCATGCAGTTCACGCTGCAGGTCACCGATCGCCTGCACTTGGCGCGCATCATGCGCGGTCTGCGCCACATACCCGAGGTCACCCGCATCGCGCGGATGAGGGGTTGAGAAATTAACGGCAGATTGCGACAGGGGAACCGCTATGAAAACCAGCGCCAATGACATCGATATCAATTACGCCGTCGAAGGCAAAGGCCACTGGCTCACTCTGAGCCACTCCCTTGCCTGCAATCTGCACATGTGGGACGAGGAGGCGAAGCGCCTGTCGAGGCGCTACAAGGTGCTGCGCTACGACACCCGCGGCCACGGCGAGAGCAGCGCGCCCGCCGGCGCCTATACGTTGGATCTGCTGGCTGACGACCTGCACGGCCTGCTGCGGTCGCTGGGCGTGCGGTCCACCCATTTCGTCGGCTTGTCCATGGGCGGGATGATAGGCCAGACTTTTGCGCTCAAGTACCCGGGCATGTTCAACAGCCTGGCTTTGTGCGACACCACCAGCCGCTATCCCGCCGAGGCCGCGGGCCTGTGGGCCGAGCGCATCAAGACCGTCGAGACCCAGGGCATGGAGCCGCTGGTCGCGCCTACCCTTGCGCGCTGGTTCACCGAGCCGTTCAGGAAAGCGCGCCCGGAACTGGTCGAGAAAGTGGCGGCCATGATCCGGACCACGCCGGCGGCGGGCTACATCGGCTGCAGCCACGCCATCCCGAAAATCGATCTGACCGCGCGCTTGAAGGAAATCCGCTGCCCCGCCGTGGTCATCGTCGGCAAGGACGATCCCGGCACGCCGGTAGCGATGGCCGAGGAAATCCACCAGGCGCTGCCGGGCTCGAAGTTGGTGATCATTCCCTCCGCGGCGCATCTTTCCAACCTGGAGCAGCCGGACGCGTTCAACCAGGCGCTGGGCGAGTTCCTCGACCGCGCTGCAATATAAGAGCCCGTTTCAAAATGAGGGAAACGGGTTCTTTGAAGATCGTCTGTTGCGCGCGGATGGGGCATCGCGTGAGCGGGTGCCGGCAAGAGAATGCCGCGCTGCTCCTCATCTTCGACCTATCGCGGCGGGAGCCCGACTCACGCTGCTTCAGCGCTTTTCCGGGGATTCTTTCTGCTTCGCGGCAAACCATCGCGCCAAACTTGAACCGCCGCCCCAATGATGCCAACATGACGGCATAACAAACGTGGTCAGGGAGGCCACCCTGTTTTCCGGCATTCTTCACTGGATACTTGCCGCGCTGCTGCTTGGACTGGGCAGTTCGCATCCACTCGCGCAGCAACGCAATCCCGGCGGCGCACCGACGACGGTGCAGACGCGGCAGCCCGCGCCGCGACAGCACAATTTGCAGCGCCTCGCGGCGGGGACGGTGTTTCGCGACTGCGCCGGTTGCCCGGAGCTGGTGGTGATCCCGCCGGGGAACTTGAGCGTGGGCTCGCCCGAAAACGAGGCGGGGCAAACCAGCCGCGAAGAGCCGCAGATTTCGCTGGCGATACCGGCCGCAATCGGCGTGGGCAAATACGAAGTGACCAGGGCGCAGTTCGCGCGTTTCGCGCGGGAAAGCGGCCATGCGCCAAGCGGTGGCTGCTTTGCCTGGAACGGCAGCAGCTACCAGCAGGATGCGTCCAAGGATTGGCGCAATCCGGGCTTTGCGCAAACGGATAAGGAGCCGGTGGTCTGCGTCAACTGGAACGATGCCAAGGCTTACGCCGAGTGGCTGACGAAGAAAACCGGCAAACGCTATCGCCTGCCTACCGAGATGGAGTGGGAATACGCCGCGCGCGCGGGCAATCCGACGTCCCGGCCCTGGGGCGACAATCCGGGCGCTGCCTGCCGTTACGCCAACGTGGCCGATGCGGCCGCGAAGCGCGATGTCCCCGGTACCGCTGGCTGGACATTCCACGAATGCGACGATAAGCACGCCTACACGGCGCCGGTCGGCAGCTACCGGCCCAACGCGTTCGGCTTGTACGACATGTTGGGCAATGCCTGGGAATGGACCGAGGATTGCTTGAACGAAGAGTCCGCGGGCGCGCCCGCCGATGATCGCGACCGGTCGAGCGGGGAGTGTGGCCGGCGCGTGCTGCGCGGGGGCGCGTGGGTCGATAGTCCGGCTTTCGTTCGCTATGACTTCCGCTTCTTTATCGGCTCGGACGACCGCGACTTCTATATCGGCTTCCGCGTCGCGAGGACAGATTAGGTCTCGAACCGATGCCTCGGCCGGGCACGCCGGCCCCCTGGGAACCGGGCTCCGCTTGCGATTCGCCGTCATACCCGTGATACAGGGAGATCCAGGCGAACGCGAGCAGCAGCATGAAGGTCAATGCATTTGCGGGGATCTGGAGATTGAAATCCACCGCGCTGTGCATTCCCAACGCGATGATGGCCATCATCGCGCCGAAGGAAATCGCGCGCATGAGCGGATCGTGCCGGATGATCTGCGCGCGCAACGCCGCCAGAAACGACGTGAACACCAGCAGGCCGAGCAGCGCTATGCCGACGACGCCCGTTTCAGAGGCGAACTGCAGGTAATCGTTGTGCGCGTGGGTGAAGAGCGCGCCGAGGTCTTGTTGAGAATAGCGCGGAAATACCACCTGGAACGAACCCAGTCCCGAGCCGAATACCGGATAGTCCTTCCACATTCCGATCGCATCGCTCGCTACCTCGTCGCGATCCTCGGCTTGCATCGTCGTCTGCTCGATCCGGTCCAGCACGCGCTGCACCCCGAAATAGGCGCCGACGATGAAAATATCGATCACGATCAGGCTCGCAATCAGAACGACCATCGATCTGCTCGCGCGTTTTGCCAGGACGAGGCCGATGCCGCCGGTAATCAACAGGCTCAGAAAAAACGAAGTGTTGCCCATGCGCGAGCGCGTCAGCACCAGCGCGATCACCATCACCACCAGCGCCAGGCGCAGCCGCATCTTGGGGCTCAGGATCCAGGCGACGACATTTCTGAAAAATTGCTTCCAACTGCGCGAGACTTCTCCCGTCAATTCGGAAATCAGCAAGCCCAGCCCCACCGACAGGCACATCACCAGGTAGGCGGCGAAGTGATCGCGGTTCGCAAATGAACCATGCGCATCCGCGCCGGTTTCCGAAAGGGACGTCAGTCCGCCATACATCGCCTGCGCAAAACCTGAAATGACCAGGATGTAGGCGGCGATGGCGATGCGTCCGGGCCGGTCGAGCAGGGCGAGGCTCAAGGCGAAAAACGCGACGTACGCGGCGCTTTTTAACGCGCCGTCGAGGGTTCCATATTGATCCAGCGTCAGCGGCGCGGCGCTTGCGGCCGCCGGCCACGCCGCGGCGGCGTGCGCGCGCGCGGCCTCAGGCGAAAGCGCCTGCAGCAGTTCGAGCGGCAGCGGCACGAGTTGCAGCCACACGTAGACTGACCACAGCGCCGCGCACAGCAACGCCGGCCAGGCGCCTTTGAGGGCCTGACTAAGCTGGATCTTGCCTCGCGCGAAATCGAGCAGCCACCAGATGGCGAGCGCGAACACCCAGAGTTCGAGAATCGCCCAGGCCCAGGGCCGGTTGCTCCCCAGCGGAATCGGGGCCCACACGAGCAGCGCCAGATAGAAGACGAACAGCCACCGATTTGCCCAAGGCCGCTCGTAATCGGTGCTCATGAAAAGAAACAGGCCGGGTAGCTTTCGCTACCTGGCCTGTGGATTGCGCTCTGCCGGATCAGCAGGGACTACCGCCGCACAGAATCGGCGGAGGCGTGACCGTCGGCGGGATGACCACCGGTGGCGCCACAACCGGCGGTGCAACGACTGGCGGTGCCACAACCGGCGCCGGAGCTGGCGCTGGAGCCGGAGCCGGGGCTGGTGCGACGAATGGCAGAGGCACCGTAGGCGCCGCCGTAGGCGCCGCTGCCGCCGCCTGTGCTGCTGATGCCGCGGCACCCACCGCCGCTTGCCCCGCAGTCGCCGCTGCTGCTGCTGCCGCTGTCGCATTCGGCGCCGTCACCGCCTGGGTGGCGGCCGTAGTCGCCTGCGTTGCTGACTGGGTTGCCGTCGCCGCGGCGGTCGTCGCCTGCGCCGCCGCCGCCTGCGCCACCACCGCCTGGGCCGTCTGTCCTGTCACCTGCGCCACCACCACCGTCGCCTGCGCCGTGGCCGCCGACGCTTGCGCGCCGGCCGCACTGGCCGCCGCCTGCGCCGCACTGGCCGCCGCCTGCGCCCCCGCCGCCGTTGTCGCCGTTGCTGCCTGCGTTGCCGCGGTCGTCGCCGCTTGCGACTGCACCGTCGCCGCTTGCGCCTGCGTGCTCGCCTGGGTCGCCGCCGCCTGCGCCGCCTGAATCACCGCCCCGGTCTGCTGCGTCACCTGTGTCGTCGCTACCGACGCTACCGCCGCCTGCGCCGTCGTCGCCGCCGCTTGCGCGCTGGCCGCACTGGCCGCCGCATTGGCCGCACTGGCCGCCGCCTGCGCCGCCGCTGGCGTCGTCGCCGTTGCCGCTTGCGTTGCCGCGGTAGCCGCCACCTGCACCTGCGCCGTCGCTGCTTGCGCTTGGCTGGTGGCCTGAGTCGCCGCCGCCTGCGCCGTCGCCTGCACTGACGCTTGCGTCGTCGATGTCGCCGCCGCGGCCACCGTAACCTGCGCCGTTGCCTCTGTCGCCTGCGCGCCGGCGGCACTGGCCGCCGTCTGCGCCGCTGCCGCTGCCGCCTGCGCCGCCGCGGGCGTCGCCGCGGTCGAGGCCTGCGTCGCCGCCGTCGCCGCCGCTGTCGCCGCGCTGGTCGCCTGGGTCGCCGCTGTCTGCGCCACTGTCGCAGCCGTCGCCGCTACCTGCGTCGCCGCGGCTGCCGCGGCCTGCACCGTGGCGACCGTCGCCACCGGGGCCGCTGCTGCCGCGACCACCTGCGCCGCAGCCGAAGCTGCCGGCGGCGCAGGCGGAGCGGCCGGGGCCGCACCTGCCTGGAAGGCGGTAGCCACGACAGCCTGGGCTTGGGTATTCGCCTGCACTTGCGCCGTGGCCGCCGTGGCCTGCGCCGCGGCCGCTACGGCTGATGCCTGGGCCGCCTGGGCCGCTGCCGCCGCTGCGACCGCCGGCGGAGCATTCCTGGCCGCTGCCGCCGCCGCCGTTGCGGTAGCTGAAGCGGCAATCGCCGACTGGGCTGCGGCGACGGCCGTCGCCGCATTCGCCGCCGCCTGGACCGCGACCGGCGTATTCACCGGAAGCACCGCCGCGGCCGTCGTATTCACCACGGCCTGGACCGCTGCCGGCGCGGCTGCAATGGGTGCCACCGGTGTCGGAGCCTGTCCGACAGGCGCTGCGGAAAACTGTCCGGCGTTCACGTTGGTTGCGCCCGCCGGCGTTTGCAAGGCAATCGCGCCGTGAACAACCGTCGCCGCCTCGACTGCGCCCGCCGCACTGACGACCAGCGTCATGTCGGACCCGCGTATGCCGATGGTCGCAGTGCCCGCGGCCAAGCGCACATTACTGCGGTTGGTCGAACCGATGACGCCCGTCACGAAGCGCATCGCGCCTCGAAGCAGATTCAATGCCGAACTTCCCGCCTTGGGATTGTTCGCATTGAAGCTGTATTGATCGACTTTGAAAAGGGTGTTGGGCTGCAGCTTCGCGAGCTGGCCGTCCTCGAACTTGATCACGGCGTTGCCGTTTCCGGAGGTTTGAAACGTTACCCCGGGATCGAACGTATCGCCGGGCTTGACGGTCCTTGCGGCGGCGCTGCCGTTTTGCACGCGCACCTCGCCCGAGGCCTCATGCACGTAACCGACCGCGGCCCATGCAAGGTTCGACATGACCGCAAGCATCGTGAACAGGCACCAGACAGTTAATTGCTGCGCCGAACGGCTCGATTTGAAGAATGTCATGGCACGTACCCCCGCGTTATTGTCGATTGGGCTTCTTTCCGGAGCCCGATTTGCCGACCGGATTACAAACTTCCCTACCTTGAGATGTACTGTAGCTTAACGCACAAAACAGGTCAATGCGATCGAAAGTTTTGGCAATTTCGGCAATTTTACCGGGATTGCGTCGCGCGCCTCGGTCCATCGCCCGGACCACCGTGGCCTGTTGGGCCGGGTTCAGCCGATTCCACAGCGTAAGGCCGACGAAAATCACCGTTTGCTGAACCTCGGGCTCCCACGGGCCCAGTTCCTCCGCGCGCTCGAGCGCCCGGAACAGCGCCTCGTCCTGCTCGCCCAGATAAAGCTTGGTCAGCGCGACGTTTGCCCAGGCAAAAGGCGAAGTCGGCCTCTGCGCCAGCGCCATGCGGAAGTTCACGTTGGCGCTGCGCGCGGCGGCCACGGCAAGCTGCGGATCCTTGGTGGCACTCATGCTGCGCAATTGCAGCGTTCCCATGACTTCCAGAGGCCAGGGGTTGTTCGGCGAGTGGTACAGGCTGCTGCCGAGGTATTGCATCACGCGCGTCCCCTCGTCCCCGCGGAAACTTTGCCCGGGCTTCGACCACCGTTCGATTTCCATATGCGCCGACTGCACGAAGAAATTCGACAGCCCTTCCTTTCCCGCCTTGAAGGCCAGGAATCCGAGAATCAGGATAAGCGTGCCCGCGCACACGCCTCGCCCGAACAATCTGCCGATCGATCGTGTCATTGCGAGCACAGGCGCCATTAAGCGGCTTCGGCAAACCCAGGGTTGGTCGCGGCGATCGCGGCGGGGCGCTCGCGCACCAGGCGCCAGGACTCCTCTTCGCCGACGATCTCCGCGGCGGCGGCGCGCCCCGGTTCCAGCTCCGGCATTCTTGCCGGCGTGTCGTGCGCGTCGGAGGCGAGCAGGTGCACCCAGCCGCGTTCGAGCAACTGGCGCGAACGCTCGCGGCAGCGCGGGCCGAACACGCCGGTTAGCGAGCCCGCGGTAAGCTGCAGCCAGCACCCTATCTGCACGAAGGGTGCGATGGCATCGACGTCGCGCATGATTTCCTTGTTGCGCTCGGGATGGGCGATCATCGGCCGGATGTTGCGGCCGAGCAGCCAGGCGGCGAGCTTGTCGCTGCCCGGGAGAACGTGGCTGTCCGGAAACTCCAGGAGGACGATGCCGTAGCCTTCGGCGGACCCCAGCAGCGGCAGCGTTTCCTCCTCGGCGAGCGCCATGACCTCCGGGCCTATGCGCACCTCGGCGGCGTAGCCGATGGCGAGCGGAATCTGGCGGGCGGCCAATTCCGCGCGGAAACGCGCCGCCGCCTCGCGGATTCCGGAAAGCGTGTTTTCGTAGCGGCGCGGAACGATGTGCGGCGTTACGATCGACGTCCCGATTCCGCCGGCTACGGCATGCCTGGCAAGCGCGATCGCGGCGTCGAGCATCTGCGGCCCGTCGTCTATGCCCGGAAACAGGTGGCAGTGGACATCGACCATGGCGGCGCTTTACTTCTTGGTGGCGCCGTAATAGCCGTAACGCTTGTAATACTTGTACTTGCCGCCGTAGCTGAAATAGCGCCCATAACCGTAGTAGCGCTCGGCCTTATCCACATCCAGCCGGTTCAGGACCACGCCCAGCAACTGCGCCTTGCCTTTCTTCAGCACCTCGAGTGCGCCCCTGGACACCTGGTAGGGCGTGGAATCCGCGCGCACCACGAACACCAGCGCATTCGCGACACCGGCCAGAATAGTGGCGTCGCTCACCAGTTGCACCGGCGGCGAATCGATCAGGATGACGTCGAACATCGTCTCGAGTTTCGCCAGAACCTCGGTGAATCGCTTCGACGACAGAAGTTCCGACGGGTTGGGCGGCACCGGCCCGGAGGGGATGTAAAACAGCCCCGACTCATGCTCGTAGACGCACTTGTTCACGGGCTCGGTGCCCGCCACCAGGTTGGACAGCCCCGGCATATTGACCTCGCCTCCCATGACCTTGTAGACGGAGGGCCGGCGCATGTCCGCGTCGATCAGGCAGGTGCGCTTGACCTGCGCCAAGGCGAAGGCGAGATTCATCGACACCGAGGTCTTGCCTTCCTCGGGCACCGACGAGGTGACCAGCACCACCTTGTGCGGATTGTCCAGCGCCGACATCAGTATCCCGGTGCGCAGCGTGCGCACCGCCTCGCTGAACGCCGGGTTGAAGTTCTTCAGGAATCCGCGCTGCAACTCGAACTTGGCGTGTTTGCCGGGAACCCAGGGCAAGATCCCCAACAGGGGGACTTCGAGCTTGTTCGCGACGTCTTCGCCCGAACGCACGGTGTTATCCAGATACTCCAGCAGCAGCGCCAGCACGACGCCCAGCATCAGACCGATCACCAGAGAAATCGAGATGATCAGGGTCTTCCGCGGCTTGACCGGAGTCCCGGAAACGATGGCAGGATCGACCACGCGCGCAATGGTGGACTGCAGGTCGCCGGTGACGCCCGTTTCCTTCGCCCGGTTGACGAACAGGTCGTAGAGCTGGCGGTTGGTCTGCACGTCGCGCTCCAGCGAGGCCAACTGGAATTCCTTGCGGCTCATGTCCTGGATTTCGGTTTTCGATTTGTCCAGCGACAATTGCATGGTTTTCTCGGTCGCCTTGGCGACTTCATACTCGCGCGTGATGCTGGACACCACCGAATCGACCACCTTCTGCGTGTTTTCGCGGGCCTGACGCACGTCGGACTCCGCGGCGATGATTTTCGGGTGATTGGCGCCGTAGCGGTTGTTGAGCTCGGCCAGCTTGCGCTCGGCTTCGGCTTCCGCCGTCTTGAGCGGTATCACGCTGGGGCTGCGCAACACCGCCGGGATCGACTCCAGTTTCGCCCGCGATTCGCCTTTGAGCACCGCCTGGACCTGGCGATAGGCATTTTCCAACTCGGCGACCTTCTGATGCGCCGCGACCATGGCGGTGGTCAGGGTAGTGAGCTGGCTGCTTGCGCCCAGCGCCACACCCTTTGAATCGACAATTTTTTCCTTGTCGCGGAACTGCTGCAGTGCGCGCTCGGAAGCCTCGACCGTTGCCCTCAGGCCCTTGACCCGTTCGGTAAGCCAGGAACCCGCTTTCTGCGTCATCTGCAGCCGGGACTCGAGGTCGCTTTCGATATAGACTTCGGCCAGGGTGTTGGCCACTTTTGCCGCGAGGGCCTTGTCGCTGGATTCGAAGCTCACCCGGATCAAAAAGCTGAGGCGAACCAGTTGCACGTCGAGATCGGACTGGACCGAGCGGATCGCGGCAGCGGTCAGGGCTTCTTCGGACAGAGGCGGCTCCTCCGGCAGCCAGCCGGCCGGAATCCAGTCGCGTAAGTGTATCGGGAGATTCAGCGCGGGCGGCTTTTGCCTGGGGTCTATGGCTGGGTCGGTGGTCAGCTTGAGTCGCTTGACGAGTTTTTCGGCGAGTTCGCGCGACTTGAGGATTTCCAACTGTGTCTGGATATGCTCGCGGTTGCCGCTAACGCCGCCGTACACTTCCTCGATCGAGACGACTTTCGATTTCGCCGGCTCGATGTAAAGCGTGGCGGTCGAACGATAGACGGGCGTAATGGAATAGACGACCAGCGCGGTGACGGCGCCGACCAGCAAAGTGAGCAGCACGATCGCCCAGCGCTTTTTCTCCAGGCTGCGGCGCCAGAAGCGCAGTTGGGCGGAGAGCGCGTCCTCCGGCCGCACATCGGCGGCGGAATCCTCGAGCGGAAGCTGTTCGATCTGCATGTTGGCCACGCTAGAAGAAGCTCTCTTCGATGGTCAGGATATCCCCTGGGTAGATAGCGCTGTCCAGTTCCACTTTTTTGCGCGCCTCGTTCGCGGTGCCGTCGCGCACCACGAACATGTTTCTCTTGGAAGCGCGATCCTTGAACCCGCCCGCCAGCGATACCGCCTTGAGCACGGTGAGCCCCGGGACATAGGGATAACCTCCGGGTTTGTACACTTCGCCGTTGATGAAGAACGGGCGGTATTCGTCTACGCTCACGGTGACCTTGGGGTTCTTCAGATACTCCGCCTTGAGGAGTCCGGAGGTGATCTTTTGCTCCAACTCTCCCGCGGTCAGCCCCTTGACCCGGATTTCGCCGAGCACGGCATATTGAATCGTGCCGGCATCGGTGAGCCGCACCTTCTCGCGTTTGAGGTCGTCCTCGCCGAGGACATAAATGGAAATGACGTCCCCGGAGGCGAGGCGATAGCGCGAGAGCAGATCGTCGCCCTCCAGAGTGTGCGCCAGCCGCGGCAAAATCGCCAGCAAGCCTGCGGCAAGAAAGTAACAGACGCGTTGCCCCATGGTTTTACTTCGAGTTTCCCGCAAAAACCGCATTGGAAGGGCGGTAGGCCGGCCCCGTCAAGCCAAGGGGATCCGGCCCGCCCTGGGTGTTCCTGCAATCAGGAACACCTATTCTAGAGTAATTATCCGGGCCTATGCAAAAAAGCGCCTAACAGAATTACCGTTAGGCGCGTGATTTAGGGGAGCACGAGGGGATGCGCACCGCAGGAAGTCTCCTCGGGAGATTTCCCCTCGCTTTGTTCGGCAATCTAGAGCGTTGCCGAAAGGAGGAACATCAACTGGTTGCGCTTGTAATCGGAGTTGTTGTCATTCGAGTCGCGCACGCCATAGAGGTATTCGGCGCCGAATTTCAGCCAGCGCTTCACGCTGTAATCGAGCCGCAGCCCGGCGGACTTGGTGGTGTCGTCCCGATCGGCGCCGCCGGCAGCCGCAACCGGCGCATTGTTGAACTTGTCGCTCGAATAACTTCCGCTCAGTTTCGAACTGATCCGGCTGGTCCAGGCATGCGTCCATAGGGCTTGATAGGTCTGGTTGACAATGAAATTTCCCAGGCCGGTGGAATCGTTTACCGCGCGCTGAGTAATGAAATCGACGCTGGAGTATTTAAGCGGTTTCCAATTGATCGCGCCTTCCCACGCCAGCCCGGAGAAGTCCCGGCGCCCGGCGGCCTGACCGGCCGAGTCGAATTTCTTGGTCAAATTGCCCACTGAGAACTTGCCCGAAGTCGCCGCGGTAGCTTCCCAGCGCAGGCCGACGAGGGCGAAGGTGTTCTTGCTGTCCAGGGTGACCGTCGATTCCGCGTAGTCGTACACCGACCGCCTGAGATTGAAGGTGGCGTAGGTCTTCGGCATCACTCTCCACAGGAAAGTGCCGCCATAACTTGTATTGTTGTGGTCGAGCGCGGAGGTGCCCAAAGAGCGATTGTTGACATAGCGCTTGTCGTAATAGCCGCCTTCCAATTCAAGTTTGCCTTGTGCATCCTCGGCGCCATAGGTGTACAAGCCCGTAGCGCCGCTCTGCCGGTACTCGTTGGGCGTGGGCGTCGCAGCCAGGTTCAAGGTGCCGCGCGGGTCCACTTTGTCCTGGTAGCGGAGCCCGAGCTTGAGCTTGTTGCGCGCATCGAAGGTCACGTTCGCGTTCGCGCCGAAATCGTGATTCTCGAAATCATCGGTCTTCTGGCTGTCGTAGCGGCCGTATTCGCCGCGATATGTCACGTCGTAGACGTTGACCCCTTGTTTGGCTTCGAGGCGCACGACGGGGCGCAAATACCAGATCGTGTCCGCCTTGCGCAGCGCGTCCGGCACGAGGGCGATATTGCTGTCGCGCCTCACGGCAACTTCGAGTTCGGGATATGCGAACATCGGCCCTATGGGAACCGAACCCGGAGGACTCTCCGCCATGGCGTTCGCCGCCAATGCGCACAACAATAATCCGAGCTTCGAAACCGCGCGGCGTGCTACAGGCGATTTTGTGGTCAGCATTTTTATTCTCCGTACACAGACGCTCTTCGATTCCTCGCTACCGAGCGCCTTACTTAGTACCCAGTTTTTCGGCAGGGAAAACATTGTAGGCAATTTTAAGTTTTGTGGGAAGCACCATTTATTCGTTCGCCTGCGAGTTTTTCTAATTACACCGGGCCAATCCTGACTCGTGCAAATGCCAAACCGATGAATCTTCGGCATCGGACTTCGGCCTCATTCCAGCCTGCAACTGACTCGCAGAAGTCATAGCCCGCCCGCTCAGGTTCGTAAAATTCGCATTTCACCTTGCTAATGCCATATATATTCATTATTTCAATGCACTATAAAACAGTTTCCGTGTAAAAAGTCAAGTATATATGGGTTCACTCATCTTCCCCTTTTTTGGGACAGCCCGCAAAGAAAGAGTTGTGCTAACCTAAGCACGATAAACGGCCCATAGGCGCGACGGTCAAGATTACAGACTGTGGCAGCGCGATACGGATGGCTGCCGGTGGGGTTCTTCTATGTTGTATTTTTGCAACATCGCAATATTGGCAGCCCTCCTCCTCGGGCAGCCGATGCTTGCGCTTGCGCTGACTCCAGACGAGGCGGAGGCCTTGGTGAATAGCGCGGGCGCGGGCGACGCCGGCGCGCTGGAGCGCCTGAAGCAAACCGCCGAACGGCACGACCCCGAATCCCTCTATCATCTTGGATCCCTGGTCTTCGAAGGCAAACTCGTTCGCGGGGACCTCGAGCAAGCGGCTGATCTGCTCAAGCGCGCGGCCGACAAGGGCCACGCGGCCGCGCAAAACGCATTCGGCTTCATGCTCCAGAACGGCATAGGCGTGGCGAAGAACGAGCAGGAAGCAGCCCTATGGTACGAGCGCGCCGCCGCCGCGGGCGAGCGCGAAGCGCAGAACAACCTCGGCTGGCTCTACCAGGAAGGCCGGGGCGTGGAGCTCAATCTTGATCGCGCCCTGAGCTGGTACACCAAGGCGGCGGCAGCCGGAAGCGGTATTGCCGCTTATCACATCGGGCGTCTGTACGAGAGCGGGGGCTACGCGCCGGTGCGTGGCGTGCCCAATCTCGCGGCTGCACTCGACTGGTATGAAAAAGCCGCCCGAGGCGGGCTGGCCATAGCCCAATACAAACTGGGCAAGGCGCTCTACGAAGGCAAGGGAGCGGAGCGCAATCCGGTTCAAGGTCTGGCGTGGATCGAGAAGTCGGCTGCGCAAGACAATCCCCTGGCTCAGCAACTGCTCGCTTTGCAGCTTGCGGGAGACGGATACAAGGCCCGCGACGAGCGCGAGGCGATGCGACTGACGCTGGCCGCCGCACGCGCAGGCCTGCCATCAGCCGAGCGCCTGGCCGGCTTGTTCCTGGAATATGGCTTCGGCGCCGGCCGGGATCCGCGCGCGGCTCTGCGCTGGTACCGCGAGGCCGCGACGCGCGGCGACGGCGAAGCCGCGCTGCGCCTGGCGATCCTGCTCGACGAGGGTCCGCCCGAGATGCGCGCATCCAAGGAGGCGGCCGCATGGTACGAAAAAGCGTCGGAAGCAGGTTGGCGCGATGCCGACTTGCGTCTGGGCCTGCTCTATCAGACGGGCAAGGGTGTGGAGCGCAACTACGCGGAAGCGCTGCGGCGCTACCGGCGCGCCGCCGATGCCGGATACGCGGACGCCTTGTACCGGATCGCCGTTCTTTACGACGAAGGGCTGGGCGTGAACAGCGACAGCCGCGCCGCGCTGCAATGGTTCGCGAAAGCCGCGGAACGCGGCCACGCCGAAGCCAATGCCGTGATCCAGGGATTGATGAAACCGGTGGAGCGCCAAGGCGATGCCTTCAGCGCCTTGAAGTTCGGAAAGTTCTGAGCATGGCGCTACAGCCCAACTTTGTCACCTGCGCGCTATTGGCGCTTGTGTCATGCGCTTCGTCTTTGTCTGTCGCCTCTCCCTTTGTCAACATAACCCCCGACCCCGAACTCGCCGCCCTACGCCCGGTCGCGCCGATCGAAGTACCGCCGGCGGGCGCCGCGACGACCGAGCCTTCGCTTCCCGCATTGGTTCTCAACTTCGCCCCGGACGCCAAGGACGCCCGAAACGCAAAACTGCATTTCGCCGATGTCTGGGACCGCATCCGCGCGGGGTTCTCGCTACCAAGAGTCGACGCCAAGGAAGCAACGCAGTCCGAAGCCTGGTATGCGGCGCACACCGAGCTGGTGACGAAAATCCTGGAGCGCAGCCGCTACTACCTGTTTCACATCGTCGAGGAAATCGAACAGCGCGGCATGCCGATGGAACTGGCGCTGCTGCCTTTCGTCGAAAGCGGCTTCGACCCGTTCGCGCTGTCCCCGGCGCAGGCCTCCGGCCTCTGGCAATTCATTCCCGAGACCGCGAATAAATACAAGCTGCCGCGGAACAACGCCTTCGATGCCCGCCGCGACATCATCGCCTCTACCGCCGCTGCGCTCGACTACCTTACGTTCCTGCATGACACCTTTGGTGATTGGCAGCTTGCGCTTGCCGCCTACAATTGGGGTGAGAATCAGGTCGCGCGCGCGCTCGAGCGTAACCGCGCAAAAGGACTACCCGTGGATTTCGCGAGCCTGCAATTACCGGCCGAAACCCGCAATTACGTTCCGAAGCTGATGGCAGTCAAACAGATCGTCCTGAGCCCCGCCTCGTTTCGCATCGCACTGCCCGCCGTGCCGAACCTGAGATACTTCACGACGGTGGCCAGATCCGCCGCCCTCGACCTTTCCCAGGCGGCGCGGTTCGCCGAAATGAAAATCGAGGAGTTCAAGATCTTGAACCCCGCCTACAACTATGACGTAATCAATGCGTCCGCAACCATGCCGCTGATCGTTCCGGTGGACCGGGCGCGGGGTTTCGAGCAACGGCTCGACGAATTCATGCGGAAAGAGCAAGCGCGCCAAAAGCTTTGGACGGTAAAGTCCGGCCGGCGAGCAGGTCAAAGGGTGTGGAACAAGGGAAACTCTGATTGAGTAAAGGGGACCTCCAAAAATTGTCATTCTGAGGCCGCGGGCCGAAGAATCTGCTTCTCGCTGCCTATCAAAAGCAGACTCTTCGCTACCGTCAACAACAACCGCAAACAACAGTCCGCTAGCCCAAACGGATAATTTGATTCAGGCGCTCGCACACCTGCGCAAACAGGCCATCAGACAACGCCCCGAGCGGGTGGACTTTGGCGTGGCGCAAACGCCAGTCGAAGGACTTGGGTTGGTGACAGAGCACATAGCTGGTCTGCCCCGCCTTGCGCCCCTTGGCCTGACCGACTGCCACGGCAAAAGGGTTGTCGGCGTTGTATTCCGCCGTGCTCATGGGCAAGCCGATGACCAGCGAAGTTTTCGCGTTGAAGATGCGCGGCGAGAGTACCAGAAAGGGATGAACGTCGCGCATTTCCCGCCCGACCTGTGGGTTGCAGTCGATCCAGACGATGTCCCGGCGGTCCGGCATCCAGAGGCTACGTGTTCCCGGGGCCGATCGCTTGGTGGCTACCACCGCTCCGCCCCGATGGTTTTACTTGCCATGACTTCACCGCCGTGCCGCGCCGGATCAAAGCGCGCCAGCCGTTGCTCCAAGGTAAGCGCGGCGTCGGTGACCGGGGTGATGACCACCTGCCCATCTTCCACCGAAACACGAACCCGCTGGTCGACGCGCAGATGCGCCATGCGGGCGACCGCCGCGGGCAAGCGAACACCCAGACTATTGCCCCACTGTTTGATATCGAGAACGGCTTCGGTCATGGTTCACCCCTTAGATCCAGATGTATAAACGTAAGTATAAACAATGCGGCATGCCAGGTCAAATGAGTCGCTTGGCCGCGAAGCTAATAGCATCGTGGGTGCCCTGGACGAATTGCTAACCAGGTTGCGCGCGCGATCGAGCGCAACCGTGCAAAAGGATTGGCTTCGAGGCTTCATCGGTGGACAAATACCACCTGTACCTGCTTACGAAAGACATCAAGAAGACGCTGGGACCTTGAAAGCGTTCGACCGATGGTTGCTCTAACCCCCCTCTTGCGGCGGCACCGCGGAATGTGTACGTCTCCTCTCCCCGCGGGACGGGGAGAGGAACATTCGCCTTGACCGGCAACATCGCGCAAGCCTGGCGGCATCGATGATGCTGTTTGGGGCCGGAGGAATCCTCATCGCATACGTGAAATCCTACTTGCATAGAACTATCAATCCTATTAAAATAGAACTTTCTATCATGCTGGAGAAAGGTATGCTCCAAACCCTGAGACGAGCCGGCGGTTCGCTGGTGATGACGGTGCCTAAAGCGTTTATTCAACAAAACCAGCTCCAGGAGGGCTCGCAGGTCGACCTTCTGCTGGAAGGTGCCCGCATGACCGTCAATGCGCCGCGCAAGCATCGCTACAAACTGGAAGACTTGCTGGCCGAGATGCCGGGGGCGCTGCCTCGCGTCGATGGTTGGGACGCCATGGGGCCGGTCGGCAAGGAAGCGCTCTGATGGCCTACGTGCCGGATCGCGGAGACATTGTGCATCTGCAATTCGACCCGTCTTCCGGACAAGAAATGAAAGGGCCGCATTTCGGGTTGGTGGTCAGCGCCAAAGCGTTCAACAGCCGTGGGCTGGCGATGATCTGCCCCATCTCGCAAGGCGGGACGGCTGCCGCGCGTACGTATGGCACGATAGTCACGCTGATGGGATCGGGCACGGACACGCAAGGCGCAGTCCATTGCCACCAGTTGAAATCACTGGATTGGCGGGTACGCAAGGTGAAGTTTAGAGAAGCCGTCCCGGCGGCGATTATCGATGACGTGGCTGCGCGGATCGAAGCAATCCTGTTCAAGCCGGAAAAGTAATCACCTGTCCCTGAATATTCTGGTTGAAGCAGGAGAAACGCATGACGCAATTGATATTGCAGGTTCCCGAATCCGTGTTCGCGAGCCTTCATCGGGCGCCGGACGAATTCGGCCAGGAGATGCGCGTGGCCGCGGCGGTGAAGTGGTACGAACTGGGAAAAGTCTCCCAAGGCAAGGCTGCCGAAATCGCCGGGCTGTCCCGATGTGCGGTTGATCCGTTAGAATAGTCAAATGGCCACAGAGGGAACGATATGACAACTCTGGAATTGACACTGAATCTGCCGGACGAACTCGCGCAACGGGCGAAAAGCGCGGGGCTGCTTACGCCCGATGCCATCGAGGCCATGCTGCGCGAGCAACTCAAGAAACAGGCCGGTGAACAATTGCGTGCGCTGTGGGCGCGCATGCCCCGCGAGGAACTGACGCCCGAGATTGAACAGGAAATTATCGAAGAAGTCCGCACGGTACGCGCGGAACTGCGCCAGCGGAATGTCGGTTGACCCGACTGGTACTCGATACCAACGTCGTCGTGGCCGGCCTGCTCTGGCTCGGGCCACCGCGCCGGCTCATCGATCAGGCGATTGAGCGACGCTTCGAACTCTGCAGCAGCACAGTACTTATCGATGAACTGACCCGCACCTTGGGCTACCCAAAGTTCGCGCAGCGTATGGCTCAACACGAAACCAACGTGACGATACTGGTGGCACAGTACCAAGCCCTCACGTATTTGCTCATGCCGTCCCATATTCCCCGAGTGGTACCCCGTGACGCCGACGACGATCATGTCATCGCCTGCGCGGTAGCTGCACGGGCCGATCTGATCGTCACAGGGGATCGACATTTGCTTGAATTGGGACGCTTCAGAGGTATTTCGATCGTCAAACCGGCGGAGGCGCTCGAGTTCGTCGGTCGATAGGATTCCGGGTTCCCTCGCCGCGATCGGTCTCCGAACACCACCCGCAAAGTGGCTAGGGTAGCCCAAGCGGGTGAAAGGATTTCCCCCCTCGACCCCGCAACAACCCTCTGCCAATTGACATCCCCCCCCGATTCGTTCTCTAATCTGCGTTCACGACTTGAACACACACCATTGACGAGTGTTTCCGCTCCCCTTAACCCGGCAGCCCACGACCATGCCAGCCACAATCGATCCCCCCATGGAAGACACCCATCTGCGTTTGCTGCGGCTGCTTGAAGCTAGGCCCGAGCTGAGCCAGCGCGATCTCGCGCGCGAGCTGGGCACCAGCCTCGGCAAGGTCAACTATTGCCTGAATGCCCTCATCGACAAGGGCCTGGTCAAGGTGCGCAACTTTCGCAACAGCAACAACAAGCTCGCCTACGCATACCTGCTCACGCCGCGGGGCATCGAAAGCAAGGCCACCATCACCGTGCAGTTTCTCAAGCGCAAGATGGCCGAATACGAAACGCTCAAGACCGAGATCGAGCAATTGCAGCGCGAAGTCGGCGAACTGGGCGAGCGCAGGCCCGAATGAACGCGTGGCACGCCATATTGCGCAAGCCGCGCCGCGATTGGCCGGTCCCCGCGGCCTAGTCCGGCATTCGGGAACCGGCGCAGTGCGGCAACGATGGCCGCAGCGGAATCAAATTTATGCGAAACACGCGAGTGCGTTGCAGGGCGGTAGCGTGCTCGATACCCTTCCCCACAGAGGAGAAACGACGTAGCTGTTCGGGATTGGGTTTCCGAAGTACATCTTCGCTAAACAATGCGCCTGCGGCATAATTCACCCTGGAGCCAACCATGACGAACCTTATCGACCGGCACCGCGATGAAGTCGCCGCTCTATGCCGGCTGGCAGGCGCGCGGAAGCTGGATGCGTTCGGCTCGGCCGTCCGCGCCGATTT